>DAIDHI010000078.1 GCA_027452025.1 Elusimicrobiota bacterium | reverse complement strand
AGCGTCCGGCCGAGACTCTGGCCGCCGTCGCCGCGCGCCCGGCGCTCGCCGCCCCCGCGATGGACGGGGCTCTCGGCGGCCTGCGCGCGGCCGCGCCGCTCGATCTGCGCCCCACGCAGATGTCCGTCGGCCTGCGCGAGGTCGACGAGAAGGTCGCCAAGCTGGGGAAGTTGAGGTCGAAGGACGGGACCGACGCCTTCCTGCGCGCCAACGCCGTGCCCGTCGTCCTGGGGCCGCGGGGCCGGATGTATCTGATCGACCACCATCACCTCGTGCGCGCCGCGTGGGAGACGGGCCTCGAACGCGTCTATGTCGCCGTGAAGGCCGACCTCTCGAGCCTGGCCGAGGAGCAGTTCTGGGCCAGGATGACGGCCGAGAAGTGGGTCTACCCCTACGACCAGTTCGGCAAAGGCCCGTACGACCCGGTCGACTTGCCGGAAAACGTCCGCGGCATGGCCGACGACCCCTACCGCAGCGTCGCCGGCGACGTGCGCAAGCGCGGCGGCTACGCGAAGAGCCCCGAGCCTTTCGCCGAGTTCCAGTGGGCGCAGTTCTTCCGAGAGCGCCTGACGATCCACCCCGTCTTCGGCGACTACGAGAAAGCCGTCGGCCAGGCGCTAACGCTGGCGAAGTCGGCGCTGGCCAAGGGCCTTCCGGGCTGGGCGGGCGCCTAGCCGTCCTGGCAGGATTGTTTTCTATCATGGGGGCATGGCGCGCCGCCTTGCCCTGTTCTTGCCGCTCCTCGTCGTCCTCGGCGGCTGCGCCTCCTGGCGCAGGCAGGGCCTCTCGGTCAACCCTCCGGCCAAGCTGCGCGTCGCCGTCCTTCCGCTGATCCTCGACTTCAAGGTCAAGAAGCTCGCCGATCTGGAGACGGTCTCCTCGTCTTCGACGCTGAGCGCCGCCCAGCAGAGGGCTCAGGCCGAGTCCCTGCAGGCCGCGCTCGAGGGCAGCCTCGCCGACGCTTTCGAGGTCCGCCTTTCGTCGAGCTATCTCTTCAGTCCCATCCCGCGCCAGGACGTCGAGAAGGCGATGCTGGCTCTGGACATCAGCACGTCGACGGATCTTTCGCAAAAGCAATACGCGCTGCTCGCGAGGAAACTCGGCGCCGACGCCGTCTTGAGGGTCAAGGTCCACGGCTATGGACGGATCAGGGAGAGCTGGCTCTTCCTTCTATGGGCGAGCAGCTTCGGGGAAGGAGCGGCCCAGGGCGTCATCGTCGCCGAGGCGGCCGCCAACGTTTGGGCCGCCGTGGGCGTGGCGAGCGAAGAGGTCTTGCAGGAGGGCGTCGAGTGGTTCGGCGGCGGCTACCTCTTCGACCGCTTTTACGCGCCGGTGATCCTCGAAGGCGATTTCTACAGCGGCAAGACCGGCAAGAACCTCTGGGGACGCTGGTTCGTCGTCACCGAGAATAAAAAGGCCGTCAAGAAGCTTCCCCGGGCTCAGCAGAAGAGGAAGGAAGTCCGCCTCTACCTGACGTTCCAGAAGGCCCGCGACGCGATGATCAAGGGTTTGGAGAAGGCCGCGCTCAAGAACGAGGGCTAGGTTTTTCCAGGAGATCCTTGATCTCCTTTTCGAAGACGGCCGCGTCGGTTTGGCCTACGTGGCGGGCGCGGATGTTTCCGTCGCGGTCGATGAGGAAGGCGACCGGCAGGCCCAGCACGCCGCCGAAGCGCTCGGCCAGCGCGGCGTTTCCAAGCGCCACCGGATAGTTCATTTGAAAGCGCTGATAGAACGCGCGCACGGTCTTGACGTCATCGTCTAGGGAGATGCCGACGATCTGGAGGCCTTTCGGCCCGTAGCGCTTCTGCAAGGCCACGAAGGCCGGGATCTCCGTCCGGCACGGCTCGCACCAGGTGGCCCAGAAATCGACGAGGACGACGTTGCCCTTGAGCGCGGAGGACGCCAGGGTCCGGCCGTCGATGGTCTTGACGGCGAAAGCGGGCGCGCGGGGCGGTTTGGAAGGGCCGGCTCCGGAGGCCGCCGGGATCAGCATGGCGGCGGCCAGGACCCAGACCAGTTGCGCGAGGCGATTCATGGTTTGGCGCCGGACGAGGCGACCGGATAGCCTTGATCGACCCAGTCGGCGCCGAAGTTGCGCGCGATTTGCAGCGCCTTCACGTTGGCAAAGCCCAGCGCCTTCGCCGCCGCGTACGCGGGCCTGATATTCGGGCATTTGCCCCAGGGACAGCAGCCGCAGTAGAGGACGACGAAGGTGTCCTTGGGCAGCGTCTTGAGACGAGCGCGCAGGCGGGCAAGTCCCGCGGCCTCGGAGGCCGCGCCCATGTATTCGGCCCCGGGGATGTGTGCCTGCTCGTAGAGAACGCGAAATCCCACATGCAAGATGACGGGCCGAGCCGCCTTGGGCAAGCTCAGGAGCTTGGCGAGCTGCGCCGGCTGGATCAATCGAGGCGACTGCGCGCGGGAGGCGGAGGCGCGGGCGCCGTTTGGCAGCGACAGCGCCGCCGTCAAAAGGAGCATGCTGATGCCGTTTTGGATGTCCACGCGCTTGATTTTACCTCAAGAGGTCTCAGTATCCAAAGCGATTTGGGATGTCGAAGGAGAAGGTGAGGCTGTAGACCCGGTGCTCTGCCGGGTCGCCCGCCAAGTTGAAGAACACCCCGAGAGCGACCCTCGTGCCGTCGTTTACCGGCGTTTTGAAGGGGCCCAGGAAGAGCTCCGGGGCGACGGAGACCGTTTGAAGAGGCGCCGACGTCGCCATCCCGGGCAGGTTGCGGACCCCGGAGAAGTAGCGCGTGCTGTCGATCTCGCCCTGGACGTAGACGGGGAACGAGGAGTCCATCCGCGTCGTTAAGTAGGAGACGAGGCCGTCGAGCAGGACCTGCTTGGGGCTGTCGCCGTGGACCACGGGCTCGAGCATCGTGACGTTGCCCTCGAGGATCAGGCGGTGGAACCAGCGTTTGGCCGCATAGGCGAACGGACCGACGGAGTAATCCGCGGCCGTGACCCCGGGGCGCCCCGTCGGGAACTGGCCTTGCAGCCCGACCGAGAGCATGTCGTCGCGCTCCAGCGAGCCGGCGGCGAGATACTGGAGCAGAAGCGTCGTGTCGCCGACGCCGCCTGGCCGGCCGCCGCAGTTCCATTGATACGGCACGTCGGCGACGACTCCGAGGCGAGCCGTGGCGATGTAGGCGAGTTCCGCGGAAGGCGTGAAGCTCCGGCCTTGGCTGCCCGTCGCGTAATCGGCGAAGGCCTGGACCTGCTGCTCGAGCTGCGGCGGCGCGCCGACGATCGGGAAGGGATAGAACAGCTGCTCCCATTTCGCCGGCGGCTCGTCGGCTCGCGCGGGATCGGACGCCAGGGTCGGGCCCAGGAGGACGCCGAGCCCTGCCAGCAAGCCCGCGGCCCTAGAACTCACGACGCAGGCCGACCGAGACGCCGTGAGGCATCACGCTCAAGATCAGAGGGTTCTTGAACTTGCGGGCGAAGTAGCCGCTCAGAAAGCCCACGCCCGCGCCGGCCAGGACGTCCGTCTGCCAATGCCCGCGCGCCTTCATGCGGGCTTCCATGTCGAAGAGAGGAAGGGCGGCCAGCGAGTAGATCCACGGCTTGTCGTCGTGATACTCCCAGATCAGCGGCGTCACCAGGGAGGCGGTCGTCGCGACGTCTCCGCTCGGGAAGCTCTGCGAATGCGGTCCTTTGAACCATTCGTTGGGATCGGAGGTCTGGCTGGGCCGCTCGCGCTGGAAGGTGTACTTCATGGCCGTCACGGCGAGGCCGGAGATGGCGTCGGCGTCGAGAGCTTGCCAGAGCGTCCGGCCGAGGCGGCTTTCGCCGCCCTCCCAAAACGCGCCCCCGGCGGTCACGACGGTGAGCGCGGCCGGGAAATCGGGCGTCTTGCCGATGGCCCAGACGCCGCCGGTGTCCTCGTTGAGCCGATGGTCGACGAACGACAGGCCTGCGGCCCGCGCCGAGGAGGCGCACGACGCCAGAATCGCCAGAAGCAGGATCGATCGTTGGGGGTTCACCGCGCCGAGCTTACCAAAAATCCGCTCGCCTGGCTTCGCTAATATATTCGCTAATACATATATAGAAAGGCGACCGACAGCGTTTCGTCAAGCGATCTTTGCCTGAGCGCGATGGGCGCCGGCGGCCGCGGAAGTTAGAATCGGCGATATGGCTCGTCGCGGCCTCGGAGGCTCGATATGAAGGGCGAGGATATTGAAAAACTGATCAAGGACCTGGGCCGCGCCAGGGGCGCGGCGACCCGCCGCCGCGCTCGGGAAAGGCTCGCGACGATGGGGCGCGATGCCCTGCCCTGCCTCCTCAAATGCCTTCAAGACCCCGACGAAGGCGTACGGTGGGAGGCCGCGAAACTCCTCCGCAATCTCGACGATCCCGCGGCCATCGCCCCGCTCATCGAGGCTCTCGAAGACCGGAACTTCAGCGTCCAATGGCTGGCCGCGGACGGGCTCGTCGCCTTGGGGCGCAGGAGCCTGATCCCGCTATTGGAGGCGCTCGCCAAGGAGCCTGAGTCCGAGTCGCTGCGTCAGGGCGCCCACCATGTCCTAAGCGAGCTCGCCAGGCGCGGACTGCTTGGACCTGCGCCCCGCCGGCTCATCAAGGCGCTCTACGAGCATTACGGGCATTCGCTGGTCGGTCCATACGCCGCCGAGGCGCTCAGGGCGCTCAAGAAGCGCAAACTCTGAGGGAAAGGAGGCCATGATGTCCGCTGAGCTGCACTCCCGCGTGTCGCTCCGCTCCGTCAGGCAGGTCGCCGACCTGCTGCCCGGCATCGTGTCGAGGCATCAGTTCGGAACCCTCGGTACGATCGACCTGCGCCAGAAAATGAAGGAGAAAGGCGTCCCGTTCGAGCACGACTGCGTCGTATTCGAGGTCTGCAATCCGAAGCAGGCCAAGGCCGTGCTTGAGGGCGACATGAGCGTCTCCAGCGCGTTGCCCTGCCGCATCTCCGTCTATGAGGAGAAAGGCAAGACGGTGATCGCGACAATCCGGCCGACGAAGCTGTTTGCCCTGTTCGGGGACTCGGCGTTGGAGCCCGTCGCCCGCGACGTGGAAAAGACGCTCGTCGCCATCGTCGACGAGGCCGGCGCGGCCTAGCGCGATCGCCACAGAACGTTTTCGCGGGCGTTACAGGCAGCCCTGCGGCGGCGATGCTACTATCGTTTCCGCCACAGCGGATCGGCACGGAGGGTGAGTTGGGCGTCCGGGCTTACTGGTATCCCTAAAGAAATCGGAGATGATCGAGCGATGAAGGACGACCTGAGGAGCGTCTTCGTCGCCGAGACGCGCGGCCTGCTCAGGAGCCTGCGCGAGGGGCTGGCCGGCATCGAGACGAATCCCTTGGCCCTGCCCGAGCTTTTCCGCTGGGCGCACACGCTCAAGGGCGACGTCGAGATGGCCGGCTTGTCCGACATCGAGACCATCGTCGTGCCCATGGTCGAGACCTTGCGCGCGGCCAAGGAAAAGGGCGGCCTCGGCCACGCCGAGGCCGAGCTTTTGTCGAGCGCCGTCGGAGCCTGCGAGGACCTCTTGTCCGACAAGCCGGTGCGCGGTCTTCCGGAGCTCGCCGGGGACTTGGCGCGCGCCGCGGCCCCCCAGCGCGCGGACGCGGCCAAACGCACGATGCTCAACGTCCTGGTCGTCGAGGACAGCCGGCTGCAGCGGCAGGTCGTCGCCGACGAGCTCGGTCGGGCCAGCGACGCTTTCTTCAAGGTCGAGACGGCGGGCCGGCTGGATGGCGCGCTGCAGCGGCTGGCCGCCGGCGGCGTGGACGCCGTCTTGCTGGACTTGAGCCTGCCGGACAGCCAAGGCGTCGAGACCTTCGAGCGCGTCAGCCGAGCGTCGCCCGAGACGCCCGTCATCATCCTGACCATCACCAACGACGACGCGCTCGCCCTCGAGGCCATCCGCAAGGGCGCCCAAGACTATCTGGTCAAAAAGCAACTGCAAGTGCTGCTGCTGTCGCGCATCGTCCGATACGCCGTGGAGCGCAAGCGGCTGGACACCGAGCTGCGCCGGACGCGCGAGAGCCTCGAGCAGCGGGTCAAGGAGCGCACCGGCGAGCTCGAGCGCAGCAACTCCGAGCTGCGCCTCTTCGCCTCGGCGGCCTCCCACGAGCTGCGGGCCCCGCTGCGGCGCATCATCAGCTACGGGGACTTGCTCAAGCGGCGCTCCCAGGGCCGGCTCGACCAGGAGGCGCTGGGTTTCGTCGAGATGATGCGCAGCGCCGCCCACGCGCTCGACACGCTGCTCGCAAGCCTGCGGGAGCTGACGCAGGTCACGACGGCCACCAGGCCTCTGGAGCCCGTCGAGCTCGACGCCGTCCTAAGCGACGTGGCCCTGGAGCTGCGTCCGGCGGTCGAGGAAGCGGGCGGCCGCCTGGAGATCGGGCCGATGCCGAGGGTGCTGGGCGATCCGATACAGCTTGGCCAGCTCTTCCGAAACCTGATCCTCAACTCGCTCAAGTACCGCCGGAACGAGGAGCCGGCGCGCATCGCCGTCTCCTCCCTCGACGCCGGGGATTGCTTCGAGCTCGCCGTCGAGGACAATGGCATCGGCTTCGAGCAGCAGTACGCCCAGCAGCTCTTCCAGCCCTTCCACCGCCTCCACGGTTCCGGGCGCTACGAGGGCCTGGGCCTGGGGCTGGCTATCTGCGCCCGCATCGTCTGGCGCCACGGCGGCCGCATCTACGCCGAGGGCCGGCCCGATCAAGGCGCGCGGTTCATCATCCAGCTGCCAAAACCCGGCCCCGGTCCGGCTCGGGAGATCCTTCACTGAGGCCGGTCCCTTGACAATGGGCCGTCCCGGCTTAAACTAATTCCGTGAGCACCCCTCTTCGCGCGCGTTGGCTCGCGGCCGCCCTGCTGGTCCTGGGCGCGCCGCTCTGGGCCGAGCCGGCCGACGTCCCGCAGCTCGACCTGCCGGTCGCGCCGAAACAGGCCCAAACCCAGGCCCAAGCCCATGCCCCGCTGGCGCCGGCGGCCGCCGTCCCGGCTGCGCTGGCCGCGGCCGCGCCCGGCCTGTCGCCCTTCCTGCCGGCCGCCGTCGTCCCCTCCGCCGCCCTCCTGCCCCAGGCGCCGCGCGTGGGCCCGGCCGCCTTCCAAAATGAGCTCTCTCTCGCGCGCGAAGGCGCGCGGCAGGCGGACGTCCTCGCCGGCCGCGGCGACGCCGAGGGCGCGCGGCAAGCCTCCTCGGCTCTCTTCGACCTGGCGGCCGCTCCCCAAGACGGCTCCGTCTCCGCGGCCGGCCTGCCCTCCAACGCCGCCGGCCAAACGCTGCTCCAGCTTCGGCGCGCCGGGCAGGCCGCCCTCGGGATCCCCGGCCTGGTTTCGGCCCGCTGGCTGTCGGCCGCGGGCCACGGCTACTCCGGAGAGACCTCGAGGATCCTCGTGGACGGCCGGGTCTGGTATCTCAAGCGTCTGGGCAAGTCGCCTGATCCGGAGATCGACGCCACGCCGCCGCAGACCCGGGCGCTCAACGAGGCGGGGCTGGCCTCGGTTTTGCGGCGCGATCCCCAGCTTTCGCGCTCCTTCTCCGTGCCGGCGCGCGTCAGCGTGTTTCGCGACGGGCTTGCCGTCTACGTCCTGTCCGAAGGCCTTCCTTCCGCGGGCGACGGCGAGAGCGGCCGCCGGAACTTGGCGCCCGAGCAGCGCGCCGACGCCTCGCTCATCCAGCTCGTCCTCGGGCTCGGAGACATGCACGGCGGCGACGTGCTGCCCTTGGAGGGGGGAGGGTTCGGTCTGGTGGACTTCGAGAAGCTCTCGCGCTCGCCGCTGGCGAAGGCCGCCCTTCGGCAAGTGGACGACGAGGTTCTTCTTAAGGAATTTCCGCTCGTCGACCGGCTGGCCGACAACGACCCTGCGGTCTACCGGGCGCGCTTCGAGGCTTGGCGCCGGGACTATGAGTCGGGCGGCCGCGAGCGCATGGATCAGGCCCTGGCGGAGGCCGGGTGGTCTAAGCCTTCGCGGGACGCTTATCTGAGCGCCGTCGATAGGAACCTGGAGACCTACTGGGACCGGCTCGCGCCTTACCTGGACTACGCCAACGAGTGGCACCGGCGCATCGAGCGCTCCCGGGCCGAAGCCCGGGCGAAAGCTGCCCAGCCGCGTTCCGGCTGGCTCGACCGCCTATTCGGCAGCGGCGCGCGGTGACGGCCGGCGAGGAGCGCCGCGACGCCGGGAGGCGGGGCCCGCGAATCGCGTCAGGCCCGCCTGGCCGGCCAACTCATGGAGCTTTTCGTGGATGGATTCGTTGTTGGCCTGTTCGATGTCTCCCAGGGCCCGCGCGGCGTCGGTCAGCGCGGCGAGCCACTCCTGCATGGATTTGAGCGTAGGCGCCTTCTTGCGGGCGAGATCGACGCGCCAGTAAGCGTCCTCCAGCCGTGAAGCGGCCTCGTCCAAGCGCTTGGGGATGGTCATGGTCTCCTCCTTCGAGCCGCCGGGCGGCGGCGGGGATGCAGAGAACGGGTACGGGCGACAGGCGAAGGACCTGCTCCGCGGTCGTCCCGATCGCGGCGTCGTGCAGCGCGCTCTTGCGGTGGACGACCATCACGACGAGGTCGTGCCGCCGCGACACGGCGACTATCCGCGCGACGCTCTCGCCTTCGACCACCTCGAGCTCGACCGGCACGGACGGGCGCGCGGAGTCCGCGAGCGCTTCGAGCCGCGCCAGGGCGCCGGGGACCGTCGCCGGCTCCCTGACGTGCAGAAGCGCAAGCTCGGCCCCGAAGACCCGCGCCGCTTGCTCGGCGACGCGAAATCCCGCCTGGGCGTAGCCCTTGAGATTGAGGGGGACCAGGATCGAGCCCGGCACGCGGCCGCCTCGGCGCAGCGACAAGACGGGAATCGGGGAGGCGCGGGCCACCGCCTCGGTGACCGAGGGCTGGGCCAGTCCCCTGGGCCCCGTGCGGCCCTCGGTGGCCATCAGGATCATGTCGGCGCGGCAGGCGCGAGCCGCTTTCAATATCTCTAAGACGAGGTCGCCTTCCGTCACCCGCAGGGCGGTCGAGCGGCCCAGCAGGCGGGCCATCGCCGTCCTGACGGCCTGCCGCTGGCGCTCGCGCATGGCGGCGGAAAGAAAGACGCCGTCGGGGCCCCGCGTCCATTCGTGCACATGAATGGCTTCCAGCTTGGCCGCGCAGGCGCCGGCCAGCGCCTCGGCGTAGTCCCAGGCCCTGAAAGAGCGGCCCGAGAAGTCGAGCGCGACCAGGATCGTGCGCGGCGGGAACTTGATCATAATCCCTATGGTTGATCTAACCACATGGATGCAACGCCGCCGCGTGCGTGGCGCAACGATCTTGTGACGGCTCAGCGCTCCAGCCTAAACCAAAGGAAGCCGTGCGGCCCCAGGCTCATCGGGTAGGGCCCCTCGCCGATGACGGGGAAACGGGTGCTGCCGAAGAGCTCGACGGGGCTCCAGCCCTTGAAGCGGCGCAAGTCGAGCTCGAAGGGCTGCGCGTAGCGCGAGAGGTTTACCAGGACGAGCAGCACTTGCCCCTGGTATTGGCGCAGGTAGCAGAGGACCTTTTGGTTGGCGGGCTCGAGGATCTCGAGGGTGCCGCGTCCGAAGGCCGGGTGCTTGCGGCGCAGGCCGATGAGGCGCCTGAGCCATTGCAGCAGCGATCCGGGCAGGCGCACCTGCGACTCGACGTTGATCGCCTGATAGCTGTAGACGGGATTGAGCACGGGCTGGGAAAAGAGCCGCTCCGGATCGGCCGTGGAAAAGCCGGCGTTTCGGTCCGAGCTCCACTGCATCGGCGTGCGAACGCCGTGCCGGTCGCCGAGATAGATGTTGTCGCCCATGCCGATCTCGTCGCCATAATAGATGACCGGGCTTCCGGGCAAGGACAGGATCAGCGAGGCGAGGATCTCCATGCGCCGGCGGCCGAAGCCCAATAGAGGCGAGAGTCGCCGGCGGATGCCGACGTTGAGGCGCATGCGGGGCTCGTTGGCGTACTCGGCGAGCATGTATTCCCGCTCCTCCAGCGTCACCATCTCGAGGGTCAGCTCGTCGTGGTTGCGCAAGAAAAGCGCCCATTGGCAGGAGTCGGGGATCGGCGGGGTCTCGCGCAGGACGTCGACGATCGGGCGGCGGTCCTCCTTTCGGATCGCGATGAACACGCGCGGCATGAGCGGGAAATGGAAGGCCATGTGGCACTCGTCGCCGTCTCCGAGGTAAGGCCGCACCTCGGCCGGCAGCTGGTTGGCCTCGGCCAGCAGGATGCGGTCTTTGTAGTCCTTGTCGATGGCGGCGCGCAGTTCCTTGAGGTAGGCGTGCGTCTCGGGAAGATTCTCGCAGGTCGTGCCCTCGCGCTCGAAGAGGTAGGGCGCGGCGTCGACGCGGAAGCCGTCGATGCCCCGGTCGAGCCAGAAACGCAGGACCTTGAGCATCTCGGAGCGCACCTCGGGGTTGTCGTAATTGAGATCCGGCTGATGCGAGAAGAAGCGATGCCAGTAGTAGGACTTCGCCACGGGGTCCCAAGTCCAGTTCGACTTCTCGGTGTCCGTGAAGATGATGCGAGCGTTCCTGTACTTCTGCGGGTCGTCGGACCAGACGTACCAGTCGCGCTTGGGGCTTTCGGGCTGCCGGGCGGATTGGAACCAGGGGTGCTGGTCGGAGGTATGGTTCAAGACCAGGTCAGCGACGACGCGGATCTTGCGCGCGTGCGCGGCCGCCACGAAGCGCTCGAAGTCCTCCACGGTCCCGTAATCGGGATGGATGCCGTAGAAATCCGAGATATCGTAGCCGTCGTCCTTGAGCGGCGACGGATACATCGGCAGCAGCCATAGGCAGTCCACGCCGAGCTGCTGGAGATAGTCGAGCTTGAGCGTCAGACCGTTTAGGTCGCCGATGCCGTCGGCGTTGGAGTCGTAGAACGACTTGATGGGGACTTCGTAAAAGATGGCGTCCTTGTGCCAATCCGTCACGGCCATAGTATGCCACGCGGAAAGGCCTGCCGCCAGGGCTTGGCCGCGTTACTGCGGCGTCCAGCGCGGGACGGCCGAGAACAGCCCGTCGACGAAGCCGACGCGGTAGGCGACGTAGAGCCCGAAGCACAGGCTCAAGGCGCCGCTGGCCGCAGCGAGCGCCCGGCCGCCCTCCGACCAGCCGCGCGCGGCGGCCAGCATCGGCACTTCCATGGCGGCGCTCAGCGACAGCATGCCCACGAGGGTCCCGAGTCCGAACACCCCCAGATACGCCAGGCCGAGCCCGGGCCTGGGGATCGTCGCCAGCACGAGCAAGGCGATCGCGGCGCTGCCGGCCAGCCCATGGACGAGGCCGACGGCCAGCGACCGCGACAGCCTTCCCGCGCCGGCCGTCTCCAAGGTTTCCCGCAGCCAGGCGGGACGGAGGAAATGGACGTGCGCGTGGCGATGGCCGCCTTCCGCGTGTCCGTGCTCGTGGCGATGGACGCGCCAGAGCCGGGTCCCGGAGAGGTTGAGCGCGCCCAGGCCGACGAGGACCACGCCCACGGCGAACTCCATGGACAGGCCGACCCGGGGCGGGATGACGACCTTGAACAGGATCATGGCCGCGCCGACCAGGAGGATCGTCAGGCTATGCCCGGCGCCCCAAAAGGCCCCGAGCAGCCAGGCCGCGCCCAGGCGCTTGGTGCGCGCCACGATCGTCGAGACCGCCACGACGTGGTCGGCGTCGCAGGCGTGGCGCAGCCCGAGGACGAAGCCCAGGGCGAGCACGGAGAGGCCGGTCATCGATGGACGATAGCAAAATGTACGCGCGGCCGCCCGCGGCCTCTGAGGCCTAAGCGTCAGGCCCCGTGCGACTCTTGATGCTCGGCGTCGACGGCGAAGGAGATCTTCGCGTCGAGCCGGTAGGCGAGATGGCCGTCGTTGACGACGGCCTGCAGGTTCTCGACGTAGATCGACTTGATGTTGCGCACGGAGCGCCCGGCTTCCTTGAGCGCCTGCTGCGCGGCGTCTTCCCAGCTCTTGTCCGACTGCGCCAGCACTTCGATGACTTTCATGACCGCCATGGGAGCACCTCCAGTGCGAGTGCGCATTGTAATCCAATCCTCGCCCCGCGGCCATAGCGAAGGCCTCAATTCCGTGTGTCGGGGATGTCGCGCCGCCGCCCGATTTTTTATACTGGGGCCATGCGGCTCCTGGTGGTCGAAGATGACGCGAAGATCGCCTCCTTCCTGGCCAAGGGGCTGGGCCAAGCGGGCTTTTCCGTCGACCGCGCCGCCGACGCCGAGACGGCGCTGCGCTTGGCCTCCACGGAGCCCTACGCCGCCGCCGTCGTCGACGTGATGCTCCCCGGCGCCGACGGCTTGAGCGTGGTCCAGCGCTTGCGCGAAAGCTCCGTCCGGATGCCCGTGCTCTTCTTGAGCGCCAAGCGCTCCGTCGAGGATCGCGTGCGCGGCCTGCGCGCCGGCGGCGACGACTACCTCACCAAGCCGTTTTCCTTCTCGGAGCTTCTGGCGCGCGTGGAGGCTCTGCTGCGCCGCGGCGCCGCGGGGCAAGAGGTTTCGCGGCTGACGGCCGGAGAGCTCTCGATGGACCTGGTCCGCCGCCAAGTCGTCCGGGCGGGCCGCACTCTGGAGCTCAAGCCGCGCGAGTTTTCCCTGCTCGAATACCTGATGCGCAACGCCGGACGGCCCGTATCGAAGGCGATGATCCTGGAGAACGTCTGGGGCTACGACTTCGACCCTCAGACCAACGTCGTCGACGTCCTGGTCTGCCGCCTGCGAGACAAGGTCGACCGGCCCTTCGCAACCAAGATGGTCGAGACGATGCGCGGGGTGGGCTACGTCCTTCATCCCCGCTGAGGCCCGGCGCCGCTCGCGCGCGCTCGCCTTTCGCCTGGTCTGCTGGTACGCGGGCACTTTCGCCCTGGCCAGCGCGGCCATCGTCTCCTGCGCGTATTTCTCGCTGGCGCGCTCCTTGGAGCGCCGCGACCGGGCCGGGCTTGCCGCGGAGCTGGCGGAACTGGCCGGCGACTACCGGGCCTCCGGCATCGCCGGCCTGCGCGAGGAGTCCTCGGGGCAGCGGTATTTCCTGCGGCTGACCGACGCCGCGGGCCGGCAGAGCTTCCGCTACGGCCGTCCGCCCGCGCCGCCTGCCGACGCGCAGCGCGAGCGCCTGCCGGACGGGGACGTGCTCGAGCTGAGCCGGACCTCGGCGCAGCGCGCGCAGGTCCTGGCGGCGTTTCGCCGCTCGATGGCCGCGGTCCTGGTCCTGGCGCTGCTGCTGGGGCTGGCGGGCGGCGCGGCGGCTACGCGCAACGCGTTGCGGCCGCTGCGCGATTTCGTAGGCGCGGTCAAGAGCATACTGGCGGGGAGGTCGGAAGTGCGCCTGCCCCGCGGCGGGGCGGCGGACGAGCTCGACGAGCTCGGAGAACTTTTCAACCGGCTGCTCGACCGCATCCAGCGTCTGGTGGGCGGCATGAAGGAGGCGCTGGACGCCGTGGGACATGACCTGAGGACGCCGATGGCCCGTCTTCGAGCCTCCGCCGAGGCGGCCCTGTCCGGCCCCCTCGAGCCCTCCGCGCTGCGGGACGCCTTGGCCGATTGCGCCGAGGAGGCGCAAAAAGTCTCGGAGACGCTGCGCCTCCTGATGGATATCTCGGAGGCCGAGACCGGCACCCTGGCGATCCGGCCGCAGCCCGTCGACTTGGGCTTGCTGGTCGACGAGGCCGTGGAGCTCTATCAAGGGGCCGCGGAGGAAAAGGGCGTCCTCTTGGCGGCCGTCCCCGGGTCGCCGGCCCGGGCGTCCTGCGATCCGGGGCGGATGCGGCAGGTCGCGGCCAATCTCGTCGACAATGCCGTCAAATACACTCCCGCCGGCGGCCGCGTCACGGTCAGCGCCCGCCGCGACGGCGAGGCGGCCGTGCTGCGCGTCGAGGACTCCGGCATCGGCATCCCCGAAGCGGAGCTTCCGCGGATCTGGGAGCGCCTGTTTCGCGGAGCGCAGGCGCGGCGCGAGCGGGGCCTGGGACTGGGCCTCAGCCTGGTCAAGGCCGTCGTCGAGGCCCACGGCGGCCGCGTGGACGTCGAGAGCTCGCCTGGACGGGGCTGCGCCTTCAGCGTTCGGCTCCCTTATTGTAGGGACTGAAGACGCCGGCGGGGGCGTGTGGACAGGCGGCGCCCACAATAGCTAAATTGTTTTTCAGCGTGAAGACGAAGATCCCGGCGCGCCGCAAGGAGCTGGCTGCCGTCCTGCCGCCGCAAAGCGCTCCGCTGGCCCCCCGGACCGTGCCCGAGCCCTGGCGCCGCCTGCTGAGCGATCTGGCGCGAGAGTGGCGAGTCTTCCTGGCTCAGGCGCCGACGCGCGGCGAGCGCTTGTCCGTCGGCTCCTCCGGCGCCGACGCCGTCTCCATCGACACCATTCCGGCGATCCAGAAGGTGCTGGCCGAGCAGCTGATCTCGGGCGTGCTCCTCGTGGGCGAGGACGCGGTGCTGGACTGCGTCCAGGCGCTGCACGGCTTTGCCCCGCACCTGCCTTTCTACGCCGCGCTCGGAGAGCCGGGCCATCGCCGCTGGGACGAGTGCGATCCGGGGAGGCTGGAATTCTTGCTTGGCTGGTGCGACGGCGTCTTCGTGGCCGACGAAGAGCGCCGCCGAGCCTTGGCGCCGCTGCTGCGCCGGCTGTCGCCGGGCTGCGAGGTCGCCCCGAAACCCGGCGGGCGGGACTGGGCAGGGTTCGTCGCGAAAGTCTCGCGAGAGATCCAGGAGCGCTTTCGCGGCCTCGAACGCGGCGCCGCGGCCCGGGATCGCGCCGTCGACTGGATCGCCTTCTTGTCCGAGGACTCGCGCGCGCTGTGGGACCGGGCGGTGTCGGAATGGCGGGTCTGCCTGCCGGACTCCGGCGGGGTCTTCCTGGTGCCGGAGGCCGAGGCGGCCCTGAGGCGCCGGCTCAAGCGGACGGTCCCGCGCAGCCGGGTTTTGGCTTACCGCGACGAGGAGGAGGCCGTGGCTCGCGCTAACGAGGCGCTGGCGAGGCTTCAGCGGCGCCGTGCCATGGTCCTGAAGCCCTCCGCGCGGCTGGGCGAGGCGACCGTCGAGCGCATGGTGGCCGCGGCCCTCAACCATCCGCTGACCGGCGCCGTCTGCGGGACGCGGGCCGACGGCGGGACGCCCGAGGACTTCCAGCTCTGGAAGACGTTCTCGCACGCCTGGCTCATCAAGCACCGCGGCAGCTGCCGCGTCACGCAAAAACTGCCGCCCGCCTGCTTCCTGATCGACCGGGAAGCTCTCGCTCAGACGGGCGGCCTCGACCCGCGCCTGGGCTGGACCCTGGCGATCCACGATCTGGCGCTGCGGCTGCGCCAGAACGGCTGGGCGCTGTTCCAGGCGGAGGACGCCGTCGTCGCGCACTTGGGCGAGACGGCGGCCGCGGCCGACGAGCGGCGCCGGCAGGCTTTCCTGGCCAAGTGGTCGGTCGACCCGTCCGCCGTGCTGCACGGGACGCTGTAGCCGCGGATGGGTTCGCTCGACTTCGGCAAGCCGCGCATCCTGATCCTGACGCCCTGGCGGCCGCTTCCCTTCGACGCGGGCTCCCGGCGGGTCTGGACCGCGTGCCGGTCTCTGGCGGATCGCTACGATTTTCACCTGCTCACCTACCACGCGCCGCAAGCTCCGCCCGAGGCGGCGCCGGCGCAGGCCGCTCGGGCCGCGGCGTCGGACTTGGCGCGGCAGTCGAGCTTTTTCCGCGGGGTCTTTCGCGAGGTCACGACCGTCGAGCAACGCGACGCCGACGTCGTTTCCGGCCCGTGGCCGCAGGAGGTTCGGCGGTTCCAGACCTCCCGCATGGGCGAGGCGCTGACGCGCCTACTCTCTTCGCGGCGCTTCGACGCCGTCCACGTCGAATTCGACCTGATGGCGCCCTACGTCTGGACGCTCAAAGAGCGTTTCCCGGGCTTGCCCTGCCTGCTGACTCATCACGACCTGGGTTCGGTCTCCTTTTTCCGGTCTTATTTCCGGGAGATGACGGGATGGCGCCGAGTCCTGCGCTTGCCCGACTGGGCGCGGCGCGTGGCGTTCACGAGCCGGGCGTGCCGCCGATTCGATTGCGTCGTGGTGCTCACCGACGCCGACCGGCGACGCCTTCGTTGGCTGGCTCCCGGCGCCGACGCGGCCGTCGTGCCGACGGGCGTCGATCTCGGGCACTTTTCGAGCGCGCCGCCGCGCGCGACGCGCCGGCCCAAGAGCCTGGTCTACGTGGGCCACTACCCGCACTATCCAAACGAAGACGCCGTGCTTTGGTTTGCCCGAAGCATCCTGCCGCTGGTATGGGCGCGCGACCCGGAGGTCGAGTTCCAGATCGTCGGCACCGGACCTACGGCGGCGATCCGGGAGTTGGCGCGGGACGAGCCTCGCATCGAGGTCACGGGGCCCGTGGACGACGTGCGCGACTACGAGGAAAAAGCCGCCGTCATGGTGGCGCCCTTGCGCCTGGGCAAGGGCATCAAGGGCAAGATCCTCGAGGGGATGGCGTCCGGCACTCCCGTCGTCGCCACGAGCCTGGCCAACGAGGGCATCGGCGCCGGGCCCGGCCGGGAGATCCTGCTGGCCGACGATGCCGCGTCGTTTGCGGCGCAGCTGCTGCGGGTCTTGAGCGACGGCGCGCTTTGGGACCGTCTTTCGGAGGCCGGACGGGCCTTCGTCGAAGCCCGCCATTCGTGGACCAAGCGCGCCGAGGAACTCGACGCCGTATACCGGCGCGTCTTGAAAACTTCGCACGGCGCCTCTACACTCCTTCCTATATGACGGCGGTCAAAGGCACGGGGACGGCCGCCTCCGGCCTGTTGCTCGAGAGCGTGTTCTCCCGCCTCGACGCGGAGCTGTCTCGCGGCCTGTCCGCGCTGGGCGGCCGCAAGGACGGCGAGCCGATCCGAGAGCTGCACCTGGAGTTGACGCACCGCTGCAACCTGCGCTGCGTCATGTGCCATCATTGGGAGATGCCCTTCGACGACCCCTCGTCGGTGGCGCGCGAGATGAGTCTTGACGACGTGCGCCGCCTGGTCGACGGAGCCAAGGCCCTCGACGACATCGAGATCGTCGTGCTCACCGGCGGAGAGCCCATGCTTCGTCCGGACATCGTCGACATCGCGGCGTTTCTGTCCGGACGCTACCGGCGGGCTTCCCTCGGCATCCTGACCAACTTCTGGAACACCGAGCTCATCCGCCGGCGCCTGACGGCGCTCAAGGAGCGCGGACTGGGCAAGGTGTGGCTCGGCTCCTCGCTCGACGGCCTGGAGCCCGCGCACGATGAGATCCGCGGCCGTCCCGGCTCCTTCGCGGGCTTGGTCCGGTCGATCGAGATGATGCGCGAGGAATTCGCGGGAGTCGATTTTTCGTTCAGCTTCACGATCACCCCGAAAAACTACCGGGAGTTGTGGCCCGCATACCGCTTCGTCACCGGGCAGGGACTGTGGTTCGGGGCCCAGATGGTCGTCAACCACCAGAATCTTACGGCGCCCGAGACCTTCTCCTGGACCGAGGCCCAGATTTCCGCGGTCGAGGAGCAGATCGACCTCATCCTCGGCGACATTTGCGTCAAGGAGGGCGCGTGGGAGCGCCTGCAGGGCGGGCGGGCGGCCGACTCGCTGTGGCTTTGGACGAAGCTCCTTTACTGGCGCTATCTGCGCAAGTACGCGCGCAAGCCCGAGCGTTTCTTTCCCGACTGCCTGGCGGGCCAGCGCTACGCGATGTTCGACCCCGAAGGCAACCTCTTTTTCTGCCCGGTCAACAAGCACCGCACCGTGGGCAACGCGAGAAACGCGTCTTTCGACGCGTTGTGGACTTCGCGGCAGGCCGCGGCGGAGCGCGAGTTCGTCGATTCCTGCCGCTGCGACTGCTGGCTCAATTGCATCGCCAATCCGATCCTCGACCGCGCCATGGCGCTGGCCTACCGGCCTCAAGCGTTCTACCGCGGCCAAGACGAGGGCCGCCGGTGAGCGCGCAGGTTTGGGAAGGAACGGCGCGCCTGGAGGGAGAGCGGGTGATCCCCGAGGGCGCCGTCCTGCTCGTGCGGCCCGGGACCCGCGTGGAAATCGAGCCCGGGGCGCGATTGCTCGTCGAAGGACGCCTGGAAGCCGAGGGCGCGGACGGCGCGGAAGTCTCGTTCTTGCCGAAGGGTCCCTGGGGCGGCCTCGTCCTGCAAAAGAACGCGAGCGCGCGGATTTGCGGAGCGCGCCTGTCGGGCGCCCAGGACGAGATGATCTTTTGCCGCGGCCGCTCGAGCCTGGAGCTCTTGGGCACGCGCCTCAAGGGCTCCGGAAACGGCTTGCGCTGCGAGGACGAGGCCCGGGCGGCGCTCGAGGACTGCGAGATCCTGGAGGCGCGCTACGTCGGGGTGCTCGCGGCCGGGCGAAGCCGCGTCGACGTCCGCGGCGGCACCATGAGCCTCAACGAGACGGCGATCACCCTCCACGAGCAGGCTCGAGCCGACGTCCGAGGAGCCCGGCTCTCCGTCAACGAGCTTTGCGGCGTCAACGTGATGGATCAGGCCCGCCTGCGCGCCAGCCGCTGCCTGCTCGCCGGCAACCACACGGCGGTCAGCCTGTCCGGCCGCGCCGACGGCGACTTGCGAGACAACGCCATCCGCCGAAACCAAGTGGGCGTGCACGCGCGCGACCGCGCCGCGCTCAACGTCGTCGGAAACGATTTCACGCAGAATCGCCAGGAGATCGATCTCCTGGGCGAAGCCCGCGTCGCCGCGCGTTTGGAGGAGCCGGCGTGAAGACCGCGCTGATCCAGGCGCCCTTCAGCTACCGCGGCCGCGAGGGGCCGCCTTTCTCCATCGCCTGCCTGGCGGGCTATTTGCGCCATCAAGGCTTGTCGGTCGCCTGCTTCGACTTGAACAACGGCCTCTACCTGTCGAGCCCGCCGCAGTGGCGCGCGCTCTGGGACCCCGACAAATACTCGTTTTGGGAAAGCCGAGACGAGGTGGACCGCCTCTTCGAGGCCAACCGCGCGGCGGTCGACGGCTACGTGCGCCGCCTGCTGGAGACGGGGGCGCGCGTCATCGGCTTTGCCACCCAGTCGACCTCCACCGTGGCCAGTCTCGCCTTGGCCGAGCGCATCAAGCGCGAGGACCCGTCCCGCCTGATCGTTTTCGGCGGCTATCAGTGTTCGCGGGAGCAGTCCGCGCTGTCCTTCGCCGCCGACCCGCGGGTCGACGCCGTCGTGCTCGGCGAGGGCGAGGAAACGCTGACGCGGCTTTTACGTGCGCTCGAGCGTTCGGGAGCCCTGCAGCCGATGCCCGGGCTGCTCCTGCGCGCCCAGGACGGGCGCATCGTCGACTCGGGCGACCGGCCGCCCATCATGGACATGGACTCCATGCCCTTTCCGGACTACTCCGACTTTCGGGAGGACTTCGAGGCGCGCAGTTACCTCGACTGCGACCGGCTCGATGTCCTCGACGGCCGCAGCTGCGTGCGCCGCTGCGCCTTCTGCACGGAGTGGCAGCACTGGGGCCGCTTTCGCTCGCGCAGCGGCCGGCGCATCTTCGAGGAGATCCGCCATCAGATGACGGTCTTTCCGAGCGCCAATAAGTTCTACTTCACGGGGCTGCTCGTCAACGGCAACTTGCGGGAGCTGTCGCGCTTTTGCGATCTGGTCCTCGAGAGCGGCCTCAAGTTCACCTGGCAGGGCCAGGCCATCGTCCAGCCCGGGATGGACCGCAAGATGCTCGGCAAAATGGCGGCCGCGGGCTGCACGTGGCTGGGCTACGGCATCGAAAGCGGTTCCGAGGCCTTGCGCTGGCGCATCAACAAGAAGTTCACCAACGCCAACGCCGAGAAGACGCTGCGGGCGACGCGGGAAGCGGGCATCGCCTCCCAGATCAACATCATGGTGGGCATGCCGACGGAGACCCGCGAGGACTTCGAGGAAACCTTGCGGCTGCTGGTGCGCGTGCGGCCCTCCATCGACAGCGTGCTGGCCAGCCAGTCGTTTTGCACCGTCGAGCAGAATACCCGGCTCTACCAGCAGCCCGACCGTTTCGGCGTCGCCGGACGCGAGCACCACCTCTATTGGAGCTCCAACGGCGGCGCCAACGATTACGCCGAGCGCATGCGCCGCTACGAGGAGTTCTGCCGCCTCGCCCTGCAGTTGAACCTGCCCGAGACCTCGGGCGTGCTTTCGCGCAAGCCCGACAAGTGGCGCCTGCTGGGCGACTATTACTACCATATCGCGGCTTACCCGCGGGCGGTGGCCTGCTATCGCCGCTCCATCCGCCTCGAGCGCGACAACGCCGACGTGCGCGCTCGCTTGGCCGAGTGCTACGGCGCGTTGGGACGGCCGCAGAAGGCGGCCGCTTGGCGGCAAGCTCAAGTTTCCGTTGTGAAGACAGGCGATTCCTGTTATCCTGTCAGCCGGAGCCGGGGGGATTGATGGACACAGCCGTAGGCACGGGCCCGACAACTCGGGAAGAGAACGTTCGCCTCAACAACGCCGAATTCGAGCAGCGCAAGACCGCGCTCGAATCGACGCCGCGCCTGGTCACCCTGGGCACCCACAATTCCTGCAACGCCAAGTGCATCTTCTGCCTGGAAGGCCGCTACGACCGCTTCAGCCTCCAGATCTACAAGGACTTCTTCGAGGCCCGCATGGGCCGCTACATCAAAAACGCCGAGAAGGTCACCTTCACGGGCTTTGGCGAGATCCTGTGGGTGCCCGGCATCGAGGAGTTCCTCGACTACATCAATGAGACCCTGCCGGAGACGTGGAAGATCTTCACGACCAACGCCACGCCGCTGCGGCCCTCTGTTACCTCGCGCATCCTCAAGGGCAAGTACGTCATCCAGGCCTCGGTCCACGCCTCTTACGCCGAGCTGCACGAGCAGCAGACGCGGCTTGAGGGGCAGTTCGACGAGGTCGTAGGCAACCTGGTCAAGCTCGCCGACCTGCGCGACGAGAAAGACCTCGGCCAGCGCGTCCACATCGAGCTCGTCAACGTCCTCAACACCAAGAACATCCACGACCTGCCCGATTTCCTGAAGTTCGCCTGGAAGCTGCGGGCGCAGTCGGTGCGCTGCTCCTACATGACCATGTTCGCGCCCGAGCACATCGAGCTGTCGTGCTTTTTCGAGCAGGAGCGCGCCAACGGCTTCGTGCGCGAGGCGCAGCGCGTCGCCGAGCTCCTCGAAAAGGGCGCCTTCGCCCTGCCGAGGCCGAAAGCCTTCAGCTACAGCCTGCCGCCGCTGTTCAATAAGGAAGAGGCTCCGGCCCCCGCGGGCAGCGACCTCTGCTACGATCCCTGGCAGCACGTCTACGTCGAGCTGCAGGGCTCGGTCCTTCCCTGCTGCATGTGGGGCGAGCACGTCGGCAACTTGAAGCAGGGGCAGGAGCTAGACGACATCTGGAACGGCGCCTTCTACCGCGGGCTGCGCGAGGGCATGGCCTCGGGCAAGCCCCATCCCTGGTGCGGCGCCTGCCTGCGCTATCGCGGCTACAACGTCAACAACGTCTACACCCACCTGACCAACCGCCCGCGCCAGCAGGCGGTGATGCTCAAGGAGATCCTCAAGCGCGGCCTCGACGCGGGGCCCTATTTCAGGCCGGACGACGTGGAAAGGCTATGGAATTCCGAGGCGAGCTGAGCCGGGACGCCGTCTGGTCCGGCCGGGTCCGCCTGACCGGCGACGTCGTCGTGCCCGAGGGCCGGACCCTTCGCCTTTCCGACGGCTGCGCCCTGTCCTTCGCGCCCAAGCCCGAATGGTCCTGCTCGGTGTTTCGCGCCGCGCCGCAAGGCTATCCGATCGAAGCCACGCGCCGAGAGCTTTGCGACATCGTCGTGTTGGGGCGGCTGGAGGCCGCGGGGGCAAGCCTCGTGGGGGGCGAAGGCGCGTGGGGCGGCATCACGCTTCTTGAGGCCGCTACGGCTCAGCTGCGGGGCTGCTCGGTCGGCGGAGCCGCCGAGCACGCCGTCCAGGCCTTCGACGACTCCGTCCTCAAGCTTTCCGGCGGCGAGATCTTCGGCGCGCGCATGGGGATCCTCGGCTGGGGCTTGTCGCGCGTCTACGCGCGCCAGACGCATTTTCACGACTGCGGCTCGGCCGTCCTGTGCCGGGAAGGCGCTTTCGCGCGCCTCGAGGCCTGCCGCCTGTCCCGCCTGTCGGAGGGCGCGTGGGCGCAGCAGTGGTCGCTCATCGAGGCCGAGCGCTGCAGCTTCGAGGAGTGCTCCAATTTCCGCGCCGGAGCCTACGAGCGCTCCCGCGTGACGGTCGACGGAGCCGTCGTCGAGGGGGCCTCATCGCTGCGCTGAACGCCCGCCGGCTCTTCGAGGCGCTGTGCCCGCACGGGGACTGGGCGCTCGCGCGGCGCCTGTGGTCGCGCGGCCAAGTCCGCAAGGCGCTCAACTACGCCCTCGTGGAGTTCCAGCTGGCGCGCGGCCACTCGCTGTCTCTCGGCCGGCCGTACTGGCTGACCGTCGATCCCACCAACTTTTGCCAGCTCCAATGCCCCTTCTGCCCTACGGGCGCGGGCCGCGGCGTGCGCAGCAAGGCCTCGATGAACCTCGAGCACTTCAAGCGCCTGCTCGATCGCGTGGGCCCGTGCGCCGTCCACCTGGATCTCATGAACTGGGGCGAGCCGCTTTTGAACAAAGATGTCCCCGAGATGATTTCTTGCGCCAAGGCCCACGGCATCGAGGTCCAGCTCGACTGCAACCTCAACGACCTTTCCGGGGAGATGGCGAAGGGGCTCGTCGAATCCGGGCTCGACATCCTGAGCGTGTCCATCGACGGCGCCTCGCAGGCCGCCTACGAACAGTACCGCATCGGCGGCGAGCTCTCCAAGGTCCTCGACAACGCCCGCGCGCTGGTCCGGCTGCGGCGCGAGCGCGGGGGAGGGCCGCGGCTCATCTGGCAGTTCCTGGTGTTCAAGCACAACGAGGAAGAGAGGGACGCGGCCCGGCGGCTGTCCCGGGAGATCGGCTTCGACGAGATCCACTTCGTGGCGCCCTTCATGCCCAACGAGGCGCCCGTGCTGGGCGCGTGGCTCGCGCGCGCTCCGGAATACCGCCTTTACGCGCCGCCGCAGGCCGACGAGGAGGCCTCGCCGCGCTCCGTCGTCAAGCTCCAGGACAACGCCCCGATTTTGTCATTTCGAGCCCGCCGCTTCCGGGAGTCCGACCTGCGCCGGGCATCCTATCTGATCCGCGCGCGCGAGGTCTCCTTGTGGGCGCGCGCCTGGGGTTCGCTGCGGGGCCCCGCGCCGGCGGCGCCGGTCGCCTCGCCCTACTCGGTCTCGGCCAAGCCTTTGTGCAAGTGGCCTTGGGCGGGCGTGGCCGTCAATCCGAACGGCTCGGTCTCGCCCTGCTGCAGCGTCGAGGACGAGGCCGACGATTTCGGCAACGTCTTCGGGGGGGGCTTGCTGCCGCTTTGGAACGCCCGGCCCTACCGCCGCGCGCGCCGCCACGTGCGGCGCTATTCGCGCGGGCAGACGGGGACGCTGCCGCAATCCGACCACGTTTGCGAGCGCTGCACCGCCATCGGCTACGCCAATTTCCGCTTCCCGGAGGCCGCCTCCCATGCCTGACCAAGAGCTGAACATGACGTCGCTGCTGCCCAAGCGCCGGGTCGTCATCGCCTGGGACATGCACTACAGCTGCAACTTCCGCTGTCCCTACTGCTGGTATACCACCACCGGGTGGACGGAGCTGGCTTGGAAGAACAACTACAAGACCCCGGAGCAGTGGGCGGACGTCTGGCGGCGCATGCACGAGAAGTACGGCCGCTGCCAGCTGCGCATCACCGCCGGAGAGCCCTTCACCTATCCGAGGTTCAGCGAGATTATTTTCCGGCTGACGCAGTGGCACGACACTCAGATCACGAGCAATTGCTCCGAGACCGAGGCCGTCGCCGAGTTCGCGGAGAAGATAGACCCCAAGGCGGCGGAGATCGACTGCACGTTCCACCCGCTGCAGGGCGACTTCGACGTCTTCCTCAAGAACGTGCTGAAGCTGCGCGAGCACAAGTTCACCGCCAACGTCTGCTACCTGGCCTATCCCCCGCAGATGCCGCAGATGGGCGAGTTCAAGAAGCGGTTCATGGACGCCGGCGTCTACATGAACATGGCGATCTTCTGGGGCCGCTACAAGGACAAGGATTATCCCTTCGCCTATACCGACGAGGAGAAGCGCTGGATCAAGGAGGTCATCGGCTACGAGACCGGCCCCGAGACCGTCAATCTCGATCCGTTGGCGATCAAGGGCAAGGTCTGCGGCGCCGGGCAGCGCTACGCCGTGGTGCAGGCCGACGGCAAAGTCTACCGCTGCGGCCAGCTCTGCCATGAGGAGCTGTCCATCGGCAGCCTCTTCGACGAGGATTTCAAGCTCTTCGAGAAAGGGCAAGCCTGCACCGTCGACTACTGCAAATCCAAGGAGTTCCAGGCCGCCTGGGAAGACGAGGAGAAAGAGGCGCTGCTCAAGCGCAACGAATACCCCGCGGCTCAAGCCAAGGCATGAAAATCGCGCTCGTGCAGGCGCCGGTCTGGTGGACCATCGACCCGCCCCTGGGTCTGGCGCAGATCGCCGGCTGCGCCAAGGCGGCGGGCCACGAGGTGTCCGTCCTGGACTTGAACATCGTCCTTTGGAAGAATCGGCTGCCAAAATACGAGAGCATGTGGCTCTGGGAGCAGTTCCACTTCTGGAACAACCCCGAGATCGTGCGGCAGTTCTTTCGGGACAACAGTCTCATCATTGAGGATCAGATCGAGAGGCTTCTGCGCAGCGATGCGCGCGTCATCGGCCTGTCGGTCTACCTGGGAGCCCATTGGGCCAGCCTCGAGCTCTCGCGGATGATCAGGAAGGCCGATCCTCGCCGAATCATCGTCTGGGGCGGCCAATTCTTCTTCAAAGGCAACGTGGCGCAGGAGTGGATTCAGCATCCGGAGATCGACGCCATCGTGCGCGGCCACGGCGACGTCGTCTTCCCCGAGCTGCTCAAGACCCTCGAAGCCGGAGGCCTCAAACCGATCGCGGGCGTGGTCTGCAAGGCAGGCGACGGAGGCCCCGCGCCGGCCATCAAGGACCTGGACAGCGTTCCGTTCGCCGACATCGCCGGCTTTCCGCTGGAAACCTACACCGACGTCATCCGCATCCCCTTCGCCGGCAGCCGCGGCTGCGTTTGGAAGTGCCATTTCTGCAGCAGCACGCAGTTCTGGGCGGGCTACACCTACATGAGCGGCGAGCGTATGTTCGCGGAAGTCTCGCACCAGAAAAAGCTCTTTCCCTGGAAGAGTCACGTGGACTTCTACGACATCACGGCCAACGGCAGCGTGGAAAGCCTGCTCAAGTTCAGCGAGCTGTCCCATCAGTTCCACCAGGAGCGCAAGGAGAAGGCCTACGGCTGGAAGATCAACGGCATCATCCGGCCGGAGATGACCCGGGACGTGCTCCAAAAGATGAAGCTCTCCGGCTGCCAGGACATCATCTACGGCATCGAGAGCGGCTCGCCGCGGGTCCTGGCGCTGATGAACAAGCCGTACCGCATCGACGTCGCCGAGAAGGTCCTCGCCGACACCCACGCGGCCGGCATCAAGTGCACGGGCAACTTCATGTTCGGCTTCCCGGGAGAGACCGAGGAGGACTTCCAGCGGACGTTGGAGTTCGTGCGCCGCAACCACGAGTCGCTTGACCGGGTCTACGCCAGCGCGACCTTCACCAGTCTCGAGGAGCACAGCCACCTCACCAGCAACCCGCGCGCGTTGGGCGTCAAGGAGGTCCATCCGGACCGCTTCCACAATCTCTACTGGGAATCCGAAGACGGCACCAACGACTACGAGGTCCGTCTGGACCGCTACAAGCGGTTCCGGGAGCTGTCCATCGCGCTGGGCATCGACGCCTACAAAGGAGTGAACGGGAAATTGGAACAAGATCAACTGGCCAACCTGGCCCAATACAAGCAGTTCAAAAGCGACCACCTGGCCGCCATCGACCACTTCCTGCGCTATTTGGAGTTCGACCTCTACAACGGGCCCATGCGAGACCAGCTCGCCGCCTACGGCCCGGAGGTCCGCGCCCTGCTTCGAGCCCAGCGCGCGATCGAGAAAACCAACGCCGTGCTCGCCGCCGAGCCCGGCTTGGCCGAGGAGCTCGTCTCCTGGGCCGTTCCGCATCTCAATAACGGCGGGATGCCTCCGCTCGGCCCGGAGCGGGGCCTGGCCTGGCACCGCGCCAGCCGCCTCCTGGGGCAGGCGCGGCGGTGGCTGATGACGATGCCGCCAGAGCGCCGCGCCGGCATCCATCCCAGGGACGGCCGCTTTGCCCTGATCTGGATCGAGAAGGACGTCCCTCCGTACTCCCGCCTCAAGGCCGTCGTCGAGCGCATCGACATGATCCTGGGACTGGCCGAGGGCGAAATCACCCGGGGCGAGGACAAGAAAGAGCCGCCGCGCTGTCAAAGGTAACGACCATGACCATCGCCACGACCGAATCGGCCGCGACCGCCTTCTCGCAGCGGAAATACCGGGCGCTCAAGGACCTCCAGAGCGCCAATCTCCGTCTCAATGAGAGCGAGTGGCTGGAGCGCCGCGTGATCCTGTCAAGCTCTCCGCGCGCGATCTTCATCCAGATCAACGCCGTCTGCAACGCCGACTGCGTCTTCTGCTCCAAGGGCTACGACTACCCCATATTCCGGCTCGACGACTATCTCGAGAAGTTCGCAGATCAGATGACGCCCGTGCTGCGCCGGGCCGAGCGCGTGATCCTGACCGGGTCGGGGGAGTTCCTGGGGCTGCCGGACTCGCCGCGCATCCTGCGCTATTTCAACAGGGAATTCCCGCACGTCGAGAAATACATAGCCACCAACGCTTCCCACCTCAAGCCCGAGATCGTGGACCTCATGGCCAGCGGCCAGAGCCGCTATCAGCTCCAGCTCTCGCTGCACGCCAGCGATGAGGAAACGCACAAGCTCATGATGCGCTACAACGCCTTCGACCGCGTCATGGGCAACGTCAAGCACCTCATGGACCTGCGGCGCAAGAGCCCTCATTTGACGGTCAATTTCATGTTCGTGATGACGACCATGAACGTGGAGAAGCTGCCGGAGTTCGTGCGCTTCGCCAAGGAGATGGGCGCCGACCGCTGCATGGCCGGCTACTTCTACATCTACGAGGCGCAGCAGAAGTATCTTTCCCTCTATTTTCGTCAGGACTTGGCCAACCGCTATATAGAGGAAGCGCGCAAGGTGGCCGAGGAGATCGGCATGCCGCTCTCCCTGCCTCACAAGTTCGGCATGGAGCCGGGACAGTTTCAGCAGCCGGACTGCTGCAGCGAGCCCTGGCACCAGATGATGTTCAACGTGGACGGCCGGATCCTCCCTTGCGACGTTTACGGCAACTTCAACGAGAGCCTGACGGAGAAGGGCTTCTGGGACATCTGGAACGGCCCGCACTACCGGGCCATTCGCCGCGCCTTGCGCGACCGCACCGGCTGCCTGCAGACCTGCCCTCGGCACAACCCCATCGGCATCAACGACTGGCGTTCCCACGTCATTCACCGCCACAAGGATCCCCAGCAGATCGTCAAGGAATACAACGAGGCGCTGCGAAAGCCATGAGCCAGCCGCAGGTGCGCTTCACTTGGAACACCCATTGGAGCTGCAACTATCGGTGCACCTATTGCTTCTTTGACGAACATTGGGCGGAATACGGCAAGCGCAACGTCTACCAAACCGTCGATCAGTGGATGGCGCATTGGAACCGCATCCATGAACTCTACGGGCGCTGCTTTTTGACGATCAACGGCGGCGAGCCCTTCGCTTACCCGAACTTCGTCGAACTGCTCGTGCGCATCTCCGCGCTGCATTGGCCCATCAACGTCACGACCAATACTTCTCTCCACCTCGAGGAGTTCGTCAAGCGCTGCGACCCGGCGAAGATCTCGATTTCGATCAGCTTCCATCCGCAGTATCATGCGATCGAGGACTTCCTCAAGACCGTGCGGTTCCTGCGCGATCATAAGGCCGACATCGGCTGCATCAACTTCGTCGCCTGGCCGCCCTTCCTCAAGGACCTGCCGGGCTACATCCGGCGCTTCCAGGAGATCGGAGAGAGCCTGAAGGTGATCCCCTTCGTGGGCGAGTTCGAGGGCCGGCGCTTTCCCGACCAATACGACGCCGAGCAGAAGAAGATCCTGGGGCTGTCGGAGGACTGGATCGACAGCAAGCGGCCGAAGGGGCGCGTCTGCACGGCCGGAAACCGCTCGGGGCTGCTTTTGCCCACCGGCAAAGTGGCGCGCTGCGGACAGATCGGCGACCGCTATCTGGTCGGGGATTTCTTCGATCCCGGTTTTACCCTCATGAAGGAGCCGATGCCCTGCGACGTCGAGTTCTGCCCGTGCGACGAGTGGAAGGTCATTCCCGACGAGAGGGCGCCGGAGCAGGCGGGGGCTTGGCTGCCGTGAACGAGCCTCGCAGACGCGCCGTAGGCCGCTCCGGCGTCCTCATCGAGGGCGGCCTGACGATCTATATCGACCCCGAAGGGCCCGTCGACGGCCTGCCCAAGGCCGACCTCGTCTTGCTGACGCCGGCTCGCGCAGACGGCGCCTGCACGGCGGCGGTCGAGGCGCTTTCGACGCCGTCCACCATCGTTTGCGGCCCCAAGGATTGCGTGGCCAGCTTCCGGCTCAACCAGATGCCCCTGCGCTTCGGTCAGCCGCGCAGCGTCCTCGGCGTCCTCGTCGATCTGACGGAAGACGGCGGCTTCCTCCTGACGGTCGACGGGGCCGTGCTGCGTCATCCGGATAAACCTGGATGAAGACCGCTCTCGTCGTCGCCCCGATGCTTTTCAGGCGCTGCCCGCTCATCGGCATGGGTTACCTTGCCGCCTATCTCCGGGCGCGGGGCCACGAGGTGGCCGCTTTCGACACCAATGTCCTGGGCCCGATTCCATGCGACGATAATGAAACGATCTGGCAGGACGAGGCGTTTGCCCGACGCTACGTCGAGGAGAACCGCGCGACCGTCGAAGGCTGGTGCGACCGGATTCTTGAGGGCGCTCCTGGCGTCGTCGGGTTCTCGCTGTGGCATTCCACCGAGAAGGTCACGATGGCGATGGCGCGAATGATCAAGGCGCGCGACCCGCGCTGCGTGATCGTCCTCGGCGGCCCCCACGTCAACTTTCATCGAGAACGGCTGCTGATGCACAATCCGGCCGTGGATTACCTGGTGCGCGGGGAAGGGGAACAAGCGCTGCTCGAGATCGTTGAAAAGACGGCGCGTGGCGAACGGAGCGGCGAATGCGCGGGCACCTTCTATCGGCGGGGCAGGGAGGTCCGCTGCGCTGCCGCGCGACCGGAGATCGCCGATTTAGACTCTATTCCTGATCCGGACTTCAGCGATTTCCCGCTTGAACGCTATTATCTTAAGACGACACTGCCTATCTCGTTTAACCGAGGATGCATACGACACTGCGAATTCTGCAACGTGCACGCGGACTGGGATTCCTATCGCCACCGCAAGGCGCCGGCCATCTTCGGCGAGCTCAAACGGCAGCTTGAGCGCTACCCGGCAGTCACTCATTTCGAGATCGACGTGGCGGCGCTCAACCAAAACATCAAGCAGCTCGATGAGCTCTGCGATCTCATCATCGCCGACGGCTTGCGCATCGGCTGGGGCGGCCAAGCGCTGCTGAGGCCCGAGATGTCGGGGCAATTCATCCTCAAGATGGCCAAGGCCGGTTGCCGCAACCTGAACTATGGCCTGGAGTACGGCTCGCAGGAGATCATCAACAAGATGAAGAAGGGATTCGTCTTGGAGCAGGCGGCGCGCTGCATCCACGACGCCCACGAAGCGGGCATCGAGGTATCCCTCAATATCATCCTGGGCTTTCCGGGCGAGACCGACGATGACATCGACGCCACGATGCGGTTCCTCAAGGAGAACAAGGCGTCCATCGACTTCGTGGGCTTTCCCAGCGAGCTGACCCTCAACGACGGGACGCCGATGCACCAGCATCCTGAGCGTTTCGGCATCGTCCCGGGTCCTACCGCCAGCGGCGTGAGTTGGACGGCTCCGGGCAGCGACCATGAGACGCGACAGGCGCGCATCAAGCGATTCAACCAATTCCTCGTCGATGAGGGCATCGGAGAATTCGGGCCTTACAGCCGGGTCAAGACCGTCACCGAGCATCAGATGACCGACGAGGTCCCGTACTGCCGCTGAGATGGCCGAAAATATCAACCATCTGCACAAGATCACGTTCGGCTGGGACATCACCTATGTCTGCAACTACCGCTGCCCGTACTGCACGGTCTGGGACCAGCCGACCAAGCTCAACCTCACCGTCGAGGAGTGGATAGGGGCCTGGGAACGCGTCCGGCGCAAATACGGACGCTGTTACATATACATGTCCGGGGGAGAGCCCTCCCGCTATCCGGATTTCTATAATTTGGTGCGGGCCTTGACCCGGCTGCACACCGTAGACGTCTGCACCAACCTTTCATGGGACGTTCGCCGGCTCGTTCCGGCGGTCGGCAACGACGTCTTGCGCGTCGCCGCGTCCTTCCACCCGTCGTTCGCCCGGTTTGAGGAGTTTTTCGAAAAGGCGGTTTACGTCAAGGATTATCTGCCCAGCCGCCCCGAGGGGGCGGCCGTCTATTACGTGGCCTCGCGCGCCCAAATCCCGGAAATGGCAGGCTATCGCGAGAGATTCGCTCGCGGGGGCCTCGCCTTAGTCCCGCTTCCGGTGGTCGAGGACATGGACATCGGCAACGATGAGCGGGAAAAGCGGCTCATCGAGGAGCTCTCGCCTAACAAGAACGACCCGCGCCAAAAGCTCGAGTTCCAGCTCAAGGAGCTCTCGCCGCAGGGCAAGCTTTGCCGCGCCGGTCACCACTACGCCATGATCCGCGGCGACGGAAGCGTGGACCGCTGCAGCGTCTATAAAGACAAGCAGGTCGGCAATTTCCTGGATGAGGACTTCGAGCTCTTTGACGGTCCCAGGGTCTGCGCCCAATCTTGGTGCCCGTACGAGTCCCAATGGCTGGTATAGCGCCGGCCCGCCGCGACGCGCCTCCTTTAACGGGGGGGGCCTCTCGGCAATCGACCGATGGCCGGTGGCGGTGGGCGGGCTTGGGCGGCTTGATCGCGTTGCGAGCCCTGATGACTTGGGCGTTCGTGCGCTTGAACAGCGGCTTTACCGCCGTTTTCGGCGACGATTGCTACAATGTCCTCTATACTCGGCGCTGGCTGCGCCATCCGACGCTGATCCCGCACCCCGAGGTTCTTCCCGCCAGTTTCTGGCTCTTGGCGGCGGGACACGCCGTGGTTCGCGACTGGCTATTGACGCCTGTCCTCGAGGGTCTGCTGATTTCGGCGGCGGTGATGTTCGTCACTTATCTGCTATGCCGCGAAGTCTTCCCCGAACCTCCGGAGGCTGCCCTGCTGGCGGCGGCGCTGGCCGGTTTTCATCCGTCGTCGCTCCTTTTCGGCTCCATCTCCACGTTGGAATTCTGCTTTTCGGAATTGTCTGTGATGACGGCGACCCTTTTCATCATCCGGTTCCTGAAGGACGGAAGGCAGATTGACGCTCTCGCGGCCAGCGTCTGCCTAGGCGCAGGGACGACGGCGCGGTATGAGGATTGGAGCTTGGCCCTGGCCTTTCTGGCGGTGCTGGTCTGGGACCAGCTGCGCCGGCGGCCTCGCCTGGGCCGTCGATTCGCCTTGGCGTCCGCGGCGGCCGTTTCCGCCTTCCCGGCCTTTTGGCTTTGGAACCAGTATCAGCGGTTCGGCGAGCCCTTCCATTTCGCCTTTAAGGAAGACCTCGCGCATCACGTTTATGGAGCGCAGCAGATCATACCGTCCTTCCTGGTGCTGCGGTCGATCGGATTTGGATCTCATCCGGTATGGCGTCTGCTGACGACGAGCCCAGTGCCAGCATCGGTGGCCGGCTTCCTGGCGCCGGCGTGCGAGCTCATCGTGCGCTTTCCGTTGGAATCGCTGCTGGCTCTTTGCGCCGTCGACCTTCTTTGGGAGCGCCGGGCCGATCGGATTTTGGCCGCTTATTTGGCGGTTCCGGCCCTGCTTTTCGCCTCAATGGCGCCGCTGTTCTCCTTCGGTCGGCTGGCGCCCTTCTGTCACTTCACCCACTTCGCGGTCGCCGGGCTTTTCTTGAGCCCCGTGGCGGCCCTCGGAGCTCTTCGGTGGACCAAGTCCTGGCCAAGACGACAGCGGCTGGCGGCCACGGCGGCCTTGGGCGCCGCCTTCCTATGCTTTGACCTGGCCGGATTTCCCAACGCGGAGATCAGAGCGAGCAATTTTCATGTAGGGTTAGTGCGCACGTGCTGCTGGCTCAGGGCGGCCGAGCGGTCCGGATTTTGGGGAAAGTCCGATCGTCTTCTCATCGAGACCTATCCCAGCGAGCGCAAGTTCGGCGGTCGGTTCTGGGAGTCCACGATGTTCCTGCTCCTCGATCCTCCGCCGGCGCCCTTCGACGCGGACCGGCCCATTCTGCCGTCCGACCGTGTTCTCTTTGACCGGCCCTACGTCCAGACGGCGACGCAGGACGACATAATCCTGAAGCATCCATCGGTGCTGGATGCCTCGCCGTCCAATTTGGCGCGCTTCTTGTCCGGCAACCGCGTTCTCTTGGCGGCCGTGCATTCGACCAAGGCCCTGGCCAGCCTCAAGCCGTTCATGGCCCGGATCGCGTCCTTCGGGGCTTACACGGTGCTCGTCGAGCGCAACCGGCAGTTGGAGCGGCCGGCGCGCGAGCTCGTCGAGCAAGTGAAGCGGCGCACGGGCGGACTGGTATTATTTCGCCCATGAAGAGGCCGTCGCGATGTGCGGCATAGCGGGCGTTCTAGGGCTCGGCCGCGACCTTAGCCCGGAAAAGCGGGGCATCGTCGCCGCCATGCTGGCGGCCATGGCTCACCGCGGTCCGGACGGTCAGGGCGTTTCGTCGCGGCCGAGAGCCCTCCTGGGCAATGTCCGCCTCAAGATCACGGACTTGAGAGACGAGGCGGCTTTGCCCATGGTCTCAGGTGGCGTCCACCTGGCCTATAACGGCGCCGTCACCAATTTCCGCCAGCTGCGCCGCAGCCTTAGGCTGGACGACGATCATCGCTTCCGGACGGGCTCCGATGCGGAGGTCATGCTCGCTCTCTACCGGCGGCTCGGCATCGACTTCGTGCGGCGTCTTTCGGGGATGTTCGCCTTCGGGCTCTACGACGAGGAGCGCGGCAAAGCTTACCTTGTCCGCGACTTCTACGGCCAGCGCCCGCTGTTCTTCTCCGTTCAGGCCGGCGACCTCTATTTCGCGTCGGAGATCAAGGCGTTCCTCGAGGTGCCCGGCTTCCCTAAGAAGCTCGATGAGGAGGCCATTCATCACTTTATGACGTTGGCCTACATCCCCGGGGACCGGACCCCATTCGCGGCCCTGCGCGAGCTAGGCGGAGGCGAATGGCTCGAGGTCGACCTGGTCTCGGGGCGCTGGTGCCGGCACCGCTATCATGCCCAGCGCTTCGACCAGGACCGCTCAATCACGGAAGAATCGGCGGCTGCGCGGCTGCGCGAGCTCCTCGTGGATTCCTTGCAGCGCGCCATGGACGTCGACGTTCCGGTCGGACTCACCCTTTCCGGAGGGGTGGACACCGGCGGGCTGCTCGGTTTGCTGCGCCAATTGGGAATGGCGAGACGCACTCACACGTTCTCCATCAGGATCGCCGAACCCAGCTTCGACGAGTCGCGCTACCAGCGCCTGCTGGTCGACTGGGCGAGGCCCGTTCATCATGAGATCGTCGTGCGGCCTCGCGACGTCCTGGCGAACCTCAAGGCGCATATGGCCTTCCTGGACGAACCCAGCGGCGACGGTGCCGCCGTCCCCTTGTTCATCCTGGCCCGGGAGGCCTCGCGGCATGTCCGGGTGCTGCTTTCCGGAGAGGGGGGCGACGAGGTTTTCAACGCTTACGAGACCCATCGCGCCTGGAAGGCGAGACGCCTTTACCGCAGCCTGGCGCCTTCGACCATCCGCGGCCTGGTCCGCCGTCTCATCGGCATCCTGCCGTGCTCCTATGAGAAGCTGAGCTTCGACTTCGTGGCCAAACGCTTCGCGGAGGGCAGCGAGCGCGACGCGGTGGGCGCGCACGTGCTTTTTCGGCAAGCGCTCGGGGAAGAGGAAAAAGCGGGACTCCTGCGCCTGACGGGGCTGCCGCCGACTGACGAGCTTTTTCGAAAACAGTTCAACAGCCTTCCCTTCGACGACGAGATCAACAAGCTTTCCTCCCTCGATCTCCAGTATTATTTCATCGACGATCTCATGGTGAAGAACGACCGGATGCTGGCCGCGCATTCCCTGGAAGCGCGCTATCCCTATATGGACCGCTTCGTCGTCGAGTTTGCCTCGAGCATTCCGGCGGCGTTGAAGCTGAAGGGCTTCCGGGGCCGGCACATCCAGAAACTGGCGTTTCGCGGCTTGCTGCCGCCCGGCATCGAGCGCAGGTCCAACATGGGCCTGGAGATGCCTCATTCGATTTGGTTTTTCCAGGACTTCCAGCCTCTCGCGCGGTATTATTTCTCGGCGGACCACCTGGAACGCTGCGGCCTTTTGCGTCCCCAGGCCGTAGCGCGGTTATGGCGCGAGCACGTCGAACGCAAGCGAGACAACGGCCGCGCGCTCTGGTGCATCATAAATTTTCTCATCTGGTTCGACCTCTTCGTCTACGACGGCGATTATAAACGGCACATGGCCGGAGCGTGCGCGCCCGTTGGCTTCGCCTCATGAGTCCGCCCGTCCGCCGCGCCGCTCTCATCGTCGCCGGCGTGCTGGCCGGATTCCTGTTCCTGGAAACGGCTTTGCGGGTCAGGCTGCTCTGTCTGGCGCTGGCTCCCAAGCTCTCTCAGAAGATCGTCGGCACGGTTCCGGAGGAGCCGGAGCGTGTTTGGACGCAATGGGATCCCGAGCTGGGCTGGAAAAACAAGCCGGATGCCTTTTGCCCTCGCGCCTACGGCCCCGACATCTCCGTGCGCATCAACGGCGAAGGCATGCGGGGCGAGCGCGATTTCCCGCTCGCTAGGACGCCGGGGCGCCCGCGTGTTCTCTTTATCGGCGATTCGGTGCCCTTCGGCCATGGCGTGGCCGATGACCGGAACGTCTCCAGCCTGCTGGCCCGCGACTGGAAGGGCGCCGAGGTCATGAACATGTCCGTCATCGCCTACGGCATCGATCAGGTCACGCTCCTTTACGAGCGCGAAGGACGGCGCTATAAGCCCGACCTCGTGATCTACGGGCTCATCGCCGGTCAATTCGGCCGCATCGACCAGTTCGTCAATGATTTCGGCTATGCCCGGCCCAAGTTCATCCTGGACGGCGGGCGGCTCATATTGACCAACGTCCCTCTTCCGCGCCGCGCGGCGGTCGGCGAAGCGCGCTGCGACCTTAACCGGCTGAGCCTGCGGCAGCTGGCGGCGCTCATGTTTCGGCCGGGATCGGAGACGGTCCGATCCGCCCGGGGTCTTATCGCCAGGCTGCGAGGCCCTGTCGAGAGAGGGAGAGACGACGACCTGGGGATGGCGCTGCTCGAGCGGCTGCGGCGGGACGTGGCGGGTAGCGGCGGGCGTCTGGTGATCATGCTCTGTCCCAATCGCGACTGGCTCTTTTCTCCAAAACCGGATCCTTTCGAGACCGAGATAGCCTCGTACTGCCGGGCGCGAGGCGTCCATTTGCTGGATCTGACTCCGGTCTTCCGGGGTCATGAAACCGCCGACTTGCGGGGTTCGCTCTTCGTCGATAACGATGGCCGAGGTCATCCGCATCCCAATGGGATTCATTGGAGCGAGCGGGGTAATCGGCTCGCTGAAAGGGCGTTGTGGCATTATCTGAGGGCGCGCCGGCTGGCGGCCGGCGCCGGGGGGACGTCATGACGAAGCGCGGGCTCCTTTTCGCGGCCGGTTTGGCCGTTGCGTTGGGCGTTTACTTCGCGGTCTCGCTGCATGGCCTAGGCGAGGCGGGATTGTTCCGGGACGAGGCCGCGGGCCCGCTGGTAGCCGCCGACATGGTGCGCAGGGTGCCCACGCAGGCATACCTGACCGTGGGCTTTCTCGGCCGCGAGTGGCCCGTCATGGAAGTTTATTATCAGGGCGCGGTGGAGGCTTACACCTACCTCCCTCTTTTTCATTTGATGGGCCCGAGCGTCTTCAGCTTCCGGCTGACCAACGTCCTGGGCGGGGCGCTGGTGCTGCTGGCCTTCTTTTGGTGCGCGTGGATGCTCTTCGACGGCCCGACCGCGGCGCTGGCTTGTCTCCTGCTCGCGCTTGATCCCACGTTCATCTTCTCGGTGCGCCACGACCGGGCCGCGATCAATCTGCTTTTGCTTTGCGACCTCGCCGGCATGATGATGATGCTCAAGGCGTTGTCGTCGCGCAGCCGGGCATGGTTTGCCGCCGCGTGCCTGGTCATGGGCTTGGCTCTCTGGGTGAGGGCGATCGCCGTCTGGTACGAAATTGGGCTGCTGGCGGCGGTCCTGGCGATCCGATTTGCGGACCTGCGCGAAGTGCTAAAGACAGGCCGCGCATATCTGGCCGGCCTTGCGGCCTTCGCCATCGGAGGCTCGCCCTTTTTCCTCTACACGCTCTGCGATCCGGTCATCTTGTCCGAGATGGCGAAGACGGATATCCACCATCCCCCGACCCTGGATATGGCGGGCACGGTCGCGAAGCATCTGGCCTTGGCGTGGAGCACGCTCGACGAGGTCGCGATTCAGCAATTGTGCATCAACGCCTATCACCGGGTCGCTCCCTTGGGCGTGATCGCCTTGGCCGCTCTGGCCTATGCCGGCTGGTCTTGGCGCAGAGCCCGCGGCGGCCTAGCCGACAATCCTCGCTCCACCGGCTTTCTCGCGGTCTTTCTGGCCTTCTCTCTGGCCGCCTGCGTCCTGACGCCGCCGGTTTGGGGAGCTCACCATATCGTGATCGCCGTTTATCCTTTCGTGCACCTACTTGCCGCCGCGTTCTTGATCACTCTTTGGCGCCGGGGCGCGGGGTGGGACATCGCGGCCTGCGTGGCGTTGCTCCTGCAGGCCGGACTCTCCTTGAGCAACGATGCATTCATGCTGTCCAGCTTCAGCTCCAACGACGTCAATCCGATTTTCTCCCGGGCCATCTACTCCTTGGCCGATTACGCGGTCAAGAGCAAGCCCGCGAAGATCGTGTGCCTCGATTGGGGTTTTTACGAATCGCTGGAATTCCTCACGGGGCTTCCGGTGGAAAGAGCGGAGAACGTCGCTTCGCATAGGGATTCCGAGGGCTATTGGAAGAGCCTGATGGACGAGCATGACCTGTTCCTGCTCTACTCCAAGCCTGTGGATTCGCCCCATTCCGGCGACGTCTTTCTGCGCGAGGCCGCGCGTCTCCATCGCAAGGTCGACCTGAAGCGGCGTTTCTTTCTTAAGAGCACCACGGACACCGATGCCACGATCGACGTCTACTCCGTTGCCAAGCGCTGAACCGGAGGAAAGGGCGCTCCGTTACTGGCCGGCTGAGGGCCAGCGGGCGACGCTCGTCGCGCTTTTGGCCCTCATCGCCGTCATTCGCGCAGGCTTCGAGGTTTGGTTTTACCGGGCCAATTTCGGGTTCACGGCCACTTTTGGCGACGACGTGATGCGCGTTCTCACTGCTTTCGTCTGGCTGCGCAGCCCCGAGCTCTTTCCCCACACGACGCTGCTGCCGCTGCAATTCTGGCTTCTGGGCGGGCTCATCAAATTGGTCGGCCATCCCTGGCGGGCCAGCCTGGCACTCCAAAACGCGGCTTGCTGGTGTTCGCTCGGCGCGATCTGGCTCATTTGCTGCGAGTTGTTTCCGGGTGAATACGCGGCGGCCGCGTTGGCGGTGGCTCTGGCCGCCTTTCATCCGGCGCACGTCGTCTACAGCTTGGGCGCCATGCAGATCCCGTTCTTGGACGCCACGGTCCTGTGGAGCGTCTTTTTCCTGCTGCGGTTCCGTCGCGGCGGCCGGCGAGGCGACCTTTTAGTCTCGGCCTCGTTCATGTTAGCCGCCACGATGGTGCATTACGATGGCTGGCTCTTTGCGATGCTCTATACGCTCGCGCTGCTCGCCGATTGGAAACTCAAGCGCGGAGCGCAGCCCGGCTCGTTTTTCGGCCAGGCATCGGCGCTGGCATTAGTCTGGTCCTTCGTGCCCGTTTGGCTGCTGTTCCAATGGAGAGCCAATGGCACGCCGTTATTTTACGTTTGGAACCAAAGCGATTTGCGCGCCATCTTGCCGTTGCTCGGGCGGGTGACCGGACCATTCGTCGAATTTGCCGTCGTCTTCCCGATGACGACGATCCTGGCGGCCGGGGCCATCGCGGCTTCCTGGTGGCGGGGCAAGACCGAGCGACTTTGGTATCTCCTCTTTCCCGTCGGAGAGGTGGTCTTGATGGTGCCGCTGCACGTCATCCATGTGGTGCTTCCCTATTGTCACTACACCCATCTTTGGACCGATTTCATGCTGCTCGCCCCGTGGGCCGCGTGGGCGATGGCCGGCTGGGCCGGACGATGGAAGAGCGCGGTAGCCGCCGTCGCCATCCTGGCCCTGGCGCCTTGGGATGCTTGGAGGCTGCCTGGCGTCAGCCTTGACGTAAGCAACTTCAGCGCCAGCGTGGTCAAGCTCGCCGCGCTCATCGACCAGGAGGGAGCTAGTGGCCTTCTGGCGGCGCGGGACCGCGTTATGCTCCAGATCTATCAAAACGACACCGAGTACGAAGGCCGGATATGGGAACTGCCGCTACTGTTTTTGATTCAGCCTTCCGAACAGAGTCCGTACGGACGGTCTTGGAATACTCCTCTGGCTTCCGACCGCATCATCTTCGACCGCCGCTTCGATTACACGGGACGCCAGTTCCATATCCATCTTGCCCCCGGCGATCCGTCCGTGCTGGACTTGCCGTCGGCGGAGTTGGCGCAACGCTTAAAGCGCGACGATGTGAGGGTTCTGATAGTGCACACCGACAAGGCCGCTCTAGAGGCCGCCCGCGTCATGCGGGAGGCCGCTGAGCTGCCCCCCTACCGCCTTTTCGTGAATGGCAACGACGCCGCACTGGCGATGGCTTTGGCGCAGGGCGCGGCTCGCTTGGGGCCGGTGAGAATGCCTTGGCGCCGTTGAGACGCCGCCGCGCCCGGGCGGCGGCTCGGGCTGCCGCGGCCCTCGCCGGGGCCTTGATCGCTCTCGGCGCGCTAGGCTTGGTCGAACTGGGGCTGCGCCGGCGGCTGGGTCCTCCCCGGCAGTCGCCTCTCTGGTACCAATTTGACTACTGTTACCGGCAGATATACGCCCCTTTTTTCCGGCTGTCCTGGACCATGGACGGGTGGGTCTATAGGCCGAATAGGCCGGGTTCCCAGGCACGGCCGTTCCTAGCGCGAAAAGGCCCGGCGAGCCTGCGGGTCTTTGTGGTCGGAGGCTCGGTCGCCATGCCCTTCGCGGACGCGGAACGCTCGCAGCTCGCGGCGCTGCTGGAGGCGGCCATTCCCGGCAGGCGCGTGGAAGTCATAGGTTGCGGGATGGGCAGTTATGACAGCTACCGCGACTCCTTGGTGCTCGCGGACGCCCTTCGTTATCACCCGGACGCCATCGTCGTCCTGTCAGGCAACAACGAGTACTACAATCCGGTGAAGCTGCCGCATCCAGTCCTTTACAAGGTGCAGATGGAGCTCGGTCGATTCTGGATATTTCGCCTGGCGCAGGAACGGCTTGGTCTGGAGCCCGTCCAGCCGCCGGCGCCGACATTGGAAGAGCGCCGGGCCAATTTCGAGAGGAACGTGGAGGCCATGATCGCGGGATCCCGGAAAAGAGGCGTCCCCCTGATTCTTTGCACGCTGCCGGCCAACTTGCGCGATGCACCCCCGTCGCATACGCCGCCGCCTCTGGCAGATCCCGCCTACGTGCGAGCCTGGGCGGCGTACGACTTGGGATTGGCCGGGCGCGCGGCGACGCTCTTCTTGAACTACGTGGACGCTCACCCGCGGCAGCCTTGGGGCCATTACTGGGTCGGGCGCATCGAAGACGCCTCCGGTCATTTCGGCAGGGCCCGGCACGAATACCGCCAGGCCATCGACTGGGATAACCCGGGCAACCGCTGTCATCCGCGCATCAACGACACCATCCGAAAGCTCGCCCTGAGGGATCGCGAAATCCTGGCCGATTTGGAGCATTCCTTCTCAGCCTTAGCGCCGGATGGCATTCCCGACGGCCGGATGTTCTCGGATCAGGTCCATTGGGACCAGCAGTATTACCCGTTTGTCTCCGAAACGATCGTCCGGGCGATCTACGATTTCGACCTGAAGACGGGTGCTCATGTCCTGGCGCCGATCAAAGATTGGCGCATCGCTGCGCTGAACGCCGGAAGCGGCCAGCGACGGCATCCGGTCTTCACGGCCGACGACAGCCGCCAAGTGGCTCAAAAAACGATCCTCACTGCCATGCAAGCCATCCTCGATGATCGGGAACAGGGGCGACTGATGTCTCCGGCCGGGACTGCGCTGATGGAGGACTGCGTGCGGCGCTATCCGGCGCTCCTGCGCACGATGCTCGATTCGGAGAGCCTCTCGCAAGCCGGCCTTCAGGCATCAGTCTGGGCCGTGCAAGAGGCCCGATTGCTTCCGCGGCGCTGGCCTGACGTGCTTGCGGGCGCCGCCGAAGGCTATCGACGGGCGGGTCGCGAGGAGCAGGCCATGCGGCTGGCCAACGACGCCTTGCGCTTGGATGCCGCCAACGACTCCGCGCGGCTGGTTCTAGCCCTGACGGAAACGCGGCTTGGGCACCGCGCTCTGGCGGGGGCGGACTTCTCGCAACTCTCGGCCGAGGCGCGCGCGGATCCGGCCAGCGGCTTGTGGAAGGCGGAGCAGGATGCTCGCTAACCGCTGGGTTCAGCCGGACGATTTCTCGGCTTACTTCGGTCGCTGCCTGGCTCAGACGGCCCGACATGGCTTCATGCTTTCACCGGACAATCTAGACTGGATGCAAGCCCACGGCGGTTTCTATAATTGCCGCTATGACCTGCCGCAACGGGAGATCCCCGAGGTCGTGCGTATGATGCGGGCTTATGGGGTCTCGGAGGGAGTGCTCGGCCCGCTGGTTCGCGGCTGGAAGGCGAGGAAGCGATGATCCGCGGGATCTATTTGACCGAAGAAGGGACGCCGTTCGAGAGGTTCGATATCAATCCGGAGTCGCGCACGATGACTGCTTGGCGAAGCCCCGCGCCCGGCAAAGATCTGAGTCAGGCGATCGAGGCTACTTTCGACGAGGCCTGGCGGGTGGTGTCTCTGACTATTCGTGACGCGTCCGCGGGCAAAGGCGAGGCGCACTACCATTGGGACGGCGACTGCTGGGTTGGGCAGGTGTCGATTGCGGGGGCTCGCCGCGAAGTGTCTTTTCCTATGGCTTCGGGACTCAATATATTCTTGGCGTTGACCTCTTTCGAGGGGCCGTTCATACGGCGCATCGGCCTGCCGCCCATGAGCCAGCGGCGCGTCGAGACTCTCGAAATCGGTCTCGACGACCTGGAGCCGTTCCAGTCCCACTGCATCCTCGAGAGGCTTGCCGACGAGACCAGCCCCCCGGGCGAAGCGGCGCCGGCCGCGGCTTGCTACCGCTGGACGGATTGCCTCGGGCATCAAGATTTCGTTTGGATCAGAGAGGACCATGTCAGCCTTGGCCGTTCCTTGGCCCGAGACGCCGTTCCCCGGGTCAGGATGAAGTGACGCCGGGCAGCTTGGCGAGGATTTCGCCCATCAGCAGCCGGTAGCTCGGGAAGTGGCCGTAGAAGCACTGTGCGGCCGGTCTGGCGTTCCAGTCCTGCGGGGGGCTCTGCAGGGCGTCGAGCAGGGGGGCCTTGATGCGCGCGAAGAGCTCGGGGCAGCAGGTTGCGGTGGCCGCAAGCAGGGCTTCGAGATCGTCGGGATCGCGCGCTTGGCCGGTGGTGAAGTATAGGTTGAGGCTCAGCAAGCGGCTGTAGAGCAAGCAGAGCCGGTAGATATTATCGCCCGCCCAGCCTTCCAGCCCGAAGAGGCGCAGCGACAGGGCGAGGCTGCCGGCGCAAGACTGCGCGCCATAGCGCAGCAATTCCGGCGGCGGAGGCAGGAAGTCCCCGGCCTTCATGCGCCATTGCGCCCTTTGCCCCCAGGAATCGAGCGGAAAGCGGCTGCGCTTGCGGCCGGCGACGCCCCATTGATTCAGGGAAGCGCTGAGACAACGGTGGAAGAACGGCGTGCCGAGATGGGGAGTCCAGAGTAGAGCCTGGAAGGCGGCGGGGGGCAGGATCCAGGCGGGAGCCCGGAATACGCCATTTTCTTTCGGCCACGCCTCCAGCTTGGAGAAGAGCTTGAGCAACGATCGATCGTCGTTCACGTCGGCCACGACGATCCAGCGAAAGACGCTGTCGTAATAGATCCCGTGGATCTTGGGATAGCCGGGCTCGTCGAGGACCTTCAGCCGGCCGTGCCACAGCATGAACGGGTCGTCCTCGGCGGGAAGCTCCCAGGAGGTGGAGCCGGGCGCGGCGGTCCCCGGCTCCAGGCGCTCGCGGGCGTCTTGGACGAAGAGAGCGCACGACCGCTCCAGGGTCCGCAGCGCTAGGGCGCACAATCCGGCCGCTTGCGGCCTGGTCATGAGAAACGGCCGCTCCAATGCGGCGTTGGCGCCGTCGCCGCGCAGCCCGCTCGCGAGCCGCTGCCGGGAGACGGCCGTCCCATCCGCGCGGACGCAGCCCTCCCCGTAGCGCAGAACGTCCAGATAGCCCTTGGCGATCTTGATGCCGAAATCAGGCCCGGCCGGCGCTGACGCGGCCTCGAAATAGGTCTGTTCCAGCAGGTGCAGGCAGGAAAACAGCGCCTCGCCCAGGCAGTCCCAGCGCGCCCGCCAGCCGGTCTGCCGCGCTGCGCGTCCATACTCCCGAAAGCGGACCCCGGCAAGCCCGCGCAGGCGCGATGCCTCGTCCTCGGCGACGATTTGCGCCTCCCCCAGGATGGGGAAAAGCCTTTTCCACCGGGCGTAGTGGGCCCAAAAGGCCTTGACGAAAGCGGCGTCCTCGGCGGCGGACGGCAGCCGCGCGATCACGCCGAGGTCCACGTCGCTGGCGCCCGGCACCCAGCCCTCTTCGGTCTGTCCTCGCCGCACGAATATGTCCGAGACCGCGGGGAAGCGGGCGCGCGTGGCCCGGATGAAGAGGCCGGCGGCGAGTCGATAGTAAAGGCGAAACAACGGCCGCAGGGGAAAGACGCCTCCGGTGCGCAGGACGAGCCGCTGGAGCCGCGTCTTGGCGCCGGCCATGGCGTCAGCCGACCTCTTGGAGGATGGCGTCCTCTCGCCGCGACGCCGTCTCGGCGTCGTTGCGCAGGATCGAGCGCCAGATGTAGAAGCCCTGGCGGGCGACGGTGCGCAGCAGGCCGCGGAAAAACCATCCGTCGGTGGCGCAGCGCTTGGCGAGGGTCCACAAAAACTGCGGGCTCAGGTAGTGGTAGAGGTAGCCCATCGCGAGCCAGCGCTTGAGCTGCGCCGTGGAAAAAGTCGTCGATATGGAGTAGTCGGTATGGACCAGATCGAACGTCTTGAGCTGTTCGACGTCGAGCTTGTCCTTGAGCTCGGAGAATAGCTGCGACCCCGGAAGCGGCGTCAGAAGGTTGAACGAGACCCAAAGAGGCTTGATGCGCTTGAGCAGTCGAAGCGTGTTCGTGATCGTGCGCGGCGTCTCCATGGGGCTGCCAAAAATGACGTGGGTCGAGAGCGTCATTCTCTCCTTGTGGATGACGTCGACGCCGGCCAGGAAGTCCACGAGCTTCATCCCCCGCTGCAGATATTCGAGGATCTCATCGTTGCCGGACTCGTAGCCGACCCGCATCTCGATGCAGCCCGCGCGCTTCATCAGGCGCACGAGCTCCGGCTTGGCCAAGTCGGAGCGCGCCGCGCACTGCCAACGCAGCCGGAGCCCCCGTTCGAGGATGCCCTCGCAGATTCCGCGCACGTGCGCGTCCTTGAGGTTGAACGTCTCGTCGAAGAAGATCACGTTGTGCACGCCGTGAACCTCGACGATCTCCACCAGTTCCTCGACGACCTTGCCGGGGTCGCGAAAGCGCGTCCGCTTGCCGAACGTCTCCCATTGCGAACAATAGTTGCAGTCGTAGGGGCAGCCGCGGCTGGTGACGATCCAGGCGGTCGGCTCTCCGAAAAACGAGATATCCCAATACTTGCGCTGATCGAGCAGCTGGCGCGCCGGAAACGGCAGGAGATCCAAATCCTCCAGGAACGGTCTGGGTCCCGTGTCGCGAGCGCCGCCCTCCTCACCGCGGATGACGATGCCCGGGATCTGGCTCCACGGGCGTCGGCCCGACAGCGCCTCCAGGACCGGGAATTCGGGCTCTCCGCCGATGACGATGTCGCAAACGCCGTCGGCGAGGAGGCGGGGGGCGATGTGCTTGGCGTAGTTGCCGCAGAGCACGCGAGGCTTCGCGGGGAACTCGAGGAGAAAGCGCATCGTGTCCTCGGCGTGCGGCACGCTGAAAGGCATCACGATGGCGTCCGCCCACCGGCCGGCGGCCAGCAGCTCGGGGGGGCGGGCGCCGGAGACGGGCGCATCGACGAGCTTGACCTCGAATCCGTGCTCGAGCAGCAAGCCTGCGATGTAGCACAGGCCAATGGGCGCCGTAAATCCCGTCTTGATCTCCTGTCCCGCGTGGCGCACAACCACGGGATCGACGCTGACGTTGAGCTGGCGCGCGCCCCATTTGAAGGGCGCGGCCAGGAGGACGCGCTTGACGGTCGCCATCAAGGCTCTCCCGCGGAGACGACCGCTTGCCGGGCATACGACTGGTCCAGCAGCCGGCAAAGCCGCATCGTCTCGCGACCCTCGACCTCGTCGACGGCCGGACGGCGGCCCGACCGTACGCAGTCGATGAAGTGGCGGCAGGAGCCCACAAAGGGATTATAGAGGATGCGGTGGGGAAAGACGACGGCTTCCCGCAGAGTGCGCCGCAGAAGCGCCGGGATGGACCAGCGCCGGGGATGCGGCTCGACCCAGCATTTGCCATAGCGCACGCGCAGCAACCCGTTGGTGCCCGACAGGCAAGCCTCCGTGCAAAGCGCGGGCAGGCCGTAGGAATTGGAGACGACGGCCAAGCCGCCGCCGCGCAGCTTGAGGTTGAGCGAGACGGTGTCTGGAGCCGGGAAATCGGCGAAGACGTTGGTCCCCGCGGCGTAGACGCTGGTGAAGTCGCGGAAGCCCCACCAGCGCAGAAGGTCGATCGCGTGGCTGCTGAGCTCCGTGATGATGCCGGCGTTCCAGCGCGGATTGAAGATGTAGGAGTCGCGATCGACCCAGGCGCCTCTTTGGATCCAGACGAAGCGCACCTCGCCGAGCGCACCGGAGTTGAGGATTCGCTTCGCGCGCTCGAACTCCGGGCAGAACCGCAGGTTGTAGCCGACAAACACCGACTTGCCGGCGGCGGCGGCGGCCGCCACGACGGCGTCCGCTTCCTCGAGGGTTCGGCAAAGCGGCTTTTCGGCATAGACGTGCAAGCCGCGCTTGAGCGCCGCGAGGGCCAGTTCGGCGTGCAGGCCCGTGGGAACGCTGAGGTCGACGGCGTCGAGGCCGGGTAAATCTAGGATTTCGTCCGCCGAGCGCGCCGTCACGGGGATTTTGAAGCGGCGCGCGAGTTCGGCGCCACGCTCGCTCGTTGGATTAGCGATGGCCGCGATCCGGACGCCCGAGATGCGGCGGTAGGCGCGAAGGTGCCAGTAGGCCATCTTGCCGGCGCCGATCACGGCGACATTGACGTCCTTGCTCATGCCGCGGTGCTCTCGACGGCTAGGAGATCCGACTCTCGCGCGGCGTGGGCATCGCCGTACTGCTGCGAAAACACGTAATCGTGGGGATTGATGAACCAGCGGAAGAGCAGGCGCAAGAGCGCCACGTCCCAGTCGAGCCGGTACCACTTCCGGCGCCACCGCAGGCGGATCGTGGCCGAATAGAGGCGAAAGACCCACTTCGGGATGCGCAGCTTCTGGGAGTAGCGCTCGGCCGAGCAGAGAAAGAGGCTCGTGTAGTAAAGAAATCGCACGCGCCGCAGCATTTCGGCGTTGAGCCAGGGCTTCTCCTGCCGTCCTCGCGTGACGAGGATCCATTCTTCCAACCGGCGGGGGAGGGTGAATCCATAGCGGTCGACGGCCTCGGCGAGGAGCTCCGTGCCCGGGAGGGGCGTCAAGGGAGACAGCTGATTGACGACGGCCCTGGGATTATCCTTCAGCAGCTCCAGCACCAAGTCCACGGTCTCGTCGAGCTCCCGCGCCGTCTCCGAGGGAAAGCCGACGATGAAATTATACTGGGCCCAGATACGCGTCGAAGCGAGCCTTTCGTTGGCTTTGCGGTAATCGGAGACCGTTTCGCGCTTCTTCATTTCCCGGAGCAGGCGATCGGAGCCGGACTCGAGGCCGGGGAGGATCACGCTGAGGCCGCAACGCTCCATCTCCTTGAGGTCCACCTTGAGCAAGTCCGTGGCGCGGGTCTGGGCGTTCCAAGTGAACCTTCCTCCGATGCGGCGGGCCACCTCTACGGCCCATTTGCGATCGACGAAGAACTCTTCGTCGAAAAAGACGATGTGATCAAGGCCGAAGCGTCGGACCATCTCCAAGCATTCGTCGACGGCCCGCTGAGGAGACATCATCCGGTACTTCCGTGTCAGGATAGGCTCTGAGCAAAACGTACACTTAAATGGGCAGCCGCGGCTGGCTTGGAAGGGCAAGATGCGCCGGATGCCCGGATATGAATACTGGGCCGGCGCCACGTATTCCTCGATATCGACGAGATGCCAAGGGATCCGGTTGAGGCGGTCCATGTCGAGGGGGCCGCCCAGAGGGGCAGCCCGCAATCCACCCCCGGACTTCCAAACGAGTCCGGGGACCCGCTCGAATGAGCGGGTCGGCATGGTCAGTTGTTGGACGAGCGCGCGTATCGCGAACTCTCCCTCGCCGCGGATCACGAAATCGATGTAAGGCTTGGCGACAGTCTGGGCAGGATAAATCGTCGGATGCATGCCGCCCCAAACGACAGGGGTCGCGCCGCGCTCGCGGATAAACTTGGTGATCTCCAGGGCATGATAGATCTGCGTGCCGGTCATGCTCGTGACACCGACGAGCAGTGGTTTTCGATCGACGGCCCGATCGACGGTCCCCCAGAAGTCGTCGCAGGCGCGCTGGTCGATGATTTGGACGGAGAAGTCGGGCAGGAGTTGGGCCGCCAGCGAGAGCAGGGCCATCGGCGCATTGACGGAGACCCCTCTGACGTCGTGGCCGGAGCGCGGATATACGAGAAGGACGTCAGCCACGGCCGTCCTCGGTGGGCGAGACCCTCAGGATTCCGCCGCTGAGGCTGAGCCGGTGCCACGGAGTGCGCGCGGTCATCTCTTCGCCGGCGTCCAAGGGAAGCTCGGCGATCGGTCCTTGGGCTCGCCCGTGCCATGGGCATGATACCGCGCCGCCCACGCAGGGCGCGGCGTCCAGGCTGGCTCCTTCGTGCCGGCACAAGCGCGGGAAAATGAGCAGCCGGCTTTCCCGGCGCACGAGCCTCAATCCGAGGTGGTCGTCGCGACCGACCCAGGCTTCTCCGCCCTGCGGAGACAGGCCGCCGACGAGGATGGAGGCCGACGCGCAGGGGCCTGAGGGCGCCACGACGTGGCAGCCGGACAAGTCGAGAGTGGCTTCGCTGAGGCGCTCGGCGCCGTCGTAATCGTAGCGGAATCCCCATTGCCGCAACTGGGCGCGGCGAGAGCGCATCGGCAGGTCGTCTTGCATCAGCGCGCGATGATTGCGCCGCAGCAGCAGCTTCACCAGCGGCAGCAAGAAGCGGATCGCCCGCGGCGCGGCGATGTCGTAGCCGGAGGTCACGCGGCAGCCGCCGGGAAGCTCCTCGAACCGGGTCTCGACGACGATGACGAAGTAGAGCCAGGCGGAGAAATGGAGAAGGGTCCGCTCGTCCAGGGCGTAGGAGTTAGCCATTATGAGCAGGGGCAGGCTGAGCCAGCTTTTGAAGAGCAGGTAGGATAGGGCGTCGCCTTGGACGGGGTTATAAAGGATGCTGCCGGCGCCCGAGTGCACGACGTTATAATGGCCCAGGTCCCGGTAGTTCCAGAGAGCATCCTCGATGGTGCAGGCCGAGTCGCAGTGGAGCTCGATGCGGGATAGGGACAGGCCTTGGTCGGCCAGTTTTTTGACCAACTGGTCCCTGGTTAGCTTGACCACTCATGAAGTATACCGGGTGTGCTTGGCGTGTCAATGGGCCGCGGGGAATGTGTCCGGGAGTATTGTCATTTACGGGAAATTAGGATAGGCTTGGACCCTATGTCGCGTTTCCGTGTCGGCTTGATGTCGATCCTGGGACGCCTTCTTTTGCCCGCCGCGATCCTTCCGCTCGCCGTGCGCGGTGTCGGCGCGACGGCTCTCGGCTCGGCGGTTTTATCCGAATCGGGTGGAGTCTGGGAATCGACCGCGACGTTCGTCTCGGTCATCGGAGGTCAAGCAGTCGTCGGGTCAGGGCAGGCTGGGCGCACGGAACTCGGCCTTGGGGCCGTTTACTCGGACTCGGCCGCCCTTCCTGTCGGCGCGGCGCTGCTGGCGCCGGGCGGGGAGTGCTGGATTCCCGCGGGCCCGAAGGCGATCCTCGGCACGGCCGGGGGTGAGGGGTTGTCGGCTTGGAGCCTCGAATCGGCGCCCGGCCGTTCGGCGGTCGCGGGTTTTTCGACGCTGGCTTCCGGGACCGTCGCCGTTTCATCGAGCACGTTGGGCGTGGGGGACTTCTCTGGCCTGTCGGGCTGGCAGACCCTGCGTCTAGTTGCGACGGGTTCCGACGGAAGCGAGTCCGCCTCCGTGATCAACGTATTCGTGGGATATCCCAAAGCGGTGTTCCGCGCGGCGATCTGGCCGCAATTGATCGAGGCGGCCATCAAGCCGTGCCAATAGAGAGGATTGGATGAAGAAATGCTGGCTCCTGACGTTCTTGATGACGATGGCAGGCTCGGCGGCCCAAGCTGTGCCGCCGCTGCTCAATTTCCAGGGCCGCATCAGGCAGGAGGGCCAGCCTGCCGACGGGCAGACGGATATGGTCTTCCGGTTGTTCAACGACCCCGAAGGCGGCTCGCCTATCTTTGCCGAGCCCCATACCGGCGCCAACGGCGTTTCCGTCGCTCACGGGGTTTTCAACGTCCTCATCGGCGGACTTACGCCGGGGGGCATCCCGGCGGGCGTCTTTGACGGCGCCGACAAATACGTGGAGGTCCAGGTCGGCCGGGACGTGCTGCCGCGCCAGCGGATGACCAGCGTCGGCTATGCCTTCCACAGCGCCGTCGCCGACTCGCTGGTTGGAGGCGCCATGGGCCCGAGCGTCTCCTTCGCGACCGTCACGGTGAGCAGCCTGCTCGTCGCGGGGGAACTCAGCGTGGCCGTCGGCGCCGACGGAGTCTTTACGTCGGCTGCCCGGAACGCGATCACGTTCACGCAGCCTTCTGGATCTCCGTCGCCGCAGATCCGTACGGCGGCGCCCGGCCTGCAGGGCAGCTTCGCCACGGCCACGGGATCAACGCCGCTAAATCTGAATGCAGGAAGCGATGGCGTGCTTTACTTGAATCCGGTAAGCTCGGGCCCCGTGCTCATGAGCGCGAACCAGGCGAGCGATGTTGGAATTGGGACCCCCAACCCGACCAGTAAGATTTCGGTATTCGGAAACGAGAGCATCGGCGCTCCCTTCGCTTCGCTTCCTGCCCCAACCGATGGCCTCATCGTCAGCGGTCCCACTGGCGTTGGAACGAACAACCCGAACGCAATGCTGGAAGTGGACGGCCGGGGTCGAAATTGGGCATTTTCGGTGAGCCTATCCTCAGCTGCCTTGCCAGTGTTCCGCGTGAATGATGATGGATCCGTAGGACTCGGATCCCCCGTCTCTTTCGAGCTCGGTTCCGATGGGGGCCTCAATATAGGACCGTCAGGGGGGCTGTCGAATCCCGGAACTTCCCTGCTCGAGGTGAACGGTCAAGGCCGGAATTGGGCGTTTTCGGTGAGCACTGGGCCGGGCATACCGGGAACAGATCCGGTGTTTCGGGTCAACAATGACGGCTCGCTCGGCCTTGGAAACCCGGTCTCCCTGGCGGTCGAATCCGACGGGACGGTGAACGTCGGACCCTCCGGAGGTTTGGCGGACCCTGGAGCCGCTCTCCTGGAGGTCAACGGCCAGGGGCGGAACTGGGCCTTTTCTGTCAACACCTCCCCATCGGGTCAGGGCTCCGGACCGGCGCTTCGTGTGAATGATGATGGCTCTGTCGGGCTTGGCGTTCCCGTTTCGCTTGAGGTCGGTACCGATGGCACCGTTAATATCGGACCGTCGGGAGGTGGCTCAAATCCCGGTGCAGCCCTGCTTGGGGTTAACGGCCAGGGGCGCGATTGGGCCTTCTCCGTGAGCACTGGGCCCGGTATGCCGGGGACAGAGCCGGCATTTCGCGTCAATAATGACGGATCGCTCGGACTTGGCGCGCCAGGGCAGTTCCTGACGATTTCTAACACCGGAGATCTAAACATCAATCCAGGGCCATTCGGAGGATCGGCCTTTGCGGAGATTGACGAGCCTTTATACGTGCAATTTGGGAATGTCGGAATCGGCACCACCACCCCAGGATCTTCGCTGACGGTGGAATCGGGCGACGTGGCCACCCGTGGCCTGGGCAGCGGCCTCATCGTGAAGAGCCCGGACGGAAGCAAGTGCGCGCGCATCGGCATCGACAACTCGGGCGCCATCGCCACGACGCCCGTTGCCTGCCCATAGAGCCATCTGGAGGACGGCGGTAGCCGTCTCTGGCTGCGGCGGCCTGAAACGGCCGCACTCGCTCTGGCTCCGCGACGGGCTGCGGCCCCTGATCTCGCGGTATTTCTCGCCGGCCCACCTCAAACTAAGCGGCGTGTTCCGGCCGGAGGCCGTGGAACGCCTTTGGCACGAGCACCTATCGGGGCGGCGAGACAACGGACGCGGCCTCTGGTGCCTGCTCCAATTCCTGATCTGGTTCGACCTGTTCGTCCACGACGGCGACCACAAGAGACACCGAGATACCGCGACCGGTTCAGCCTGTAGTATAATCGGGATCGCGTGAAGCGCTTCCGGAGAAAAAAGACGGCGCGGCGGACAGGACCGCTGGTCAGCATCGTCATGCTCTGCCACAACGACGGCAAGTACCTCAGGGGCTGTTTGGAGAGCCTGCGGCGCTTCACCGACGAGAAGAAAACTCCTTACGAGCTCATCCTGGTCAACAACGCC
>DAIDHI010000077.1 GCA_027452025.1 Elusimicrobiota bacterium | reverse complement strand
GGCGGCGGCGAGGAAGGCGGCTCGATCAGAGGGGTCCTGCGGCAGATAGGCGGGCCGGACCTGCTCGCGGCTGAGGCGGGCGGAGTCGAGCAGGAACAAGGCGCCGTCCAACCCGGCCGTCTGGCGGCGCAGCGCGCGCTCCCAGGCGCCGAGCGTCTTGGGCGTCAGGGCCGCCGCCGCGGCGACGGGCGGCTCGTCGAAGCGGCCGCGCGCCGCAGGCAGGGCCAGGGGAGAAGGACATTGGAACGCGCCGTCCGGAGGCGCAAGCTCCGCGCCGGAGGCTCCTTGAGCGTCGATGACCCAAACCACGGGCCGGCCCGTCTGATAGACGGCGAGCAGAGGCTGCGGCAAGCCCGAAACGGAGACGGGGCACGTCCACTCGCGTCCGGAGCGCACCGCGGCCGCCAGCGGCGAGCGCGCCTCGAGCCAGGCCACGGCTGCGACGCCGGCAAGCAGCGCGGCGCCCAGGACGCGCTCGACGCGCGTTACTGCAGCGAGTTCCATAGCGAGACGGTCTGGGGATGGACCCAGGCTCCTTCGGAGAGCGCATGCCGGATCTTGACCGCGGCGCAGCCGCGCAGGGCCTCGTCGAGGTCCTGGAAAGCGAGCTCGCGCAGCCGGGCGGCCTCGGGATAAGAGCGGTCCTCGGAGCAGGCGTCCGCGACGTAAAGGGTCCGGTCGAGCGCCGACATGCGGTCGGCGCCGAGCGTGTGCTTGCGGATGGCGCTGAGCACCGCGGGGTCGGATACGGCGAAGCGGCGGCGGGCGAGATCCTCGGAGATGTAGGCGTGGAGGAGCAGAGGATTGTGGCGCACGATCCCGGAGAACTCCGGCGGCTTGAGGCCGCGGCGGCGAGCGTATGACGCCATCTCGTCGACGCGGACGGCTCGCCCGCAGTCGTGAAGCAGGCCGGCCAGGCGGGCCCGCTCGACGGGAAGGCCCCAGCGGCCGGCCAGCCGCTCGGCCAGCCGGGCCACGGCGAGGGAATGCGCGAAGCGCCCGGAAGACAGCGACTTCTCCAGTTCCGCGAGCACGGCGCCGCCGTAGAGCTTTTTCTTGCGGCAGAAGCGTTCGAGGGCCGGCCAGAGGGCGCCGCCGACGTTCTCGCCGAGGGCGAGGCGCGAGCGCAGCTGCGTCGACGAGACGTCGGGCATGGGCCGGCGCAGGACGTGGAAGAGGGCGGGGAGCGGCTCGTCGAAGCCGGGACGGCGGGCCGTCCACCAGCAAGCCAGCGCGCGCAGGCGGCCGGGCTGGCGCCATTGGCCGAACCGCGCGGCCAAGTCCGAGCCGACGAGAAAGTGGAGGCGCGCTCCCGGGTTTTCCCGCGCCAGGCGCGAAAGGGTCTCGACGGTGTAGACCTTCCTGCGGCTTACCAGTTCCGAGGCGTCGACGCGCGCCAGGCGCCGCAGCGGCCGGGGCAGCGCGGCGATGAGCAGGCGCAGCATCGCCAAACGGTCCTCGGTGCCGGCGGCGCAGCGGCCCTTCCAAGGGCTTTGGAACGACGGGACGACGAGGATGGCATCGGGGCGCAGGCGGCGCGCCGCGGCCTTGAGCAGCGCGAGATGGCCGCGGTGCGGCGGATCGAAGCTGCCTCCGAAGACCAGGATCTTCACCGCGAGAATTCTAGCACCTAAGGCGGCACCCGAAGTTGGTATTATTAGGCGCTTCATGGCTGATATCAGGCCGTTCGCCGGCTTGCGCTACGCGCGCGCGTCGCTCTCCGCGCTCCTTTGCCCGCCTTATGACGTCATCGCACCGGAGCAGGCGCGCCGGCTGCGCGCCGAGCCGCTCAACGCCGTGCACTTGGAGCTTCCCGAGGGCGAGGGTCCCGCGCGCTACCGCTGCGCGGCCAAGCTTTGGCGTTCTTGGCGCGAAAACGGCGTTCTCAAGCGCGATCCCGAGCCCGCCCTCTACGCGGTCGAGGAGCGCTTCGCTCTCGGGGGCAGGGACTTCGTGCGGCGAGGGTTCCTCGCGGCGCTGGGCGTGTCCGCGCAAGCGGCTAGGTCCGTCGTGCCCCATGAGCGGACGCTGCCCAAGCCGAAGGAGGACCGCCTGGAGCTTCTGTCCGCCGTCGGCGCGAACGTCAGCCCCATCTTCGCCGTTTTTCCCGATCGGGCGGGGGCGGCGCGCCGAGCCCTGCTCGCGGCCTGCCGCGGCAAGCCGGCGGCCGCCGGCCGGACCGCCTCCGGCGTGAGCTACCATCTTTGGACCGTCGATGACGGCGCGCTCGGCCGCGCCGTCGCCAAGACCCGGAGCGCGAAAGTCCTCATCGCCGACGGCCACCACCGCTTCGAGGTGGGACGAGAATTTTACCGCCGGCGCGGCGGTCGCGGGGCTTCGACGATCCTCGCTTATTTCTGCCCGGACGGCGACCCGGGCCTGGCCGTCCTGCCGACGCACCGCGTCGTCGCCGCCGGGGCCGTCGCTGAAGCCGCGCTGGCGCGCTTCTGCGCCCTGTCTCCCGCGCGCTCGCGCGCGCAGCTGCTGCTTCGGCTCGAACGCGAGGCCAATCCCTACGCGTTCGGCGTTTTCGCGGCAGGGCGCTTTCGCCTCGCCGTCCCGCGCTCGCCGCGCGGCTGCCGCAGCGGCTTGTGCGTCGAATGGCTCGGCCGGGTCCTGCTGCGCGGCGTTGCGCCCGACCGCATCCGCTACAGCCACGACGCGGGCGAGGCGCAGGCGCTGGCCCGACAAACGGGCGGCGCGGCCGTCTTCGTCAAGCCCTGCACGGTGGCTCAGATCCGGCGCGCCGTGGAACGCGTCGGGCTCCTGCCGCCCAAGTCGACCTACTTCTATCCGAAGATCGCTACGGGGCTGGTCTTCAAGAGCCTGGAGGACGCGTGAAATTTTCCGTCGTCGTCGCCACCTGGAACGAAGGGGCGCAGATCGGCTCCTATCTCAAGCGCCTGCGCCAGATCTCCCAATCGAGCCCGATGGAGATCATCGTCGTCGATGGGCGGTCCAGCGACGACACGGCCGCCATCGCCCGCGACTGGGCCGATCACGTGATCTCGCTCGACCAGACCAACCGCGGGCTGCAGCTCGACGCCGGCGCCAAGAAGGCGGCGGGCGACCTCCTGTTTTTCCTGCGCTCGGACGCCCAGCCCCCGGGCAACTGGCAGCAGGCGCTGGAGCATTTCTGGCTGGCCAACCACGCGGAAAAGGTGGCGGCGAGCGTGTTCACGATCGATTACGGCGCGAGCCTCTGGTTTCGCCTGGCCGCCCGGGGCGCGAACGCGCTGGTCGGCTGGCGCGGCCTCGCCACCGGAGACCACGGGCTGTGCACGACGCCGGAGCTCTATCGCCAGAGCGGCGGCTACCCTCCCTTCGCCTATCGCGAGGACCTGGCCATTTGCGAGCGTCTGTCGAAGCTCGGCAAGGTCGTCATGCTTCCCGACCGCATTTGGCCGGCCGCTCGCCGCCTGCGCCAGAAGGGACCCGTTTCTTGCGCTCTTTCGAGCGCGTGGCTGGAGCTTCGCTACAAGCTCGGCGCGGATCCCGGCGAACTTTGGCGGGCTTACACCCGGATCTAGCGTCTCGTCTGCGCGTAGCGCAAGAGGGCCGACAGCCGGGCCATGCGCGCGGGAGTCTCCCCGAGGGCGGCGGAGGCCGTCAACTGCTCCCGCGCCGGCTCGATGCGCCCTTCGCTCATGTAGGCGAGCGCCAGGTCCTCGCGCAGCGCCGGCTTGTCCGGCTCGGTGAGGATGGCGGCTTTGAAGAGCGGGGTCGCCTCGCGCACGCGCCCTAGCGCCTCCAGCGCCAGGCCGGCGTCGGTCTCCGCCTCCCAGAATCCGGGCTGGGCCAGGACGGCTCGTTTGTAGGCGTCCAAGGCCTGGGGCCAGCGCCTTTGCGCGGCCAGCGCGTTGCCTAGATTGTTCCAGGCCTCGGCATAGCCGGGCTCGATGGCGACGGCCCGGCGAAACTGCGCCTCCGCCTGCGCGGGTTGGCGGCGATTGAGCAGCAGGCTGCCGAGATTGTAGCGCGCCAGCGCGCAGTCGGGCTCGCGGTAGAGCTCGTAGCGCCACAAGGTGTCCGTGCTCCTCCATATCCCGCATTGAGCCCAGGCGGCGGCGCCGAGAGCCGCGCAGACCAGCGCCGCGGACGCGACCGCCGCTGCGCGCCGCCGCTCAAGCAGAATCGAGAACCCGGCGCCGGCGAGGACGGCGAAGCTCAGGCAGGGCAGGTACGTGTAGCGGTCGGCGACCAGCTGCGGCCAGCTGCGGATGAAGCCAGCCATCGGGGAGAGCGTGACGCCGTAGAACACGGCCGCGGCCGCGAGGGCGGGGAAGCGCTTGCGCCAGCGCCACAGCAGGGCCGAAGAAAGGCCGACGGCGGCCGCCGCGGCTAGAAAGCGCGGCTCGAAGGGACGGAACGTCTCCGGATAGGGATAGAGGGGCGCCAGGCGCGAGGGCCACAGCGTCTTGAGCGGGTAGAAGGCCAGGCCGTAGGCCGTCGTCATGACGCGCGGCCAAAATCCAAAGCCGGCCAGCCCGGGGAAAGCGTTGTTGTAGGCTTCGGAGACGACGTTGCCCGCCACGGGCACGACGGCGGCCAGGGCATAGGGAATCTTGCCAAGCCAGTCCGGCTTGCGCTTGAGCGGATAGACGTCCAGGAGCAGCAGGGCCGCGGGCAGCGTGACCGTCGAGATCTTCGAAAGGAGGGCGCACAGGAAGAACGCCAGGGAACTGCCGCGGCGTTGGCGCAAGTAGGCGTGGACGGAAAAGAGATAGAAGAGCCCCGACAGGACGTCCTTGCGCTCCGAGACCCAGGCGACCGACTCGACGCGCAGCGGGTGGACCGCAAAGACCAAAGCGGCGAAGGCGGCCGCGGCCGAGAGCGTTTGCGGCGAGGCCTGCGGGCGCGCCAAGGCGATCAAGCGGCGGGCCACGAGGAAGAGCACGGCCGCGCTCGCGGCGTGGAGGGCGACGTTGGTGAAATGGAAGCCGGCGGGATCGAGGCCCCAGAGCGCGTGGTCGAGCGAGAAGGACAGCCAAGTGAGCGGATCGTAATGGCCGCCGAGAAAGCTGGTGAAGGCGAAGCGCAGCGAGCCCCGGAAGCCGTCGCGGTAGGCCGCGTTTCGCACGAGCGCGTTGAGATCGTCCCAGTCGACGAAGGAGCCGCTCAGCGCGGGGATGAAGGCGAGGACGCTCGCGGCGTAAACCAGGATCATCCACCCCAGGTGCCGGGTGTTGGCGTGTTCGCGTTGCGCGGGAACCTGAGCACGTGAACGCCTGGCGCCGGCGCGGGTCATTCGGAGAGGAGCACGGGCGCGCAGGGCGCCGGGACGTCCGCGGGCAGGGCGTCGAAGAATTCCGCGAGCATCCGCCGGATCTCGGAGACGTCCATCGTGCGGCAGACGGCGGAGCGCAGGGGCTTGCTGTTAGGCAGCCCCGTCGTGTACCACATCGCGATGCGCCGCAGGTTGAGCGCCGCTTGCCGCTCGCCCAAAAGCTGCGCTTCGAGATCGAGGTGGCGCAGCAGGGTGTCTCTCCTCTCGCGCACGGTGGGCACGTACGGCGCCTCGTCCGAGCCCTCCATGGCGAGCTGCAGATTGCGGTAGACCCAGGGATTTCCCAGGCCGGCGCGGCCGATCATGACGCCGTCGCAGCCGCTGATGCGCTTGAGGCGCAGCGCGTCCTCGGGCGTGACGACGTCGCCGTTGCCGATGACGGGAATCTTGACGGCGCGCTTGACCTTGCCGATGGCCTCGTAGTCGGCTTGGCCGGAGTAGAGCTGCTGCTGAGTGCGGCCGTGGACGGTGACGGCGTCGAAGCCTTGCGCTTCGGCGCGCTTGGCGAGCTCCACGGCCTGGTCGCCGGAAGGGTCCTCGAAGCCCTTGCGCGTCTTGACGGTGACCGGAATCTTCTTGACGGCTTTGCGCACCGCGGCGAAGATCTTCTCGGCCGTGTCCGGGTCCTTGAGGAGCGCGGAGCCCTCGCCGTTGGCGGTGACCTTGCGCACGGGGCAGCCGAGATTGAGGTCGAGGAGGTCGAAGCCGAGCTCCTCGATCATCGCGGCCGCTTCGCCCATGATCGCCGGGTCGCAGCCGAGAAGCTGGGCTCCGAGCGGGCGGTCTTGCGGGGCGCTCTTGAGAAGGCGCAAAGTCTTCTCGTTTTCCCGCACGAGCGCCTGCGCCGAGACCATCTCCAAGAAAGAGAACGCCAGGCCTTTCTCGCGCGCGACGAGCCGGAAAGGCAGATCCGTGCACGCCGCCATGGGCGACTGGATGACGGTCGAGGGCAGGCGCAGGCTTCCCAGGCGCAGTTCCATAGGGGAGATTTTACCATCCTGGCCGGCCGTTTCCGACGGGCCGCCGCGGCGGCGCAAAAATCCTATAATCGCGCCATGCCCAAGCCAAAAATTTTGATCTCCCGCCGCATCCCCGAGGAAGCGCTGGCGCGTCTTAAGCCGCATTTCCAGATCGAACATTACAACAAGCCGACGGCGATCCCGCGCAAGCTGCTGCTTTCCCGCATCAAGGACAAGGACGGCCTGCTCTGCATACTGACCGAGAAGGTCAATGAGGAGCTGCTGGCCGCCGCGCCAAGGCTCAAGGCCGTAGCCACCTATTCCGTAGGCTTCGACCACGTCGACGTGCCGGCTTGCACGCGGCGGGGCGTGATCGTGACGAACACTCCGGGCGTCCTGACCGAGACCACGGCCGACTTCGCCTGGACGCTGCTGATGGCCGCGGCGCGCCGCGTCGTCGAGGGCGACCGGTTCATGCGGGCGGGAAAATACGTCGGCTGGGATCCGATGATGATGCTCGGAACGGACGTCCACGGCAAGACCTTGGGCATCGTCGGTTTCGGGCGCATCGGGCAGGCCGTGGCCAGGCGCGCGCAGGGCTTCGGCATGAAAGTCCTTTACTACGACGCGCAGCGGATCTTTCCCGAGGTGGAGAGGCAGTTCGGCGCGGCCTTCCGCGAGCTCGGCGACCTCCTGCGCGAGTCCGACTTCGTTTCCCTGCATTGCGTCTTGGACCAGTCCACGCATCACCTCATCGACGAGAGGGCGTTCGCGCTCATGAAGCGCTCGGCTTATCTCATCAACGCGGCGCGAGGCCCCATCGTCGACGAGCGCGCGCTCGTCAAGGCGCTCAAGTCCGGCCGCATCCGCGGCGCGGGGCTCGACGTCTACGAGGCGGAGCCCAAGATGGCCGCCGGCCTGGCCAAGCTTCCCAACGTCGTGCTGGCGCCCCATCTCGCCAGCGCTTCGCTCGAGACGCGGCTCAAGATGGGCCTCATGGCCGCTCAAGGCCTCATCGACGCGCTCATTGAGCGCAAACGGCCCGAGCACGCCGTCAACCCGGACGTCCTAGAGAAGGCCGCGGCGTGAGCCGGTCGCTCGAAGGCCGGCGGGTGGGCGTCCTGGTCGAGCAGCAATACCAGGAACTCGAGGTCTGGGTTCCCTATTTTCGCCTCAAGGAAGCCGGGGCCAAGGTCCTTCTGATCGGCCGCAAGAAGGGCCAGACTTATCCGGGAAAGTTCGGCTATCCGGCGACGGCCGAGACCGATTACGCCAAGACGAAGGCGGCCGACCTGGACGCCTTGGTCATCCCCGGGGGCTTCGCGCCGGATTTCCTGCGGCGCTATCCCGAGCCGGCGCGGCTGACGGCGGACGTCTTCAAGGCCGGCAAGCTGGTGGCCTCGATCTGCCACGGGGCCTGGATCCTTTGTTCGGCGGGCGTCCTGAAGGGCAAGAAAGCCACCTCCTTCTGCGCCATCGCCGACGACGTCAAGAACGCCGGGGCCCGCTATGTCGACGAGGAATGCGTCGTCGACGGAAACTTGATCACCTCGCGCAAGCCGGAGGATCTGCCCGCCTTCTGCGCGGCGATCGTCAGTCATCTCGGTGCCCATCGCGGTGCCTGGCTTTAACCTATTTAACTTGTTCGTAGAACAAGTTAAATAGGTTAAAGCCAGGCACCGCTGCCGGCACCCGCCGCCCGCTGCGTCAGCGGTACTTCGAAAGAAAACGCAGGCAGGCTGCGACGACGGCCTCGATGCGGGGCAGCATGAAGGGTGAGAGAGTGTCGGTGGGCGCCGTCGGGATCTTGACCACGGTGCAGTATTCGGCCACGTCCCGGCGCATGCGGCGCAAGACATAGGCACGCCGCCGCGGCGACTCCGGGCCGCGCTCCATGACGCGCTCCAGGACGTCAAAGCCCAGCCGCTTCCAGAGCTCCTGGACCAGCTTGTTCCAGGCGGGACTGCGCTGGGCCGCGGGGCGGCGTTCCTCCTGGAAGAGCGTCTGGGCCCGGGCGGCCGACAGCGCCTGGCCGACGAGCTCGCGGCAGGCCGGGCCGGCGGCCGAGGAGAGGTGGATCGCGACGTCGGCGAAGTCGCCGCGCGACAGCAGGCGTTCGAAGAGGTCCTTGTATTGGGCGAAACGGGCGTCGGACACGGGCCCGCGCGTCAATTCAGCCAGCAGTTCCTCGCGCAAACCCCGCAACAGCTCGCCCTTGAAGGCGGTCAGCGGCGCTTCGACGTCCAGCAGCTTGCGGCGCATGTAGGACCAAGGGTCCTCCCCGCTTTGGGTCAGCGCGCCGCGCCATTGGCAGAACTCGCACAGGCGCGCCAGCACGACGAGCTGGTGGGAGGTTTCCGAAGTCATGGCCATAGGATAACACGTTTTGTAGAATGCCTCCATGACCGAACCCTTTGCCCAATGGCAGGTCCCGGCGCGGCTTTCCCGCCTCAAGGACCTCGCCTACAATCTTTGGTGGAGCTGGCATCCCGAGGCCCGGGCGCTCTTTAAGGAGATCGACTTGGCGCTCTGGTCGACCACCCACCACAATCCCGTCGCCCTGCTGCAGCAGTCCGGTCCGCGCCTGGAGAAGCTCGCCGAGGACCCGCAATTCCTGGGCCGCTACGACTCCGTCGTCCGGGCGCTCGACCGCTATCTCAACGATCAGAAGACGTGGTTTCACCAAGCCCACGAGGCGGCCGCCGGCCGCGCCGTGGCGTATTTTTCCGCCGAGTTCGGCGTCCATAATTCGCTGCGCATTTATTCCGGAGGTCTCGGCATCCTGGCCGGCGACCATTGCAAGACGGCCTCGGACCTCGGCGTGCCGCTGGTGGGCGTCGGCTTCATGTATCCTCAGGGCTACGGCCAGCAGCGCATCAGCGTCGACGGCTGGCAGCAGAACGTCTACGAGCAGATAGACTGGAACACCTCTCCTCTGCGGCCCGCGCTCACGCCCTCGGGCGACCGGATGATCATCAACGTGGGCTGGGGCAGCTGGACGCTCAACGTCGGCGTCTGGGAGGTCGTCTGCGGCCGCGTGCGCCTGTTTTTGATGGATACCAACGTGGACGGCAACTCCGCGGCCGACCGGGAGATCTCGGGACGGCTCTACGGCGGGGACCGCACCACGCGGCTGCGGCAAGAGATAGTCCTGGGAATCGGGGGCGTGCGCATGCTGCGCGCGCTCAAGATCCCCGCGGCGGTCTTTCACGCCAACGAGGGCCATTCTTCGTTCCTTTTCCTGGAGCTGCTGCGGGAGGCCGTCGCCGCCGGCAAGAGCTTCGAGGAGGCCAAGCGGGAAGTGGCGGACGCCGGGGTCTTCACGACGCACACCCCCGTCGAGGCCGGCCATGACGTCTTCGACGAGGAGCTCGTCTGCCAGTACTTCAAGAGCTATTGGTCGGAGTTGGGCCTGAGCCAAGAGCAGTTCCTCGACCTCGGCCGCTCGCCGAGCGAGTCGGGCTGGAACATGACGGCGCTCGCCTTGAAGCTTTCCGGGCGGCGCAACGCCGTCAGCAAGCGCCATGGCTTTGTCTCGCGCAAGATGTGGCGCAAGGTCTGGCCGGACAAGCCCGAGGACGAGGTGCCGATCTCGCACGTGACCAACGGCGTGCACCTCGCCACCTGGGTCCAGGCCGATTTGGCCCGGTTGTTCACGAAATACCTGGGCGACGGCTGGTGGGAGCGCCAGGACGACGCCGCGCTGTGGTCGCTGGCCGCCGCCATCCCCAACGACGAGCTGTGGGCGATCCATCAATACAATAAGGAGCAGCTTTTCCGCCTCATGCGCAGCCGCGCCCGCGCGAAGTGGAACGCCGGGCAGGTCGATCCCTCTCAAGTGCTGGCGCAAGGCGCCCTGCTCGACCCCAACGCGCTGACCATCGGCTTCGCTCGCCGCTTCGCCGGCTACAAGCGGGCCACGCTCATCCTGCGCGACCTCGAGCGCCTCAAGAGGCTGCTGCTCGACCGGTTCCGGCCGATCCAGATCGTCTTCGCCGGCAAGGCCCATCCGGCCGACGACGGCGGCAAGGCTCTCATCCAGCAGGTCTACCGGGTGGCCAAGGACCCGGCCTTCGGCGGGCGCATCGGCTTCATCGAGGATTACGACATGCACATCGCCCGGTACCTGGTCCAGGGTTGCGACCTGTGGCTCAATAATCCTCTGGCGCCGCTGGAGGCCTGCGGCACCAGCGGGGAAAAGGCCGCCGTCAACGGCGTGCCGAGCCTGAGCGTCCTCGACGGCTGGTGGGAGGAGGGCTACAACGGCTCCAACGGCTGGCCCATCGGCGAGGCGGGCGGCCGGGGCTTCGGCGAGGCCGCCGACGCGGCCGACGCCGAGGACATCTACAAGATGCTCGAAAACAAGATCGTGCCGCTCTTCTACGAGCGCGCCTCCGACCGCATCCCGCACGGCTGGGTCAAGACGATGAAGGAGTCGATGCGCAGCGTGGCGCCCAGGTTCTGCGGAGCGCGGATGGTGAAGGAATACGTGGACCGGTTCTACGCCCCGGCGCTGCGCGCCAAGGCCGAGCCCGCGAGAGTAGCCTAGCTCTGCGGCTTAGGCCGGCTCGATGAGCTTCTTTTTGAGGAGCTCGTCGACGAGCTTCTTGACGTCGGTCTTGGCGGCCTTCTCTTCGACGTCGTACTCGGCGGCCACGGCCTCGGCGAGTTCCTCGAGATTGCTGCCCTCGCCGATCTTTTCCCAGATCAGCAAGCCGGTCTCGTTGAGCGAGAAGTAGTCGCTCGAGTTGAGGTCCAGCACGACGGCCTCGTTCTCGACGCGCCGCCACGAGACGTGGTCGGCGTGCTTGTATTTGCCGCTTTCTTTAGCCTTGGTCACGGGCTGATTATAGACAAACTTCAACTTTCGATCAAGTCGAGGGTCTCGCCGGCGTCGTTGAGGACCAGCAGCGAGGCCTTGAGCCCCGCCTTCTGCGCCTCTTCCCGGGCGACGTAGATGCGGTCGACGGCTTCCTCATGCTTGTCGAAGTCGCCCAGCTTGAAGAGGCCCGAGGAATCCCGGCGGACGGCCCGAAACATCCGCCGCTCGATCGGATCGACGAGCAGCATCCGCTGGAGATCGCCGGGAACGGGCGAGCCCCCGTATTTCTTGATGAACTTGATGAGCAGCCACGCCGCGATCAGCGGCAGGATGACGTAATAGAGCAAAAGGACGATCACGGCTGGCTTTCTTCGGGCATCGGCAGGTTATAGAGGCCCAGCATGAGCGCGTGCTGGTAGGCCGTGTGCGGCATCAGGACGTGCACGCCGCCGCGCACCATCGTGGAGGACGCCTCGAAGGCCATCCGCGGCAGGAAGCGCACGTCGAGAGAAGTGTCGATGAGCTGCGAAACGCCCTCGCGCTCGTTGAAGGCGAGGCTCACCTCGTGCGAGGATTCGGGATGGGTTTCGCGGTGGAGGGCGAGTTTGTTCTCGATCTTGGTGAGCGTATCGGGGTTGCCCTTCTTATCGAAGCGCCGGTAGTGGTCGTCGCCGACGATGTAGAATGCCTTGAGAGGCTGCGCGAGGTTGAGGTCCAAGAACCGAAAGACGTTGCTCTCTCCGTCCAAGGTCGTGCCCATGGCCAACGGCGAGTAGGCGAAGAAAGGGGCGAAGGCGTCGAGGACGGCGCGGCCCATCGGATGGCGCAAGTCGGCCTTGGTCATCTGGGGCTTGCGCGGGTCGTCGCCGGCCAGCACGTAGACGACCTTGTCGAGCTTGAGGCGGGCGATCGCCTGCAGCCCGACCAGCGTGTGGGCCCAGGTCAGCGGGTCTCCGGCCACGGGGTAGAAGCCCACGCGGGCCACGCGCCGGCTGGTCTGCCGGGGAGCGTCCGACTCCGATAGGCGCAGGTCCACCGAGGGATCGATCTCCCCGGCCTTGAGGTGGGCGTCCACGTCGGAGAGCAGCGAGTCGGCGCTGCGGGCGACGTCTTGAAGGAGCGGATGGTCGCCGGAGACGCCGGCCATGCGGCGCAGGTCCTCGGCGACGTGGGCGCGCACGCGGGCCACCGCGGCGCTCTCGCCGGCGCGGGGCGACAGGAGGGTCGCGGCCGGCGCCTGCGCCTGCGCGGCCGCCGCGGGAACCGCCGACGGGGCGGCTTGTGCGGACTGCGCGGCCAAGACGGGGATTTCCGGAAGAGCCTGCGTGGGCACGGCGCTGGCCTCGAGCGCCGGAGGAGCCGGCGGGAGGGCTTTGTCGACTTCGACGGCCGAGGCCGGCAGGGCGAGCAGCGCCGAGAGCCAAAAAGGAGCGATGCGGTTCATGCTTGTACTATACAGCGGCGGGGTGCTCGCGGGAAGCGGCCTTGGGCCCTGTCGGCGCTAGGCCCAAAGTCCTACCGCGGGTGTCAGACATTGACTTGTTGACTTGTGCGGACAAGTCAACAAGTCAACGTCTGACACCACTAGAGGGCGTTAGGCCGAGACCGGGCGGGAGCCGGAGGCCGCTTCGAGCATCTCGGCGACCCGGGTGAACTTCTCCCTGATCTTGCCAAGCCGGCTTCCGCGTTCCGTCTCGATCTTGTCGATGGCCTTCCAGTCCTCGAAGGTCACGAACTTGACCTTGCGCTCGGACAGCAGCGCCGGGAGGGCGGCGGGCTCGACTTCGGAGGGCGTCTGGCCGAAGCGGCCGGCATTGGCGTCGTCGGTCATGGCCTTGACCGTGGCCACGGAGCAGGCGCGGTTGGTGCCGATGAGCCCGGAGGGCCCCCGCTTGGCCCAGCCGACCACGTACTCGCCGGCCAGGACGTCGCCGCCCGGCGCGACCTGCACTCGCCCATCGGCGTTGGGGATGCGGCCGGCGCGCTCGTCGAAAGGCACCCCCGGGATCGGCACGCCGCGGTAGCCGACCGAGCGGAACACCAGGCCCACGGGGACCGTCTCGAACTGCCCCGTGCCCTTGCACTTGACGGCGCCCTTGTCGAGATAGAGGACGTTGCGCTCGAGCTTGAGCGCGGTCACGCGGCCGCCCTGGCCGATGACCTCGGTCGGCGAGACGCAGAAGCGCAGGCGCACCTTCTTGGCCTTGGAACCCTCGCCGAGCGGCACGCGGGACTTGAGATAATCGACGTTCTTCTTGTTTTCGGGCTCGGCGTAATCCTTGGCCGAGACCTCGTCGAGCTGCAGGTCCTTGGCGTCCACGACCAGGTCGGCGCTGGTAAGATCTCCGATCTCCCGGATCTCGGCGGGCGAAAAAGCGGCCTGCGCCGGTCCCCGGCGGCCGAGGAGCCAGACCGTCTTGACCCGACTCTTGCGCAGAGCCTCGAGGGCGTGCGAGGCGATATCCGTCTTGGCCAGGACGTCGGGGTCTTCCGCCAGGATGCGCGTGACGTCGATGGCGACGTTGCCGATGCCGATGACGGCGGCGCTTTCCTGGGAGAGGTCGAAGTCGTGGTCCTGATGGTCGGGATGGCCGTTATACCAGCCCACGAAGGCGGTGGCCGAATGGTTGCCCGTCAAATCCTCGCCGGGGATGCCGAGGCGGCGGTCGCTCTCGTTGCCGACGGCGTAGACGATCTGGTCGTAGCGGCGGCGCAGGTCCTCGACGAGGACGTCGCGGCCGAGCTTGACGTTGCCGAAGAAGCGGAAGTTGGGCAATTTCGCCACTTTCTCGTAGACGAGCACGACGCTCTTGATCTTCTGATGGTCGGGGGCCACGCCGCCGCGCACGAGCCCGTAGGGGGTGGGCAGCCGGTCGAACATGTCGACGCGGACGGTCAGTCCCGGAGTCTTGAACAACGCCTCGGCGGCGTAGAAGCCGGAGGGTCCTGAGCCGATGATGGCCACG
>DAIDHI010000076.1 GCA_027452025.1 Elusimicrobiota bacterium | reverse complement strand
CTGGTCGACCTCGTGAGCTTCGAGGGGCCGCAGGGCAAGGCCCTCTCGGCCGAGGCCTGCCAGAGAGCCGAGTCCGATTGGATCTCGCGCTGGATCCTCGACAACTGCGGCCCCGGAAAGCCCAGGCGCTACAAGGACGTGGCCGTCCTTCTCAAGACCTCGAGCCCCCTGCCGGCGCTGCTCGAGGCGTTCAAGGCGCGCGGCATCCCCTACGCGGTGGAGCTCGAGCGCTTCTTCTACGGCGCGCAGGAAGTGATCGACTTCGTCAACGTCCTGCGCGCCCTCGACGACCCCGAGGACCGGCTGGCGCTGGCGGCGCTTTTGCGCTCGCCGCTCGTCGGCTTGCCGGACGCCGAACTGCAGGCGCTGGCCCAAAAGGGCGGCTTGGATTACCTTTCGCCCGACTTGCACGGCGTCGCGGCCCCCGGACGCGAGAGCCTGCGCGAGTTCCTTGCCGTCCTGCGCGGGTTGCGCGAGCGCGTGGGCCGCAGGCCGCTGGGCGAGCTCGTCTGCGCCGTGCTCGAGGAGACCGCCCTGCTCGAGGTCTCGGCGCGCGCCTACCACGGCCAGCAGACCGTGGCCAACCTCTCCAAACTCGCCAGGCTCGCGGCGGCGGCGTCCGATGAAAAAGGGATGACCCTTTCGGAGTTCGTCGCGCGCGTGGCGGCCGACATGGAGGGCGGGCGAAACGAGGGCGAAAGCCCGCTCGCCGACGAACACTTGGAGGCCGTGCGCGTCCTGACGATCCACAAGTCCAAGGGTCTGGAGTTCCCCGTCGTCTTCCTCGCCAACGCCTCGGGCGGGCGCGGCGCCGCCGGGGCGCCGGTGACGCTGCAGGACTGGTCGTCGCAGCGGCTGGGACTGCGGCTGCCGTCCTCGGGCGCCTGCGACGCCGCGATGGCGCGCATGGCCGTCGAGGAAGCGCTGCGCCAGGACCACGAGACGGTGCGCCTGCTCTACGTGGCGCTGACGCGCGCCCGGGAGCGTCTCTTCGTCCTGGGGGCGCGCGATGGCGACAAGAGCTCGCTGTCGCGGCGGCTGGCCGACGCGGGGGCTTGGCCGGGGGGCCGCGAGGGCGCTCGGGCAGAGTCCGTGGTCGCCGCGCCGGACAGGGCCTTCGAGCCGGCAGCGGCCGGGGTCCGGCCGCCCTCGGACGCGCCGTCGGCGCAGGAGCTCGGCCGCCTCTGGTCGTCTCGCCGCCAGCGTTTCGAGCAGGCGCGCGCGCGCGCCTGGAGCCTCAGCCCGACGGGCGCGCAAGACAAGCCCGCGGCCGGCTCCGCCCGGGATCCGGACGCGGCGCGGGGCAAGCCCTCCGCGGGGTCCTTCATCGGCCGGCTCTGCCATGCCGTGCTCGAGGGTTGGGACTACCGCGCCGCGGGCGATCTCGACGAGGCTCTGGCGCGGGCCCGGGCGGCGCTGTCGCGCGGCGAGCCCTGCGCCGAATGGACGGCCGCGGCGCCGGCCGCGCGCGAGATCCTCGCGGGTTTCCTGTCTTCCCCGGCCGCGCGGCAGCTTGCTCAAGTCGAGATCCTCGGCCGGGAGGTCCCCTTCGTGACCGCCCAAGACGGCGCCGTGCTGCGCGGCACGATCGACCTGCTCTACCGGCAAGGCGGCCGCCTGGTCGTGGCCGACTACAAGTCGCAGGCCGTCCTCCCCAAGGACCTCCCCGAGCTGCGGGCCAAATACGAGCCTCAAGGCCGCGCCTACTGCGAGGCCGTCTCTCGCGCGCTGGGACAGGAGGCGGAGTTTCGCCTGATCTTCCTTCGCCATCCGGAGGTCTCGGCATGAGCTTCTGGGCCTACGCCTCCGTCTTCGTCTTCGGGGCCGCCGCGGGCGCGGCGCCGAACTGGGACATGCTCGTCCTCGGCATCGCGGGCGCGCTGGTCGGCGCGCTGGCCAAGGCCACGATGCCCGTCGTGCGCGCCGTCGTCCTCGCCCTGGTCCTGCTCATCGCCGCCGGCTTGGCCGCCGGGGTGATTTAGCGGGCGAAGCCGAGCGCCCGCCGCCAGGCCTCGACGCAGGCGGCGACCAGCCACAGGCGGCGGCTCTTGAGACGATAGCGGCCCTCGCCGAACTCTATTTGGCCCATGCCGAGCAGCCGCTCCAGGCGAACGTCGACTTGCGACAGCGGGGGATAGCGCCTCTCCAGGTCCTCGGCCCGGACGGGGCCGCGGTAGAGCTCTATGAGGATGCGCAGGCGGCGCGACGTCTCGCCGAGGTTGAAGAGGTGGAAGTAAAAGTAAGAGAGGCAGGCGTAGACGATGAGGCCGTAGATGGCGGCGCCGGTCAGAGCGGCGCCGCTCAGGCGCGACAGGTAGGCCGTCCACGCTCCGGCCGCCGCAAGCGGCGCGCCGAGAAACACGGCCTGAAACGCCGCGCCCTGGGGCGAGGCGCCGCGCCCGAAGGCTCGGGAAGCTCTCAAGATCGCCGCATGGAGGAACAGAAGCCATGCCGGACTTGCCCCCAGCAGGCAAAGGAAAGCCGCGCGCGGCGTCATCCGGCCCCCGTCGGCAGTCCCAGGAGGCGGCGCATGACGAGGAACAGGGGCACGGAAAGCCTGCCGCGCCAGCGCGCTTCGAGGCTCCCGTCGCGCCGCAGGCGGATCATCCCGGCGCGCAGCAGTTCCTCTATGCGCCGGGAGAAGAGGCTTTCGGTCTCGAAGCGCGAGCGCAACTGCTCGTGCGTCCGGCCCTCCGGTCCGGCTTTCTCCAGCTCGAGCAAGAGCTGGAGGCTGGGGCTGAGGAGCAGCGCCAAGGGGAAGGACTGGACGTAAGCGCAGCAAAGCGCCGCGTAGAGAAGGAGCGCGGCGGCCGCGCCGAACGAGTTCAGAGCGGCGCGTTGCCAGGCGCAGTAGGCCAGAGCGAACATCAGGAAATGTATCGATAAGGCCAGGATCGGCGCGCGCGGCAGGCCGAAGAGGCGCCAGGAGACCCAGTGGGCGCCGAAGGCGATTGCGAACAGCGCCAGGCCTTGGAGAATATGGCTTTGAGCCACGCCTCGTATTATAGGGAACCGTTGCGAATATTTTGTTGCATGGGCCTTGCGTGATGGTCAAATCACGACTACACTTCTCCAATATGCTCCTCATCAATCCGGCCGAGGAAAAATTCGGCGGAGTTCTGACCCGCTACGTCCGAAAGGGCATTCCCATCGCCATCGGCACGCTGGCTTCCTATATGCAGAAGCACGGCATTGAGGCCCGGATCATCGACGAGGAGATGATCGACATCACGCCGGCCGTGCTCGAGGCCAAGCTGGCCGGCCTGGAGCGGCCCTACGTCGTCGGCTTGAGCTGCCTGACGGCGCACGTTGTGCGGGGATATCGCCTAATCAAGATGATCAAGGCGCTTTATCCCGACGCGATCATCGTCATGGGCGGCCTCCACGTCACGGCCCTTCCCGAAGAGGCCTTGGCCAACGGGGCCGACTTCGTCATCCGCGGCGAGGGGGAAGAGGCGCTGCTGCAGCTCTACCGCGCCATCCGTTCCGGGCAAAAGGACTTCACGGGCATCCTGGGCGTATCCTGGATGCGCTACGGCCAGATCGCCCACAATCCGGACGCCCCGCTGATCGCCGATCTCGACAGCATTCCGCCGTTTCCTTATCACCTCTTCGACGAGTACAAGGATTACTACGACATGGGCGTGGTGACCTCTTCTAGGGGCTGCCCGTTCCGCTGCAACTATTGCAGCATCCGCATGATGAACGGGCTGACGTACCGCTACAAGTCGCCGGGAAGACTGCTCGAGGAGATCACGCTGCTGGTCGACAAATACCACGCCAAGCAGATTCTGTTCTACGACGACAACTTCGCATTCAAGAAAAAGCGCGTCAAGGAGTTCTGCGACGCCATCCTGGCCGCCGGGCTGCAAAAACGAGTGAAGTTCTCGATCCAGACGCGCGCGGACAACTTCTATCCGGACGTCGTGCCTCTCCTGGCGGAAGCGGGCTTCCGGGACGTCGGCTTCGGCATGGAGACGGGCGTCGAGCGCCTGGAGCAGATCATCTCGAAGGGCGAGACGGTCGAGGAGCACCGCAAGGCCGTGGCGCTGGCCAAGCAATACGGCTTCTCCGTCTCGCTTTTCATGATCTTCGGCCTGCCGACGGAGACCGGCGCCGACCGCGCGGAGTCGTTCCGCGTCGTGCAGAAGATGGGCTCGGTGGCCTCGAAGTACAACAATCTGATCCCCTATCCCGGCACGCCGCTCTTCGAGGACACAAAGGACAGCGACCGTCTCCAAATCGCGCCGGGCTGGTCGAACTTCAACAGCACGCTCTCCATCACGCGCAGCATCTTCGATAAGACCCCGCTGCCCTATGTTCCGGATACCTGCAGCGAGTTCGAGCTCAAGCGCGACATCATCCGCTTCAATCTCAAGACTTATTTCCAACCGCGTTCGCTTTGGCCTCTGCTCCTGGGCAAGAAGGGAATCGGCTGGTATCAGATGCCGCAGCGCTGGTACTTCAAGCCGCGAGAGATCTGGAATCTGCTGAAGGTGATTTTCGGCGTGGTCGTGACCAACATGGTCATCACCTCGCTTCCGCTCTGGCTCAGCGAACCCTTCATGAATTTCCTCAATCCCGCGATGAAGAAGCGTCCGCGCCTGCGCAAGACCCCCGACCCGGACTTCAAGGTCAGCCACTGGTCGCAGGAGTCTGGGACGCGCTTCAAGCTCCGTCCGGCCACTGACGCGGAGATCGCGCTCGAGACGGCGGCGCGCTAGCCCGCCGGGGCCATGGATCCCATCGCGTCGGCCGGCGTCGCCGGTCGCTTCGGCGGGGCCATCCTCACCAAGCGCCCAAGCTACTTGATCGTCTTCGTCACGGCGAAGTGCAACTTGCTGTGCAAGCACTGCTTCTACACCGAGGAGATTCAGAACGCCAAGGGCAAAAAAGAGCTGACCCTCGACGAATACCGTCTGATCGCTCGGAAGGCCGGTCCCCTGACGAACCTGAATTTTACCGGCGGAGAACCGTTCGTTCGCGCCGACCTGGCTGATATTGTCGCGGCCTTTCGGGAATGCACGGGCGTGCCGTTTGTGGGGATCACGACCAACGGCCTGTTGCGCGAGAGGCTCTTGGAGACCGTGGAACGTATCTGCGCGCAACCGGGACCATATTACCTCAAGCTGGGCGTCTCTCTCGATGGCTTCGAGGGAGTCCATGACAAGACCAGAGATCGCGTTGGAGCCTTCCAGGAGACGCTGCGCACGATCGAAGCTCTGCAGCCTCTGCGGCGCCGCTACCCGCGCTTGATGCTGTACGTCTCGACGACCGTCACGAAGTACAACAAAGGCGAGATCATGCCCTTCATCGATTTTGTCCGCGACAACCTAGGGGTGGACGCGCATTACCTGGGATACGTCAGAGGCAGCGCGATGGTTCCGGAGACAAAAGAGGTTTCGCTAGAGGAATATAGGCAGGCAACCGATTACCTGGGCCATCGCTGGAACCCGAAGAGCGCCGTTTACAACGCCCTCAACGCGCTGAACTCGCTTATGGTGGCGGTCAACAGGGAGACGATCGCCAGGGACGGGTGGGTCGTCCCCTGCGTGGCCGGACAGCAGATGCTGACTCTGACCGAGGAAGGACTCGTGAAACCATGCGAGGTGCTCGAGCAGATCGGCGTCTCGCCCTACACCATGGGCGACCTGAGAAAGCACGACTACGATATCAACGCCGTCTTGCGCACTCCCGAAGCCCGGGCCATCCGCCGGCGGATCCTTGAGGAGCGGTGCCATTGCACGTTCGAATGCGCCAACCAAGCCAGCATCGTCTTCCAGCCATCCAGCTTGGTGAAGTCGGCCTGGCTCTACGCCCGTCATCGGATAACGGGCGGCCGCTGATGCCTGAACTCGTCAGCGTCATTGTTCCCGTCTTCAACAACGTTCCCGGCGTCGCCGAGACGATCGCTTCGCTGCGCGCGCTCGCGGATTCGAGCTTCGAGGTCATCGTGGTCGACGACGGCAGTTGGCAGCCGGTTCCACGATCACTCCTGCCCGATAAGCCCAGCTGGACCCTTCTTCGCCTGCCACGCAACGTTGGCACGGGCGCGGCCCGGAACGCCGCCGAATGCGCATCGAAAGGGACGATCCTGGCTTTCACGGACTCGGATTGCACCGTTCCCGCTGACTGGCTTACCATCATCCGTGGGGCGCTGGCGAATCCCCAGGTCATGGCGGTGGCCGGCACTTTCGCGGACTATGCGCAGCCCAACGCCGTGATGTGGCAGCACTATCTTGAGGCGCTTCATTATGGACTTCCCGGGGACCAGTTCGTCAACTGTTTCAACACCAACAATTTCGCGGTCAGACGCGAGTGCTTCGAGAAGGTCGGCGGGTTCCCGCCCCTGACGATCGGGGAGGATTTGATTCTCGGCTACAAGCTGTCAAAGGTCGGAATTAAAATCCTGCGCCTCGAGCAGCTGACAGTCCGAGAGAAGTTCCGGGCCACGGCGAGGCAGTACTTCGCCCAGCAGTTCCGGCGCAGCTTCGCCGTGATGGAGATATACTTGCGCTATCCAGAAGTCTTTTTCCTGAAATGGCCCGTGAAGCGCGACGCCCTTCATCTTCAGCTGCTATTTCTGTGCGCCATGTATGGGGCCGCGGCGCTTCTGGTGGCCCGGCCGAGCCCCCGTACGGCATTGTCGATTTCGGTGTGCTGGACCGCGCTCCTGCTGCTCAACCTGGATTTCATCGGCTATGCGCGGAGAAAGACGGGCAGCGCGATACTGGCAGCCCGGATATTCCTCATCACGGTCCTTGTACGAAATACGGCGTGGCTAACGGGGATCCTGGCGCTCTTCCTCTCGCGGCCGCGGACGGTCCTCCCAGGCCTGTTCGGCTGGCTTAGGCCGAGCCTCTGGCGAGCGGCTTCAAGGGGCGGTCAATTCTCGCTCGACGATGTGCGAACTCTCGGCTCGACGTTTTAACAGCAGCGCTCCGGCCGAGAGGAGCGCCGCCCCTAGGACGCCCAGCGCGCTTAGAAGCATGCCCAGGCGGATGGCCTCGGGATCGTAGACGAAGTCGACGAGATGATGGCCCTTCGTCACGACCACCGATTTGAAATTGGCGTTCGTCTTTTCGATCCTGGCCGCCTTTCCGTCGACGGAGGCTTCCCAATACCTGCTGTAGCCATCGCCGAAAAAGAAATAGCCGTCCTCGGGCGCCGCCAGCGCGACGGATAAGTCGTTCGGGCCGTGGTGACGGACCTTGAATTCGAACTTCGGGTAATCCTTGGGCATCGAAGTCGACGCGCTGGCCAACGCGGAAAGTTCCGCTGCTGTGGGGGCGAGAAGGGAAGGCTCGGATGCCGTGTTTGCGGTCGGCGGGGACGTCGGCGCGGGCCAATTCGATTCGATGAATATGTGTCGTTTGGCCTCGCGCAGATCGACGCGATTCATCGCCGCGACGGCGGCGAAGGGTCCGGAGACGGTCGTCGCCGCGCGTTTCGGAAAGAAGTTGAGGATCGGGGCGATGACGCTTGAGGTGACTAGCTGCTTTTGAAGGTCGACGTTGACGAAATAGTCGTAGTACCGTCGCGTGCAGAACGCGCTGTCGAAGGCCGCCCAGAAAATGATCTGGCCGGGCGAGGCGCCGAAAGGTGGAGGAAGCGCCGTCTTGACGGCGCGGAGCATCTCTTGACCCGAGAAGTTATAGATACTCGCAGTGAGGTACGCCTCCCGGTAATTTTCAAACGGCCGCTCCCGCCGCGGGGCGAGGAGCCCATCGCGTAGAAGCGTCCGATAGAAGACCCTTTCAAGAACGGCGCCTTCGCCCTCCTTGAGGTGCACTTCCGGCCTTTCCACCGTCCTGTAAAAGACCTGCTCTCGAATATGCGCGAGGTTGAAATAGGTCAGATCCAAAAACAGCAGGATAATCGAGACGGCCCTGATCGTCCGGGTGGGCACGAGTCTTGCGGAACGGTTGAGTATGTGATAGGCCCCAAGAGCGAAGCCGCAGACGACCAGAAGCGATAGAGGGGAGGCGTCGCCGGCGGCTAAGAAAACATATTTTGCAATGAGCGCCGCCGAAGCGGTCGCCCAGAAGCCGCGCGTTCCGCCTTCCGGAGCCATGGCGTATCCGGCGGCTGACGCAGCGACGAGGCAGAAGAGAAACGGGGTCGCGAAAGCCTCGAACAGCTCGAGTCGTCCAAGAGTGGGAATGACGGCGACCAATACCCTCTGGAACAGCCCGTGGTCGGAAACGTCTCCGAAGCTGGACATGATCAGCGCCAAGGCAAGGGCCAATACCAGGAACAATGCGGGACGCCGATCCTTGGCGCTGAAAGCCCCTGATACAGCTTGGTATACCCAAAAGAGAGGCAGTATTCCGATATAGATGGGAATGTCGGCCATCGGCAGGTTCAACAACCGGCTGCGAGGCTCAAGCAATAGTCCAAATAGGTTCCCGATAGCGATCGAGACCCATAGCGTCGCATGGCGCGAAAACAGGCTCACGTCGCTCGCCGAGATGAAATAACGGGGAAATTGGTGGGAGTGGCTCAATTGGACTCGTGCGAATGGGAACAGCTCGCCTCCGGCGCCGCTGTCGCGCAATAGCGCAATGAGAGGGGCGATGATCAGGACGAAGGCGAGCGCTGAAGCGGCGATCCAGAGGACGCCGCTCTTGGTCTTCGCAAATCGCGATATCTCGTGGAGGTCGGCGACTTCCAAAACCGCCGCCAAGCCGACGAACCAGAGCAGATAGAACACGAGGTAGGACGGCAGGTAAACGAGGAAGGACACGGCGATGAGGCAGGAGGCCAGAAACAGCAACGGCCCTTTCCTTTCCGGCGACGGCTCATCGAAGAGCCTGAGCAGGACGTATGTCGTCAGTGGAAGTGCGAAGAATGGATTGATCATCGCGTTCTGGCGCATCACCGCCGGAAAGAGGCCCATCAGCAGGACAAGCGAAAAGAGGAGGCTCGGCCCAGGCTTTCTCGTGAGCAGGGAGAATGTCCAATAGCTGCCTTCGATGAACAGCCAGTAGTAAAAAAGATAGTGCCACAAAAACGCGGTCAGGATCGTGCACCCGGTGAGCTTGTAAAGCAGGATAAAAAGGTAATTCGACGGCTCCCAGAGGCCGTAAAGCTGAAAGTCGGGATAGAAGGGCCGGCCGGTCAGTTGGTAGGGGTTCCAATACGGGACAACGCCTCGGGCCAGCCATTCGCAGAAATAATGGAAGGGTCCGTAGCCGCCGATCGCGTCGTGGACGGGCGTGATCCCGAAGGTCACAAAAACCGTCCCCAGCGCGAGGAAGACGAGCGCGATGACGGCATGGCCGAAGGCCGGGCGCTCGACGAGCTCAGGCCAACTCGGAGTCTTCACGGCCTCCCGCGAAATAGAAGCAGCCCCCGGCGGCGGCCAGGCCGGCGAGCGCCGTCCAAGTCCCGAGGCCGGCCGACCAAGCGCCAAAGTCGGCTAAAAGAAGAGCGGCGCCGGCGGCCTGCGCCTTCTTGACCGAGGCCGAGGGCGAAGGGAAGGGCTTGGCGATCCAGGCGGCGGCGAGCAGCAGGCAGTAGGAGAGCAGCGCCAGGGCCGGCCGCAGAGACAGCCAGCGCCAAGCGGGCGACGCGCCCGAGCCCAGCCCCAGGAAGGCCGCGCCCAAGGCCAGGTTGACCGCCGTCAGGAAAACCGTCCAGGCCCAGATCCTGCGGCGCAGCGCCGCGTCGGCGTTGCGGCCGGCGAAGAACGCCCCGGCGCAGACCAGGGGCAGGGCGGCGGCGCAGACGCGTCCGCCTCCAAGCCGGAGCGGATAGTCCCAGAGCAGCGCGCAAAAACCCGAGAGAATGAGGGCTTGGACCAGCGGCGAGCCCGCGGAGACCTTCGCCCAGCGCGCGGCCTTGGCGCGCGCCGCGCGACGCTCCTCCGAGGCCCAGGCCAGGCATTGCAGCGCGGCCAAGCCTACGGCCAGGGCCTCCAGGATGACCAGCGATTCGAAGCGCCCGCCGGCAAAGGGAACCTCGGCCTGTCCGTCGAAGGAAACGAGCGTCAGCGCTCCGCCTGCGGCGGCGGAGAGAGTCGCGTTTGCCGGGGCGCGGCCGATCAGCGTCGGGCTGATGGCCAGCACGGCGCGGACCGGGCCGGAAGAGCTCAGGCGCACGGAGCGGGGCGTGATCGTGACCGACGGGTCGGCTGGCCGGGCGGAAGACAGCAGCCGGCACCAGCCCGCGATGTCGGTCGGCAGCGGCCCGGAGGCGGGTAGCGGCCAGGCGCGCGGCCCGACGGCGGCCGGGCAGGCGTTGAAGAAGGCGAGGTCGGGACGCTTGGCTAGGAACGTGCGCCAGTCCGGGATCTCGGGCAGGATCTCCCGCAGCCAGCCGGGCTTGCTCAGCAGAGAGAGGAAGTCCGGCTCGGAAAGCCGCGGCACGACCTGCGGAGCGTCGAAGGTATAGCCGCGCAGGAAGGCCTGATAATACGCCTGCCCGTCGAAGCCGGCGGTCAGGGCGAGGAGGGCCAGCCCGGCCAGCCTGGTCGCCCTCGATAGGCCGAGGTCGCAGGCGAGGCGGTCGAGCGCGGCCAACCCCAGGCAGGCCAGCGTGATCATGCCCGCGACGACGTAGGGAAAGGCATGGTAATACTGGCGGAACATGTTGATCGTCGGGAAATGGAACTCGAAGAGGAGCTGCGCCAGATGCCCGAAGACGCCGCAGGACATCCAAGCCGAGGCGGCGACGAAGAAAGGCAGGAACAGCCATTGCGGAAAGTAGAAGAGGATGCCGGCCAAGCCGGCCAGCGCCAGGGCGAAGCCCGCGCGCGTGACGTAGTAGCCCATCTGGTCGTCGCCCTGGTCGGCGCGCGGCGAGGCCAGGTTCCAGACGTACTGCGGCGGGGCCGAGGAAAGCTGCTGGGTGTTGACCTCCAGGTATTCCTCCAGGGTCTTGGACTTCATCTCGCCGTTGACGCGCACCGGGCTGCCGTACTGTCCCTTGATCGCGAATATGTAGAGCGTGGGCGCCGCGGCCATGAAGAAGAAGCCGACGGCCAATACGGCGAGGACGGGCCGGGGACGCGGAAGGGGGAAGCGAAAGCCCGCGGCGGCCAGGGCCCCGAGGATGAGGCCCAGGAAGCAGAACATCACGACGTGGATCTGCGGGTAGTGTAGGGTCATCAGGCCCGCGCCGCAGGCCCCGGCCAGCGGCAGCCAGCGCGGGGACTCGGTCGAGAGCGTCAGGAACAGCAGCGTCCACGGCAGCCAAGCCAGCGTAAAGAGGATTTGCGCCTGATTGAGCGCCGTGATGCCGATGCCGCTGAGGAAAAACAGGAAGACCCCGAAGAGGGCGTAGCCCGGCTTGGGCAGCAGGCGCCGCCAGAGCAGGAACCAGCCGTAGGCGTTGAGGATGACGCCCAAAAGCAGCGAGAGCTTGAGGGCCAGGAGCGGCGAGGCCGGGGTCAGGACGTAGACGAGGTAGCCGATGATGAAGTTGGGGGAAAAGTAACCGGCGCTGATGGCCGACATGGCGATGTCGCTGCCGCCCCAGTCGAGGACGAGGCGCGGAAAGCCGAAGCCGTGGGCCAGGGAGGCCGCGAAGTAGACGAAGGCGGGCAGATGGTAGCCGAGGTTGTCGTGCGAAAGATAGTGGTGGTTGTCGGCCAGCAGCGCCCAATGCTGGAGCACATACAAGGCACTCAGGCCCAGGAACGCCAAATGAGGCCAAAGCGCGCCCGCGCGGCGTTTCATCGGCGCTTGGAGTATAACCGGAAAGAGAGGGGGAAGCAACCCTGCGGCCCCACCTTGACTGAGGCGGACGCGGACGGTATCATCTGGGCATGAGGCGCCCCTCCGCCGTCTTGGCCCCGGCCGAGACGGCTTTCGACGCCCCTTCCGGGCGCTGGCGCGGTCTGCTTTGGGACGCGCTGGTCCTCGGCGCGCTGATATTCCTCTATACGGTCATCTTCGCCCGCGGCTTTCTGTCGCGGCGGTATTACCTCGCCGGCGACACCTATGGGTCTCTGGGCATGCATTCGGAGATCTTCTCCTCCCTGCGGGCCACGCGCCAGCTTCCCTGGTGGGACCCGACGCTTTGCGACGGCGTGCCCATCTACGTCTTCAACACGCTCTTCGACCCGTTCCTGAATTTCGCCACGCTGCCGTCGATTTTCGCCTTCCAGGTCGTCGACAGGCTCTTCGGCGTCCACATCAGCACCTGGCTGGCCTTCGAGCACACGATCTACGTTTTTTCCCTCTGCCTGCTGGGCGTCTACCTCATCTCGCGCGAGCTCATTGAGGACCGCTGGGCCGCCGCCCTTCCGGCCCTGCTCTTCACGTTCTGCTATCTGCAGGTCATGAACTTCAAGGACGCTTATCTCTATCCGATGATCCCGGCCGTCTTCTTCATTTACGGGCTCATCCGCTTCGTCCGTCGCCGCCGGCCGCTCGACTTGGCCTGGCTCGTTTTCTTCGCGGCGCTGCTGCTGAGCATGGTGGGAAGCGAGTTCATGCAGTCCGCCGCGTTCTGGACGACTGCCTTCGCGCTCTTTTTGGCGGCGCTCGAACCCTCGGCGATCATGGACGCCTTCGCCATCCTGAGGCGGGCGCTCGGCGGCCCGCGCGGGCGGCTCATCGTCACGTTCGGCGCGGTCCTGTTGGTCTGCGGCTTCCTGGCGACCTACGTGTCTTTCCGCCTCAACGGCGGACACCTTCTGCGCTTTCGCGGCGGCCCGGTCGACTATCTCGGCTCGAGGTCGATCACGACCCAGGACGTGCCCGTCGAGCATTCGGAGATCTGGACGGTCATTTTCAACTGGCTGCCCTTCAGCGACGTCCATAAGGATGTCCTGGCCTTCGCCTGGGGCGGGCACGACTACCGCTACATCGGGCTGGCCACGGTCCCTTTGCTCCTGGCCGCCTTCCTGCTGGCCGGAAGCGAATCGTTCGTGCTCGCCCTGGGACTCGGCTATTTCCTGTGCGACGCCTTCGTGATCTATACGCAGCAGAATCTGGCGTATCAGGCCCTGGTCGACCGCTGGCCGCTCATCAAGGACATCCGCAACATGTTGACGCTGATGCCGCGCGGCGGCTCGGCGATCTTCCTGCTCGTGCTTTCCGGGGTCGGCCTGGACCGGATCCTGCGGCGCGGACCGGCGTCGCCGCAGAGGGACGCCCTCGCCGCCGCGCTCAAGCTCCTGGCCGCCGCCGGCTTGGCGTTATTCGCCTCGATCTGTTTTTTCACCGGAGCCTCGCATCCCCTGGTGCACACCGCGGCGCACGTCGGGCTCTACTTGGCGCTGTTTTCGATCATCTCCTGGCTCATGCTCGGCGAGGCCGACGCGGGCCGGCGGCGGCGCCTGTGCGCGGCGCTGTTTTTCCTGGCCTTCACCGACCTCGTGGTCTCGGCGTCCTACCACATGGACGTCAACGACCCGCCGCGCTGGTGGGGCTCCTGGGAGGCGCGCATCCCGGTTTCCGATCTGCCCGCGAACCTCCGGCTGCCCGACGACCCCGCGCTCAAGCCCTCGACTTCGGAGGCCACCGACATCTTTCCCCCGGGCTTCACCGTCAACGCCGGCCTCCATCACAGCGTCTATGCCGCGACCAAGGACTGGCTGGTGCTCTACACGCACCCCGCCGGGCGCCGGTTCTTGAGCACCTGGGATTTTCAAACGAACATCCAGAGCTCCTACCCGCGTTTCGAGCTCTACACCAACGGCTATTACGAGCCGCTCGGCGCTCTCGCAAACATCGATAAAGATCCCGGGTTGGCGACGCGCCAGCCACCGTTCCTCCTGCACGATCAAGTCGCCGTGGCGCAGGCCGGAGTCAAGCCCGAGAGGCTGGCCGGCCGCGTCGACACGCTGAGCTTCTCCTTCAATTCCGTCGCGGTCCGAACGCAGACGGCGAAGCCGGGATTCCTGTATTATTTGGATGCCTACGAGCCCTACTGGTCGGCGACGATCGACGGCCGCGAGGTCCCCGTGTATCGAGCCAATTTCGCCTTCAAGGCCGTGGTCCTGCCCGCCGGAGAGCACACGGTGCGGTGGGTCTACGACCCCTGGCCGGTGCGCCTGTCGCTCTACCTCTATTGGCTGCTGGCCGCGCTGGCGCTGGCGGGGCTGCTCGGCTGGGAAACGCTCGAGGGCGCGGCCGCCTAGTCCATGGCGCAGAGCGACTCCCGCCAGGACGCCTGGCACGCGCTCGCCGTCGGCGTCGCGACGGCCCTGCTCTACGCTCCCACCGTGCGCGCCGGCTTCCTGCGCTTCGGCGACGCCTCCAACTTCCTGGCCAACCCCGACTACCGGGGCCTTTCGGCGGCGAACCTCAAGTGGATGCTTCTGCGCTTCCAGGTCGCCGGCTCCTACCAGCCGGTGACGTGGCTGACGCACGGGCTCGATTACCTCCTCTGGGGCATGAACCCCGCCGGCTATCATCTGGGAAACGTCCTGCTCGCCGCCGCCGGCGCGGCGGCGACCTACGGCCTCGCGGCGAGGCTGCTGCGCCGCGCGTCGGCTCCGGAGGCCTCCGAGGCCGGTCTGCTGCGCTTGTGCGCGGCATTCGCGGCGCTGCTCTTTTGGGTCCATCCCCAGCGCGTCGAGGTCGTCGCCTGGGCCTCGCAGCGCGGCTACCTCCTGGCCGCGCTCTTCGCCGTCCTGTCCCTCGACGCTTATTTAAAGGCCCACGAGCCCGGCCAGGAAGAGCGCCGCTTGCGCCGCCTGGCGCTGGCGGCCGGGTTCTTCGTCTTGTCGCTGCTTTCCAAGCCCGCGGCGTTGGGCCTGCCGCTGCTGTTTTTGATCGCCGACGTCTATCCTCTGCGTCGCGCCGAGGGTCCGGGCCGGCTGCGCGCGCTGGCCGAGGAGAAAGCCCCGCTCTTCTTCCTGTCGGCGGCCACGGCCGTCGTGGCGGCCAACGGGCTCTATTTGGCCGGGATATCCGCGCCGGCCTCCGCGCCGGCCGCGCTCCTCGGGCGGGCCGGCTACGCCGCGGCGTTTTATCTCGCGAAGATGGTGGCGCCGGCCCGCCTCGCGCCGTTTTATCCGGCTCCCCGAGCGAGCTGGGTCTACGGCTTGGCCGCGGCCGCGGTCGCCGGCGCGGCGGCAGCCGCCTTCGCCGGTCGGCGGCAGCGGCCGTGGGCATGGGCGGCCTTGGCGGCCTACGGGGCGGCCCTGCTGCCGTTTTTGGGCCTGTGGCCGATCGACCCGCGCCCCCGGGTCGCCGCCGACAAGTGGTTCTTCCTGGCCGCCTTGCCGTGGGCGCTCCTGGGCGCAGGGCTGCTCTTCGCCGCGGCGCGTCGCACCAAGGCCCGAGGCGCATGGTTGGCCGGGGCGGCGGCGCTGCTGGCCGGACTTTGCGGTCTCACGCTTTCGCAGGAGAGGGCGTGGAAGGACTCGGATTCGTTGTTCGCTCGCCAGATGAGCGCCCAGCCCGGCTGCGCCTATTGCGAGCACGAGGAGGCGCAGTATCTGGCGGCGCAGGGGCGGATGCAGGATGCCGTCCGTCATGAGCTCGAGGCCGCGAGGGTCCAGCCGGATTACGTCGAGGCCGTCTCCGGCGCCGCCGCCGATTACGAGGCGCTCAAGCAGTACGACTCGGCCGCCCTGATGTGGAGCAAGCTCGCCGAGCTCGATCCCAACGATGCCGTCCTTCATCTCAACTTCGGCTTGTTCTACGTCCGGGCGGGCCGGCGCGCCCAAGCCGTCGCCGAGACCCGCAAGGCGCTCGTCCTCGATCCCAATCTCGTCGTCGCCCACAACAACCTCGGCTTCTTCCTGCTGCAGGACGGTCGGGCCGACGAGGCGTCGCGGGAACTGGAGGAAGCGCTGCGCCTGGACCCGAACAACGCCTTGGCGCGCGGCAATCTCGCCGTCGCGCAGGCGGCGCAGGTCTCGAGGCTGCCGCGGAACGCGCGGCTGGCTTCGGCTCATCGGTTCCTCGACGAGGCTTCGGCCGCGCTGGCGGCCGGGCGCCGCGAGGACGCCGTGGCGGGCTTTACGCAGGCGACGCGCTACGATCCGGGCAGCGCGCCGGCATTCTACGATCTTGGCGTGGCCTTCATGCAGGACGGGCGCCCGGCCGACGCGGCCGGGGCGTTCCAACGCGCCGTCGCTTTGGACCCGAACATGGGCAACGCCCATTTCAACCTGGGCTTGATCGATCACACCCAGGGGCGGCTGAGCGAGGCCGAGCGCGAATACCGCGAGGCCATCCGCTGCAATCCCGGGGCCGCCAACGCCAATTTGAACCTGGGCGTCCTCCTGACGTCGCAGGGCCGGCTGGCGGAGGCCGACCGCTATTGCTCCGAGGCCGTCCGCCTCGACCCCGCCTCCGCCGGCAACACGCACTGTTACCGCAAGGCCGCCCGGCGATGAATCCCGGCGTCGTCTTGGCCGCGTTCGGATTGTTCCTCGCCTGCCTGGGGGTCCACGTCGTCGCGTGGCGATTCTTCGGAGTGCGGCGCATTCCCGCCCTTTTCGCGATCTTTTTCCTTCCCATTCTCCCGGGTTTGGCCGCCGCCTTCCGGTGGCCGGAACTTCTCGGAGTGCTGCTCGCTCACGCCGCCTTGTCGTGCGCCTACATCCAGACCTATCCGACGCTGACTCAGTTGCCACCTACGCTGAGGCTGGTGCTGCTCATAGCCGCGGGCGGCCGCGAAGGCGCGGCCTTCGAGGATCTGCGGGCTCGGCTGGGCGCCCAGCGTCTGGTGCGCGAGATCTTCGATCCCCTCGTCGTCGGGCGGCTGCTGACCCCTCGGGAGGGCTCGACGCGCCTGGAAATCAGCGCCCGCGGCAAGGCGCTGATCTACCCCTTTGTCTGGCTGCGCGCGCTCCTGGGCCTGCCGCCGGGGGCCGGATGACGCCCCAAGCGCGCTGCGAGGCGGTCCTGGCGGCCGCGCCGCTCCTTTTGCCCTTCGTCCACGGGGCGCTGGCGCGCCTGCTGCGCGCGGCGCGCCTGCGCGCAGCCCCGCAGGCGGTGACCGTTGGAGTCGTGCTGGCCGGGGCGCCGGTCGCGCTCCTCGCCTGTTGGCGGCTGGCCTGGGTCGATCTTCCCCGCGCCTGGCTGGGCTGGTCTCTGGCCTACGGGGCGTCGACTTATCTGGGCTTCGGCTACGCCTATTTTCATCTCTACAATCTCACCGAGACGGGCCGCCGCATCCGCATCCTCGATGAGTTTCGCACGAAGGGACCGATGACCCTTGAGGAGCTCGAGCGGCGCTACGCGCCGGAAGGGATGCTGCGGGCCAGGCTGGGCCGTCTCGTCGAACTCGGTCAGGCCAGGCTCGAAGACGGCCGCTATCGGCTCAACGGCCGCGTCCTTTTGGGCGCGGCGAGGGTTCTCGCGGCTTTCCGCCGCCTGCTCGGCTTCGGGGACATTTGATGGCATGGCGGCGATAGCCGCCGGGCGAGAAGTCTTCAGCCGTCGGAGGCCTTGGGGCCGCCGCGACCATCGCGGCGCAGCTCGAGCTCGCGCAGCCGCTGCTCGTAATCCTTCTGCATCGCCGTGCGCTCGTCGCCGAGGCGCCGGACTTTCTCGTCGTAGGCGGCCCCCAGCTCGAGCTTGGCGAGGTTGACTTCCTGGCGCACGTCGTGGAGCTTCTGCTGGAGATCGGCGAATTTGACGCGGAAGGCCTCTTCCAGCTCCTTGGCGCGCTTCTCGGCTTGGTTGCGCAGGGCGTCGCGCTCCTGCGCGGCGCCGGCCATGAGCTCCTGATGTCGCCGGTCGAAGTCCTCCTCCAGGCGCTTCTTGCGCTCCTCGAGGGCTTTCTCGGCGTCGGCGATGCGCTGCTCCAGCGCCGCTTCTTTCTGCGTGAAATTGGCGCGCAGCTGGGCGATCTCTCGCTCGACGAGCTGCGTCTTTTGCGCGTTCCAGAGGTTTTCCTTGCCGACCCACTCTCCGGTGAGCCTCTTTTCTAGCTCCAGGTACTTGAGCTCCAGGGCTTCCTCGCGGGCGCGGTAGGAGGCGTCCAGCTCGGTGCGGGCCTTGTAGATCTGGTCGTCGTAGGCGAGGATCAGATCCTTCTCTTTCTGGATCAGCGCGGCCTCGGTCTCGCGCTGCCGGTTCCTGATGGCTTCCTCCAGGAGCTTTTCGCGGTTCTGGAAGCCGATCTCGAGCTCGCGGCGGCGCTGGGCGATCTCCTGCTCGCGGGCCTGCTCCCAGTCCAGCCGCTCCTTGGCCAGTTCCTGCTTGCGCGCCTCCAGCCACTGGGCCTCCCGCTTGGTCAGAGCCTGCTGCAGCTCGGCCTCCCGCTTGATCCACGCTTCCTGATAGGAGGCCTCGCCCTTGGACAGGGCGGACATGCGCTCCTCGATCATTCCCTTGAGCTGGGTCTCCTTCTGGCGGAACTTCTCGTGAAGCTCGCCTTCCTTGGCCCGCGCCTCGACCATCAGCGCGACGCGCAGGGCCTCGACCTCCTCGGCCCGGCGCAGATTGGCGTCCTCGAGCTCGGCGACGCGGCGGGTGGCCGCGGCCTCCGCCTCTCGCAGGCGCGCCGCGTAGCGGTCCTCGAGCTCGCGGCGCAGGCCCTCGAGCACGGCCTCTTTTTGCTTGAAGGCCTGCTCCAGACGCTCGCGGTCGGCGTTGAGCAGAACCTCGCGCTGGGCGACCCACTCGCGCTCGCGTTGGGCCCAGTTTTCCTGCAGTTGGACCTGCTCTTGGGCGGCGCGGTCGCGCAGCGTCCGCTCCAGCTCGGCGTGGCGCTGGGCGAGGATCGTTTTTTCCTGGGCCAGAGCGGTCTCGGAGGAGCGCAGCAGCGCCTCCTCCTTGCGGCAAAGCTCCTCCTTGAGCTGCGTCTCGCGTTCGAGCAGGCCCTGGCGCAGCGTCTTTTCCTTTTCCAGGAACCGGGCCTCCAGCTGCCCCTCGAGCTGGCGCAGGTCGACTTCGCGGGCGGCGAAGGCCTCATCGAGGGCGCGCTTCTTGGCCTCGATCTCGCGCTCGGAGCGGGCCTGCCATTCGTCACGCAGGGCTTTCTCGAGGTCCTGGTGCTTCAGTTCGAGCGCCGCCCGATCGGCGGCGAGCTTCTGGCGGAAATCGGCCTCGAGCGCGCGAAGCCGGTCGTCGTAGCGCGCTTGCGCGGCCTCGGCCTCCCGCGCGGAGCGCTCGGCGAGGTCCTTGCGCAGCGCCTCGGCGGACTCCTCGTGGCTCTTGAGCCAGCGCTCCTGCTCGTCGGACATCTGGCGGCGCAGCGCGGCCTCGCGCTGGCGCAGCGACAAGTCGAGCTTCTCCTCGCGCTCCTTGAAAGCCGCGTCCCGGGCGGAGCGCTCCTCGTCGAGCTGGGCCGAGAGGCGCTGGCGGACGGCTTGCAGGGCGCGCTCGTGGTCCTCGGAAAGCGCCCGCTCGCGCTGCGCCCATTGCTCGGCGAAATCCGCCTGCGCCTTGTCGCGGATGGCCGCGACGGTCGCCTCGAAGCCCGAGCGCTCGGTCTCCAGGCGCTTATGAGCCTCGAGCGTGGCGTCCTGGAGCTTTTTCTGGTGCTCCTCCCACTGGGCGCGCTCCTTGGCGGTCCACTGCTCCTGGATCTGGCGGGTCTTGTGCTCGATCTCCTCTTGCTTGGTCCGGTAGGCGTCCTCCATCTCCTGCAGCTGGGCGAGCAGGAGGTTCTCGCGCGTGGAGAAGTCCTTCTCGGACTCCTCGCGGCGGGCGTTGAGCTCCCCGCGCAGCTTGACCAAGGATTCCTCGAGCTGCTTCTGGTGCTTGAGCCAGAGGTCCTTTTCCTTGGCGAGGAGCTGGTTCTGCAGCGCCTGATATTGGGCGAGGCTCTCGGCCTCCTTGGCCTCGAAGGCGGCGACGACGTCCCGGTGGCGGATGCGGAAGTCTTCCTCGAGCTTGGCGGTCTTTTCGGCGTTGTGGCGCTCGAGGAAGCGCCGCTCCTCCTCGACGCGCTCTTCCAGGCGCTGGCGCTCGCGGTCGAAGCGGTCCCGGTAAACCTTGTCGAGCTCCTCCGTGCGCTTGGCGTAGTCTGTGTCGAGCTTGCGGCGGCGTTCCTCGAGCAGCTCTTCCTTGCGCCGCAAGGACTCTTCCTGGGCGGCGAGCGTGCCCTCGAGCTTCTCGTGGAGCCCCTGCTCCTCGCGCGCCAGGGTCTCGCGGCTGTGGCGGAGGGAATCCTCCTCGAACTTCTCGTATTTGCGCCGCAGCTCCAGGTCTCGGGCGCGGATCTGGTCCTCGATCTGGCGCTGCTGCTCTTCGAGGTCCCGCTCGCGGGCGCGCAGGGCCTCGGCTTGGGCGCTCAGGCGGTCGGAGACGGCGCGCTTGGTGTCCTCGAAGGACTGCTCCTGGTGCTTGAGCAGGGCCTGCGCCTCGCGCTCGGCGGCCTCGCGCGCCTCGCGGGCGGCGTCGATCGCGCCGCGCTTGAGGCTTCCGATCTCCGTCTCCTTGTCGGCGAGCTGGCGCTTGAGGAGGTCGAGCTGCTTTTCGAGCTCGGCGCGCTCGGCGCGGACGTGCGCGTCCTGGTCGCGCCTGAGCTCCTGGCGCAGCTCCTCGCGCAGCGTCTCCTCCATCTTTTTGTGATCCTGGAGGGAGGACTCCCAGAGGCGGATCGTCTCTTTCCAGCGGCGGACGGCGTCGTCTTTCTGGGCGTTGTCCTCGGAGAGCTTGCGCGCTTGCAGGGCGGCGCTGTCGCGCTCTTCCTTGAGAGCCGCGCTCTCGCCGGAAAGCTTGTGGATGCGCTCGAGCGCCCACCTCAGGGCGAGGCGGGCCGTCTCTAGATCGTTGACGGCCGAGGCGTCGAAGAACTCTTGTTCCTGCTTGTCCAAGCAGGCTTATTTTGGCCGGGACGTGTTACGCTTTTATGGACGAGGTCGACGAGCTGGGACAGGGGCATGAACTCCTCCCAGTCGATCTTCAGGATCGAGACGCCGTAGGTCTTCATTTCGTCCAGGAACTCGTAATAGGCCTGCTGGAGGGCCGTCAGATACTCGACGGTCACGCCCTGCTCCATCGGCCGGCCGCGCCGGTGGATGCGCGCGATCGCCGTCTCGGGCTTGCAGTCGAGATAGATCAGCAGCTCGGGAAACAGCGGCTCATAGAGGACCATGTTCTCGAAGAGCCCGAGATAAGTCTGGTAGTCGAGGTCGGAGAGGATCTTGTCCGGCCCGTGGTTGAACATCTTGGCGAACACGATGTCCTCCCAGACCGTGCGATCCTTGACGACTCCCCGGGCCGCGCCTTCGCGGATGCGCCGCGCGATGCGCCGGTGCTCGGCCACGCGGTGGCTCAAGAACCAGATCTGCATCTTGGTGACGTGCGCGTGCATGTCCTGGTAGAAGTCGGGCAGGTAGGGATTGGCGCCCGCGTCCTCGAGGGCCGGCTCGAAGCCCAGAGCCTCGGCCAGTTCCACGGTCAGCGTGGACTTGCCCACGCCGATCGTCCCGGCGATCCCCAGGTAGCCTTTGACGAGCACTAGTTGACCCAGGCGAACTTCGCGTCGCGCACGATCGTGGCCTCGCGCTCGCGGCCGACCGAGACCAGGCTGATCGGCGTCCCGACGAACTTCTCGACGAACTCGATGTAGCGCAGGGCCTTGGCGGGCAGGTCCGAAAGCCTGCGCGCGCCGGCGATGTCGCCCGAAAAGCCGGCCAGGGTCTTATAGACCGGCTTGGCCTTGTTGAGCGCGGCGACGGAGACGGGAAAGTCGGTGACGGTCTTGGAACCGACCTTGTAGGCGACGCAGACCTTGAGCGCGTTGACGTCGGCCAGGGTGTCGAGCTTTGTTATGACCAGGCGGTTGATGCCGCTCGTCTGCACGGCGCGCCTGAGCTGGACGAGATCAAGCCAGCCGATGCGCCGGGGCCGGCCCGTCGTCGCGCCGTACTCTTGGCCTTTTTCGCGCAGGTGATGCGCCAGGTCCTTGTCCATTTCCGTCGGGAAGGGTCCGGTGCCGATGCGCGTGACGTAGGCCTTGGTGACGCCCATGACGTCCTGGATCTGCGTCGGCCCGACGCCGGCGCCGGCGCAGACGCCGCCCGCGACGGTGCTCGAGGAAGTCACGAAAGGGTAGGTGCCGAGGTCCAGATCGAGAGCCACTCCCTGCGCTCCTTCAAAGAGGATCCAGCGGTTGCGGCCCAGGGAGTCCTGAATCATCGGGACGGTGTCGGCGGCGTAGGGCTTGAGCTTGGGGGCGTAGAGCTTTTGCCCCTCCAGCGACTTTTGGAGCAGTTGGGCGACGCTGCCGCCGCAGCGCTCGATCTCGGGCCGGTTGGCCTCGAGGGTCTCCTCGAGCAGCTCGCGGAAGGTCTTGGCGTCGAGATAGTCGACGAGCTGGATGCCGCGGCGGGCGGCCTTGTCGGTGTAGCACGGCCCGATGCCCTTCTTGGTCGTGCCGATCGGCTTGTTGCCGCTCTCGTGCGCGGCGTCAAGAAGAAGGTGATGCGGAAGCACCACATGGGCGCCCAGGCTGACGACGAGCCGGCCCTTGAGGTCGACGCCCTTCTCCTTGAGAAAGCGGATCTCCTCGAGAAGCTCCTTCGGGTTGACGACGACGCCGTTGCCGATGATGCCGCGCTTGTTCGGAAAGAGCACGCCGGCGGGGATCAGGTGGGTCGCGAACTTCTGCTTGTCGTGGACGACGGTATGGCCGGCGTTGTTGCCGCCTTGGTAGCGCACGATGTCGTGCGCTCGCTCGCTGAGATAATGGACGACCTTCCCTTTCCCTTCATCGCCCCACTGGGCTCCGACGATCACTAGATTTGGCATGACGAAATTATAGCCCAGCGGCGAACGCGCGCGGTTCACCCTTTGGCCCCGTCCTCACTGGGCCCTTCGACCTGATAAAATATCCGCCATGGGCAAGAGCCTGGTCGTCCTGGGCCTGATCGTCGCCGGCCTCGGCGCTATGATCATGCTGGCCGGAAAGGTCCCATGGATCGGCCGGCTGCCCGGAGATATTTACGTCAAGCGCAAGAACTTCACGTTCTACTTCCCGCTGGCCACATCGATCCTCGTCAGCATCCTCCTGACCCTGATCCTGTCCTTGCTGCGCCGTAAATGAGCGAGCTCCTCGACGACATCCGCGGCTTTCTCAAATCCCTGCGGCGCGAGCTGCCGGAGGTTTTCCCGCCCGCGTCCCGGGAGCACGCGCGGACGGTCTTCACGGCCCGCGCTGAGCACTTCGCGGCGGCCATGGGCGTGAGCTACAAGCGCATCTTCATCAAGGACCAGCGCACGTTGTGGGGCAGCTGCTCCCAAGCCGGCAACCTGAACTTCAACTGGCGCGTGGCGCTCGCGCCGCCGGAGGTCGTCGACTATCTGGTCGTCCACGAGCTGGCGCACCTGCTCGAGATGAACCACTCTCGCCGCTTCTGGGCCCACGTCGAGCGCCAGTGCCCCGACTACAAGGCCCGTCGCCGCTGGCTGCGCGACAACGCGCGCTGGCTCCAGCGCGCCCGCGTCGCCAACTAGCCGGGAACTGAACGGGCCCCGATCCGTATACTTAGGATGGAAATCCCTGACGACGTATGGCGGGCCGCCGCCGAGATTCCCCTGAAGTGGATTCGAGCCTCGCCGGGCGAGCAGCTTTACGCCCTGCGCTGCGAGCGCCGCGTCTCTCAGAGAGTGCTCGCCGCGCTGGCCGGCGTGACGCCGGCCGCCGTCTGCCGGCTGGAAGCGGGGCGAGACGCCAGGCTCTCGACTTGGCGCAGGCTCTTCCAGGCGCTGGGCTATTACGCGCCGCTGGTTCCCGTGTCCTCCTGCGAGGACGCGGACGATTGGTGCATCGAGGAAATGGAGCGCCGCGAGGAGCGGATGCTGGCGCAGTTGCGCGCGGGGCGGTAGCAGGGGCCGGTAAATGCCTTTACCGCTATATGCTTCAAACGACAACGCCTTTTACACGCCAGCCGAGCTGTTATCGTTTTGGATATATAGCGGCAAAGGCGCGTTCGACCGGCGGCTTGGCGCGCCGGGGCCCTGGGGTCGCGAGGCGGCCGCCTGCTAGAATCGCCGCGTGAGATTCTTGCTGCTGGCCGAGACTCCCGGCGCCAGGCCGGAGGCTACCTCTATATCGCCGATCCGGCTGCCGGACGCGCGGTGATCTTCGCCGTCTCGCCGCAGCCGCAGCGCGCTATCGAGCGGCTGAGTCCGCAGGCGCTGGCCGCGCGCGTCCGCGGCGTGCTGGAAAGCCATGCACGTGCGCCACGAGGGCGACATGCATTGGTTCCTGAAGAACGCCGACGGGCGCGCGGTAGGAAGCGGCTTTCTCACCGGCCGGCCCTCGAAGCGGGCCGCCGAGATCATCCGCCGGCTGACTCGAGCTTTTTGATCAGCTCGGGCACGTCGCGGGGCCCGATGCCGCTGTACCACTGCCCGTCCGGATAGACGAAGGCGTTGGGCCCTTTCTCGCACAGGTCCAGGCAGCCGCTGCGCGCCACGCGGACCTTGCCCTTGAGCCCCAGGCGCTTGACGGAGTCCTTGAGCGCCTCGCACAACTCCATTCCGCCGCGGCCCGGGTTGCCGCAGGCGACCCGCCCGCCTTCTCGGGCGTTGGTGCAGACGAAGATCGTCTTCTGATAGGGAACGTTTTTACGCTCCATTGCGCGTATTCTATCAGACCTCGGCCGTTCTGGCGACGGTGAGGCTCGAGATCCAGAACGCGCCGGCCAGCGTCACTGAGAGGCCGAGGACCTGGAGCGCGGCTACGGACTCCCGGCCGAGCAGCCATGAGAAGAGCATCGTCAGCGCCGGGTAGGAGAGCAGGACGGCCGTCGCTTTGGCCAAGTCCATGCGCTGGATCGCCGCGTACCACAGCACGAAGTTGAGGCTGGACTGGAGTCCGCCCTGCAGCAGCAGCGCGCCGAGCGCGGCCGGGGCGACGCTCCAGGCGGCGCCGTGGAAGAGCGCCCAGGCGCAAAAGGGCGCGAGCGCGAGCAGGCTGTAGAGCGCGCGGGCGCCCGAGATCTCCACGGGGTCGATGCCGGGCGGCAGCTTCTTTGAGAAGATGTGCGAAACCTGATACATCCAGGGCGTGGCCAGGATCATCAAGTCGCCTCGCCAGCGCGGCGAGCTGAGGTCGTGAGCCATGATGAGGCCGGTCCCGGCGATGACGAGAGCGCTTGCGATCGTTTGAGCGGCGGACGGCCGCTCGCCGAGCAGCCACATCGACAAGATCCCGGAATAGATCACCTCCACCTGGGCGGTGACGGCGGCGTTGGCGGGCGTGGTGTAGGCGAGGGCCGCGACGTAGATGGCCGTCGCGGCCCCGCTGAAAAGCCCCATCCAGAAAAAGGCCGGCATGAGCCTGCGATCGAGCAGGGTCTTCCAGCGGCCTCCGCGCAACAGCCACGGCGTCAGGACGAGCAGGCCCACCGCCAAGCCGGCCTCGGTGAACACCAGGCCGGAGAAGTAGCGCATGCCGGAGGCCCCGACGATGGGCCAGAGCGCGGTGACGAACCAGCAAAGAAGGAGGGCGGCGAGCGGCGTCACATCCCGCGGGCCGCGGACGGCTTGGCGGACGCCGGGGCGCGAGGCGCCCAGCCGAGGGAGAACATCCGCCCGAAATAATCCACGTAGCCGGCGAGGTCCGTGGGGTCATCGACGAGGTTGTCGTTTTCGAAGCTGTTGTCCTCGGCGTTGGGCGAAGGGTTGAAGGAGCCCGTGATCAGATACTTGCCGTCGACGATCAGGAACTTGTTGTGCTGCTTCTCGAACATCGGATCCCCGTGCTCGTCGGGCCCCGCGAGCATGCGGAAATCGAAGCCGTGGTCGGTGAGCCAGTCGGCGACGGGCGCGCCGTCGATCTTGGCCAGCCGCGATTGGCCGGCGTCGAGGACGAGCCTGATCTTGAGCCCCGGATTCTTGGCCCGGGCGGCGAGCAGCGAGTCGGCGATGGTCTTGGACCAGAAGGCGAAGATGGCGACGTCGATTGAGTCCCGCGCCAGCTCGATGGCGCGCACCCAGGCGTCCTCGATGCCGCCTTGCGGCGAGAAGTAGTGTCGGTAGAACTTTCCGCCGTTGAGGTCGAAGAGGGGCGCGGTGCTCGTGGGCGGCTTTGGGGTCTTCGAGGTCCGCCCCTCGTCGGAGCCCGGGACGCTGTCCCCGGCCGAATCGGTCTCCGCTTCCTCCGTCTCGAGGCCTCGTTGAAGGACTTCTCCGAGCTTCTCGTGATCGACGGGCTCGGCGAGGCCGCGCATATAGTGGAAATAGGCCAGGTAATCGGCCAGATCGGCGGCGTGGTTGGTGAACTTCACGTTCTCGAAGTGGTCGCGCTCGGCGGTCTGGGCGTAGTTGTAGGAGCCGAATTCCAGCAGCCCGCCCGTTTCGTCGGCGTCGAAGAGCCCGAACTTGTTGTGCTGGATGCCGCTCTTCTTGCCTTTGAGCAGGAGGACGTCGAAACCCTCGTTGATGAGGGCCTGGATCTGCTCGCTGGGCTTGCGCGCCTGGCCCGTATGGTCGCGGCCGCTGGTGTAGACATGCGAGCGGTCGATGACGATCTCGATCTTGACGCCTCGCGCCTTGGCGCGCCGCAGGGCGTCCAGCACGCCGTCGAGGTTGAACTCGTAGAGCGCCAGGCGCACGCTGCTTTGCGCGGCGTCGATGGCCGAGACGAGAAGCGGCTCGACGGGCGTGTCTGGGCGGAAGGCGTAGGAGGGATAGATGTACCCGTTGAAGCCGATGCGACGGGCTTTGAGCCCCGGGCCGGGCGCCGGCGGCGGGACCGGATCCGGGCGCGGCGATGGGGGCCGGCGCATCTGGGCTTGCAGCTCGGCGTCGGTCGGCAGCGCGGGCGCTCGCGCCGGCCTCGGGAAGGCCTTGGCCAAGGCGAGCATGTGATCGAAGGAGAACTGGAAGGCCGCCACGGACTTGGGCGCGGCCTTGAAGTGAGCGTTCTCGAAGTTGCCTTCGGCGCCGTATTTGGTGTAGTTGGTCGATCCCGTCTCCACCAGCTTGCCGTCGAAGACGGCGAACTTGTCGTGCATCTTCTGGGCGAGCGGGAAATCGGCGTTGGGATCGGGGCCTGAGAGCGTGTAGACCTCGATGCCGTTGGCCGCCAGATACTGGGCGTAGGGACCGAAGACCTCGGTGCCGGCCTGGCTTTCGTCCATGATCAAGCGCACGCGGACTCGCCTGCGCTTGGCCGCGGCGAGGGCGTCCGCGATCTTGGTCGAGCGCAGGGCGAAGATCGCCAGGTCGACGGACTTGCGGGAGGCGTTGATCGCCTGCACGATCCAGTCCTCGGCCGAGGCGCCCGCAACCGAGGTCGGCGAAAAGACGTAGGGCGGGACCCGGATCCCGTTGAAGGCGATCGACGGGGCGGCCGCCGGCGGCGGCGGCACCGAGGCGGGCCAGGAGTAGAGCGAGGGGTCGTCTCGCTTGTCGAAGGGCTTGGCCAAGCCGTCGAGGTAGTTCCAGTAGGCCATGAGGCCCTCGACGTCGGTCGGGTCCGCGCTGAAGTCGGCGTTTTCGTAGTGGTCGTCCTCGGCCGTCCAGGACCAGTTGTAGGAGCCGTACTCGGCGAGGCTCTCGCGCTCGCCGTGGTCGATCACGACGAATTTGTTGTGGTTGATGCCGTATTGGCCAAGCCCGCGAAGAAGCTTGACGTCGAAGCCCTCGCGCAGGAGCGCCCAGATCTCCCGGCTTCTGCGGGGAGTGTAATCGTCGTCGGGCTCTTTCTGAGGATAGACCTGCGAGAAATCGACGACGATATGTATCTCGACTCCGCGCTCGCGGGCGCGGCGCAGGGCGTCGAGCACGCCGGTCAGCTTGAATTCGTAAAGCGCGATGTGGAGCGAGGTCTTGGCCGAATCGATGGCCTGGATGAGCAGAGGCTCGACGGGGAGATTGGGCCGAAACGCCTCGGAGGGATATTGATGACCGTCGAAGACGATGGTGTCGCGGGGATAGTCGGACCCGCCGCCGTCGTCGCCTTTGCCCGTCTCGGAGCCGTTGCGGCCGTGCTTGCGGACCGGGACCGGGGACGGCGCGGAGGCTGGGTCGGCCGGCTTGCGGATGCCGAACGCCCGGTACAGGAACGAGCGTTCCGCCGCGCCGCGCTGATCCTCGGCGCCGGCCGCTGCGGCAGCGGGCAGCGCAAGCTTCGAGCGCAGCCGCTGCAGGATCGTCTTACGCGGCGCCGCGGGCGCCGCCTGGGGCGCGAGGGCCGCTGAGGCCGCTGGGGCCGCGGGGGCGGCGGACGGGATGGCGGTCGCCGGCAGCGCGGCGGGCGTCTGGGGGATCGACGGGATTTGGCTGATTTGCGGGGCGGACACGGCCGCCGGCAGCTCGGAGACCGAGGGGATGGCCGGCGCGGCGGGCCGTTCGACATCGGCGGCCAGCGCCTGCGGTCCGCAGAGCAGGCCCGACAAGACTGCGGCGAGCGCGGCGCGCGCGGGGCGTCGTGTCATGCGCCCATAGTCTAACAAAGGCCCCGAAACGGGGAAGGAAGCATTTGGCCCAGGCGCGCCAGGCGTTGGGCCTAAAGGGGGCCTGGTCCCTAGGACCTAGGGTAGGCGGCTATTGGCCTTGCGGGACGATTTGGGCTTTTTCGCGCAGATCCCGGACCACGCCGGGCAGGGCGCGCTTGATCTTTTCCTCGAGCAGCATCCGGCGCAGATCCTCCTTGACCTGCGAAAACCGCGCCGCGACGGCCGGGCGGTGCGCGATGACATGGATGACGTGGAAGCCTTTCGAGGAGGGCACGATCTTGACGCTGCCGGCCTTGGCGGCGAAAGCGGCGTCTTCGAGCTCGGGGGGCAGCATGCCCTTGACCACCCACCCGTAGTCGCTTTGTCCGTCCCGCTCCGAAGGGACGAGGGATTTTTCGCGGGCGAGCTGCGCGAAATCGGCGCCGGCCGTCACGGCCTTGGCCACAGCGTCGGCGTCGGCGCGGGTGCGCACGAGCATGTGCTCGACGTGCACGGCCTCCGGCTGCCCCAACTCGTCTTTGTGCAGGGCGAAGGTCTGCCGCAGGTCCTCGGCGCTTACGTTGATCTTGCGGTGCGCCAAGACCACTTTTTCGCGGCTGATCTGCTCGCCGATCTCCTGCTTGAGCTTGTCGATCGAAGAGCCGTACTGCTCCAGTTGCGCCTCGAAAAGCTTCGGGTCCGAGAATTTCGACTTCATCCGGGCCAGCCGCCGGTCGATCTCGGCTTGGGTCACCTTTATGTGCTCGCGCTGGGCTTCCTGGCGCAGCAGCAGCTCGTCGATCATCTCGTCGAGGGTCTGGTCTCCGTAGCGCTCCAGGAGCCTCTGGACGACCTCCGACTGGCGAATCGGCGTCCCGTTGACCCGGACCAGCTCCCGGTCGTATTGGGCCCGCGCCGGCGCCGCCGGAAGAGCCAATAAGGCGCTCAAGAAAATGCCGAACATGCTAAATGATATAATAATCCGCTGATGCTGAACTTCAATCCGAAGAGCATCGAGAAAATCGACGACGACCGCCTCCGCATCGTGTGGGAGGACGACCACGTCAGCGAGTTCACCTTCCAATTCCTTCGCCAGAACTGCCCCTGCGCGACGTGCAAGGACGAGTGGTCGGGAGAGATGCTCCTCGACCCGGCGACGGTGCCCGCGGACACGCGCTCCTCGCGCGCCGAGATCGTGGGCAATTATGCGCTGACGTTCTCCTTCTCGGACGGCCACGGCACGGGCATCTATTCCTTCGAGAACTTGCGCCGCATGTGCCGCTGCGCCGAGTGCTCCTACCACCCCGGCTCGGAGAACAACTAGCATGGAACGCCGTTGGAAGACGATCATCGAGCCCTTCAAGATTAAGGCCGTCGAGCCCCTGGGCTTTACCACCCGAGAGGAGCGCGAGAATATCCTGCGCGAGGCCGGATACAACGTCTTCGCCATCCCGGCGGACAAGGTGCTCATCGATCTCCTGACCGATTCCGGCACGTCCGCCATGTCGGCCGAGCAGTGGGCCTGCCTGATGCGGGGCGACGAGTCCTACGCCGGGGCGCGCAGCTTCTATCGTTTCGAGAAGGCCGTCCGCGATCTGACGGGCTACCGGCACGTCTTGCCGGTCCATCAGGGCCGGGCCGCCGAGCGCATCTTGATGGGCGTGACCGGGGGGCCGGACAAGGTCTTCCTGTCCAACTCCCACTTCGACACGACCCGCGCTAACGTCGAGTCGACCGGGGCGCAGGCGCTGGACCTGCCCGTCGCCGGGGCGCTCGATTTCGCCGTGCCGGCGCCGTTCAAGGGCGACATGGACGTGCGCGCGCTCGAGGCCAATATCCGGGAGTTGGGAGCGGGTCGCGTACCCATGATCATCATGACGCTGACCAACAACTCCTTGGGCGGCCAGCCGGCGTCCATGAAGAACCTCCGCGAGGTCTCCGAGGTCGCGCGGCACTACAAGATCCCGCTCATCCTCGATGTGGCGCGCTTCGCCGAGAACGCTTTCTTCATCAAGCTGCGCGAGGCCGGCTACGCGAGCCGGCCGGTGGCGGAGATCGCCCGCGAGATGTTCTCCTACGGCGACGGCTGCATGATGAGCGCCAAGAAGGACGCCTTGGTCAACATCGGAGGCTTCCTCGCGCTCAATCACGACGATTGGGTGCGGCGGGCGCGCGAGGTCCTCATCCTCGGCGAGGGCTTCCCGACCTACGGCGGCCTGGCGGGCCGCGACCTGGAAGCCATGGCCCGCGGCCTGGAGGAGGTCCTCGACGAGCAATACCTGACCTACCGTCTGCGGTCCATCGAATATCTCGGCGAGGGCCTGCGCAAGGCCGGCGTGCCGATCGTCGAGCCTCCCGGGGGGCACGCCGTCTACGTCGACGCGCGCCGGTTCTTGCCGCATATCCCGCGCGAGCAGTTCCCGGCCCAGGCTCTCGTCTGCGAGCTCTACCTGACGGCCGGCGTCCGCTCGGTGGAGATCGGCTCGCTGATGTTCGGGCCCGAAGCGCGCATGGAACTGGTGCGCCTGGCGATCCCGCGTCGGGTCTACACGCAAAGCCACGTCGACTTCCTCATCGAGGTCTTCGCCGACCTCACCCGCCGGGCCGGCGGCGTGCGCGGCCTGCGCCTGCTCGAAAGCACCCCGAGCCTGCGCCACTTCACCGCCCGCCTGACGCCGCAGCCCGCATGACGACTGGCGCCGGCAAAGTCCTGCTCATCACCCAGGACGGGGCGCTCATCCGCGAGCTGCTGCCCTCGATGACCGGCCGCGGCTACGAGCTGATCTCCCTGCCCGGGGTGCGGGAAGCCGCGCCGAGCCTGGGCGGCGAGGCGTTCTCCGCCGTCGTGGCGGACTATTCCCGCATGCCCGCCGCCGACCGCGCCGCGCTCCTGCAGATCCAGCGCCAGAAAGGAAGCTTCCCGCTCTTCCTGCTCGAGACGCTGGCCACGCTCTCTCCCGTGGAGCCCGCCGCCCTGCGCCGCCTGCCGACGCCGCTGCCGGCCGGATTTTCCGACCAGGTGCGCGCGGCGCCGCGCCCCGTGGTCTTCTTCGCCGATCAGGCGCTCTTCGCCAGCCGCGGCCTCCAGATCACCCTCCAGCAGTCCGGGGTGCAGACGGCGGCCGTGGAGACGGCGGCGGGCCTGGCCGATTTCCTGATCGCCGCGGCCGAGCAGGAGCAGAAGACCGGCGGCTTTTGGGGCCGCCTCAGCGGAGGGGAGGCCCAGCCGGCGGCGCCGAAGGCGGCCGTGGCGCTCTTTGCCGGCACCTTCGCCGAGGCCGAGGCCCTCGACGGCCGGCTTCGCCAGCAGAGCCCCGACATCGTCTGCTACCACGTCACGAGCCTCGATTTCGCCCGCGCCGCGGCCAAGGCGCTGCAGGAGGGCTTCCCCGCCTCGATCATGCGCGATCAGGCCCCTCGCATCGCGCAAATCCTCGGCGAGGGGATGCAGGCGGCGTCGGCGCCGAAGAGCCGGGAGCGCGTCCTGATCCTCGACAACAACAAGGGCGTGATGGAGACGCAGGCCCAGAACCTGCGGGCCGCGGGCTACGAGGTCGTGGCCACGCTCGACGGCCGCGAGGCGCTTCGGCTGGTCCAGGCCAAGGGCAGCTTCCACCTCGCGATCATCGGCGCGGCGCTGACGTTTGCCGAGCACACGGCGCAGGATTACGCCCAGCGCATGCGCGAGGCCGATCCCGATCTGCGCGTCATCCTGATGATCGAGCCGCATCCGCCGCAGCTGGCCCTGCAGGCGGTCAGCCGCGCCTCGGCCCTGGGCCTCGACGACGCTCTCATCAAGCCCGTCGATCCGATCCAACTGCTGTCCTCGGTGCAGCGCGCGCTCGAACGGCGCTACCTCCTGCTCGAGAACGCCCGGCTGCTCAAGGAAGTCCAGGAGTCCAACCGCAAGCTCGCGCAGATCAACGGCTTCCAGACCAAGTTCTTCGCCATGGTCGCCCACGACGTCAAGAATCCGTTGACGGCCATCCTCGGCTACGCCGAGGTGCTGGGCATGCGCCTCAAGAGCCAGCCCAATGAGCTCAAGGCGGCCTCGCACATCCATTCGGCCGCCAAGACCCTCAACTTGCTGATCTCCGATCTCGTCGATCTCGCGGCCATCGAGTCCGGGAAGCTGCGCGTCAACATCGCGGAGCTGGACCTCATCCTAGTGCTCTCGGAGGTCCGTTCGCGCATCGACGTCGTGGCCCAGCAGCGGCGCATCCGCTTCGACGTCCTCTGCCCTCCCCAGCTCCCCGCGATGGCCGGCGATCCCAACCGCATCGGCCAGGTCATCCAGAACCTCTGCACCAACGCCATCCAATACACCAAGGAAGGCGGCTCGGTGACGGTGCGCGTCGACGTGACGCCGCAGTGGATCACGGTCAGCGTCATCGACACGGGCATAGGCATCAAGAAGGAGGATCTGCCCCGGGTCTTCGAGCGCTTCTTTCAAAGCCAGGAGGCGCAGGCCATGCGCAAGGCGGGCTTCGGCCTCGGCCTCAAGATCGCCCGCGAGATCGTGCAGATGCACGGCGGAGAGATCGGCCTGGAGTCGGAGTTCGGCAAGGGTTCCCGCTTCTTCTTCACCCTGCCCGCGCGCAAGTGACCGCCTCCGCGCTCAAGGACCTCGTCGCCGACGGGTCTTTTCTCGACTCGGAGGCGGACCTCGCCGTCTACTCCTACGACGCCGCCCTGGATCGCGGCCGGCCGGATGCCGTCGTGCTTGCCGCCTCGGCGCAGGAGGCGCAGCGCGTCGTGGCCTGGTGCGCTCGCCAGAAGGTCCCCTTCGTGGCGAGGGGCGCGGGCACCAACCTTTCCGGCGGCTGCATCCCCTTGCGCGGCGGCGTGGTGCTGGCGCTGGCCCGGCTCAACCGGATCCTCGAGATCGACGAAAAGAACGGCGTCGCCGTGGTCGAGCCCGGCGTGGTGAACCTGGACCTCCAGCGCGCGCTCGAGCCGCGAGGCTTCTTCTACGCTCCCGATCCGGCTAGCTTCAAGGTCTCGACGCTCGGCGGCAACGCCGCGGAGAACGCCGGCGGCCCCCGCTGCCTCAAATACGGCGTGACGACGAATCACGTCCTGGCCCTGGAGGCCGTCCTGCCGGACGGCTCCCTGCGCCGCTTCTCGCTCGCGGACGACGGGCCCGAGGTCCTGAGCCTGCTGGTGGGCGCCGAGGGGACCCTGGGCGTCGTCACCAAGCTTTGGCTCAAGATCCTGCCGCTGCCTCGCGAGATCCGCACGATCCTCGCCGGATTTCCATCCATCGAATCCGCCGTGGAGTGCGTCAGCGCCGTCATCGCCGCGGGGATCGTCCCGCGCGTGCTCGAGGCGATGGACCGGGTCACCGTCGAGTCCGTCGAGGCCTACGCGCACGCCGGCTATCCGACGACGGAGGCCGTGCTCCTGATCGAGGTCGACGGCGACGACGCCGGCCGGGAAGCCGCCCAGGTCGAAGATCTCTGCCGCCGGTTCGAGGCCGCGGAGGTGCGCAGCGCGGACGATCCGGCTCGCCGGGAGAAGCTCTGGGAAGGCCGTCGCGGCGCCTACGCGGCGATGGCCCGTTTGGCCCCCAACGTCATGGTGGAGGACGGAGTCGTGCCCCGCGACCGGCTGCCGGAGATCGTCGCGCGCATCCGCGAGATTTGCGCGCGCCATAAGCTGACGGCCGGCCTGCTCTTCCATGCCGGCGACGGCAACATCCACCCGAACGTGGGTTATGACGAGAGAAACCCCGAAGAGACGGCTCGCGTCAAAGCGGCGGGGCGGGATATCCTGCAGGCTTGCGTCGATCTGGGCGGCTCGCTGTCGGGCGAGCACGGCATCGGCATCGACAAGCGAGAGGCGATGGCGTGGCTGTTCACGGCGCAGACTCTGGATTTGTTCCGCAGGATCAAGAAGGCGCTGGATCCGGATGACCTGGCCAATCCGGACAAGCTTTTTCCGATCGAGGCGAAAGGACCGGCGCTGATTCGCCGCAAGCCCAGGCCCCTCACGAAGGGTCAGGAGCATCTCATCGAGTTGTCTAAAACGGAAACCGCGAACTGCTGCGGAATGCAGATCGTGGGCAGCGGTTCGCGGTTGCGCCGCGAGCCTGGCGGGCTCGCGGCGCTTGCCGTTACGGCCTGCCGGGAGATCATCGATCTCGACGAGAAGAATCTGACGGTGACCGTCGAGGCGGGCTTGGGAGTTCGCGAGTTTATCATGGCCCTGGGCGAAAAGGGTCTCCACGTAAAGCTTCCCGACTGCGCGGGCACCCTCGGCGGCCTCTACGCGACCAAGGCCTGGTCGCGCCTGCGCGACGATCTCTTGGGCATGCGCGTGCTCTTGCCCGGCGGCGAGGTCGTCGACCTGGGGGGCAAGGTGGTCAAGAACGTGGCGGGCTACGACGTGCCGCGCCTGCTGATCGGCTCCTGGGGCGCTTTCGGAGCGATCCTCGACTTGACCCTGAAGGTCTACCGCCGCCCGCAGGACGTTTCCGGGCCGGTTGCCGCGCGGCCGCTTTCGCCCACCGACGTCTCGCGAAGGCTCAAGAAGGCCTTCGATCCGGACAACCGGCTCAACCCCTGGCTGTTCGCTTAGAGCGCGCCAGGATCGGCACGGGGCTGCGGCTGTAGCCGATCGTCAGTCCCTGCGTCATCTGAGGCCTCTGGGCGGGGTCTTCGAGCGCCAGCTCGAAGCGGATGAGGCGGCGCAGGCCGAGGACGGCCTCTTCCAGGGCGAAGACGCGGCCGATGCATTGGCGCCGGCCGAAGCCGAAGGCCACGTCGATGTCTTGGGCCGCGTTGAGGGCGAGGATGACCGTGGTGCCTCGGGGGACGGCGTAGCCGCCGGCCTCGACGTCGCGCTGAGCCTGCCGGACCGTGAAGACGATGGGCGGGTGCTCCAGAAGGACCCGGGAAAGGTAGGCATAGGCGGCGGGATACCTTTGAAAGAGGAACTGCTCCTCGCAGATCATGTCCGAGGCGGACTCGAGCTCGGCGACGACCTCCTTGGGCGTCTCGCCGCGGGCGTGCTTCCACAGCAGCGTCACGAAGAGGTCCGAGGTGGTCTCGTGGCCTGCGACGAAGAACGTCGCCACTTGGTCGATGACGACCTCGTCGGTCAGCCACGTGTTCTCGGGGTCGCTCTGGAAGCGCAGCAGGGAAGTCAGGACGTCGTTTTTGCCCCGGGCGTCGCCGTCGCGCCGCCGCAGCTCGATGATCTTGGCGCACCCGGCCCTCATGTCGGCGGCGGTGGCGTGGACGGCCGCGTGGTTGTCCGAAGCGAAGGCCTTCCACTCCGCGATGGCCTCCACCATCTCTCCGGAGCCGGACAGGCCGCGAAAGACCGATCTTTGCAGCGACTTGAGGATGGGCAGCCGAAGGTGGCTGTCCTCGATGTGGCGCAGCATGGGTTCGGCGAAGTGCGCGGCCTGCAGCTTGGCGAACCAATCCTGCACGAAGACGAGGCCTTTGCGGAAGCGGCGCGCCAGCTCAGTCTCGCCGCCCACCCCGAAAAACGAGCGCGCGGCGATCGACATCGTCAGGTCGACCGATTGCGCGCAGAGGTCGAAGGGCTTGCCGTCGCGGCTCGAGCGCTCGAACGCCTCGTCCAGGTGCCTTTCGCATTCATCGTCGATGATGCGGCGGAACTCCCCGAAGTACTTCTTGCCGAAAGCGCTCTTGATGACGCGCTCCTGTTGGTCGTAGATCCGGCCCTCCGCCGTGAACAGGCCTTCTCCGACCAGGATCTTGAAGGTCGTGTCGATGAGCGCGTCCTTGTGGAAATCCTGGGTGTTGCGCAGGGTCTCCTTGATCAGGTCCGAGGCGGTGAACATGAAGAGCTTGGGCGACAACGAGACCGCCGCGCCGAATTCCGCGCTCATGTCGTCGACGAACTCGTAGAAGTTCATCGTCTTGGCCAGCTTGCGGGCAGCTCGGCAGTCGGGCTTGGTGAGCAGCCCGGGCGGCAGGGAGCGGGCCTTTGGGGCCGTCTCGCGCGAGACGGCGGCGGGGGGGGGCACGCGGCGATTTTATCATTATTGCTATCATGACATGGTCATGATCGTCCAGGCGCTGCTCCTGGCGCTGCCGGCGCTGGCCGCGGAGAATCCCGTCGTGGTCGGACCGGCGCGCTTCACCGTCGTCGCCGCGGAGTGCGTCCGGCTCGAATACCAGGCCCAGGGCCGCTTCGTCGACGACCCCTCGCTTTTCGCGATGGAGCGCGGCGCGCGCGACGACGACTTCCGGCTGACCCGCTCGAGCGCGGGCATCGTCATCGACACCGGCCGCATCCGCCTGACCTACGTCCCGGACGGCAAGCCCTTCTCCGCGGCCAATTTGACCGCCCATATCTGCGCCGACGGGGTCTGCTCGGATTGGCAGGCGGGACGCTTCTCGGCGGCGCGCGACCTCGGCGGCACGCGCAACCTCGACGAGGTTAAAGGCCCGGCGACGACGGAGCCGGGCCTGCTGTCGCGGGAAGGCTGGCGCGTCTATGACGACTCCAGGGGAATCCTTTATAAAGACGGCTGGGCGGCCCTGCGTCCCAAGGACTCCGGGCTGGACTGGTATCTCTTCGGCTACGGAGCCGACTACAAGGCGGCGCTCAAGGCCCTCGCCAAGATCGGCGGCGCCGTCCCGCTGCCCAGACGCTACACGCTGGGCTCGTGGTATTCGCGCTGGTGGCCGCACACGGCGGCCGACTACGAGCGCATCGTCGGCGAATACCGCGCCCACGGCTTTCCGCTCGACGTCCTCGTCATGGACATGGACTGGCACCTGCCCAACGACTGGACGGGCTACACTTGGAACCGCAAGCTCTTCCCGGACCCGGCGGGGTATCTCAAATGGGTCCATGAGCAGGGCCTCTTCGCCACGCTCAACGAGCACCCGGACCACGGCGTCCAGCCCTTCGAGGCCGCGTACGTTCCTTTCATGAAGGCGCTGGGCGCCGACCCGGCCTCGGGCAAGACCCTGCCTTTCGACGCCGGCGACCGCAGGTATCTTGAAGCCGAGTCCAAATACGTGCGCGACCCACTGGAAAAGCAGGGCGTGGATTTCTGGTGGTTGGACTACTGGAACGACGACGAGCAGGGCCGTCCCCTCAACGATCTGGCCTGGCTCAACGAATACTACTACCGCCATTCCGAGCGCGGCGGCCTGCGCGGCCAGTGCTTCGCGCGGTGGCAGCAGTGGAGCGATCATCGCCACCCGATGCTCTTCTCCGGCGACACCTTCATCGGCTGGCCGACGCTGGCCTACGAGGTGGCGTTCACCGCCCAGTCCGGCGACGTCGGGGCGTTCTTCTGGAGCCACGACATCGGCGGCTACCAGGGAGTGCTGACCCCGGAGCTCTTCGCCCGCTGGGTCCAGTTCGGCGCGCTTTCGGCCGCCTTGCGCCTGCATTCGACCAAGGATCCGGCGCTCGACAAGCGGCCCTGGACCTGGGGCCTGGACGCCGAGGAGTCGATGCGGCGGGCCTACGCCCTGCGCGACGAGCTCTTCCCCTACATCTACTCCAGCGCCTGGGAGTCGCACGACCAGTCCATCCCTCTGGTGCGTGCGCTCTACATCGACTACCCTCTCGACGGCGAGGCCTACGATAACCCCCAGGAGTATTTCTTCGGCGACGATTTCGCCGCGGCCCCGATCACCAGCCCCGGCTTCGGCGACCGCAAGCTCGCGTCCCAAAAGTACTGGCTGCCGGGCGGCCTGTGGTATGACTGGTACTCCGGCGACCGCATCCAGGGGCCGGTGAAGGGCAAGGCCTGGGCCACGCTCGACGAGATTCCCCTGTTTGTCCGCGGCGGCCAGCCGATCCCGATGGAGCCTTTCACCGAGCGCATGGCCACGACGCCGCTCTCGACGCTGATCGTGCGCGCCTATCCGGGCGAGGAGGGACGGCTGGGGACCTTCGACCTCTATGAGGACGATGGCGAAAGCCTCGGCTACCTCGAAGGCCGCCGGGCGCTGACGACCCTCGATTACCTCAAGAAGGGCGCCGTGGTAACCGTCGTGGTGGATTCGACGCGCGGCTCCTTCAGCGGGCAGCTGGGGCGCCGCGCCGTCGTCTTCGAGCTGCCGCGGGAGCGCGTGACGCGCGCCGAGCTCGACGGCAAGCCCGCCGCGATCGAATACGATGCCAAGACCGGGGTATCCCGGATTTCGGCGCCGGCGAAGTCCATCCGCGCGGCGCGGACGCTCAAGGCCTGGGTGCGGTGAACACGCTCGGGCGCCTGCTGACCGACCTCGGCGAGCGCTCGACCTACGACGCCGTCAGCCAGTGCAGCCGCTGCGGCTACTGCGAGCAGTCCTGCCCGACCTACAAGGCCACGGGCCGCGAGGACCGCTCGCCGCGCGGGCGCAATCAGCTAGTGCGCCTGATGCTCGAGGGCAAGCTCAAGGACCCGTCCGCGGCGCGCGAGGCCCTAGCCACCTGTCTTCTCTGCGGGGGCTGCCAAAGCGCCTGCTACGCCCACGTGCCCACGGCCGATCTCGTGCTCGAGGGCCGGCGCAGGCTGTCGCCGCGGCCGCCCCTCGCGGCACGCTGGCTGACGGCGCTGGTCGGGACTCGGCCGCGAGTGTTCGCCTTCCTGCTCCATTTGGCCTACGCCGCCAAGCGCGCGGGTTTTTCGCGCGCGGCCGCTCCGCTGCTGCGCTTCGTCGGCCTCAGCGGGCTGGCCGAGGCGGACGCCCACGCGCGCGAGGCGCCCAAGCGGTTCCTCTTCGAGGAGCTGCGCGGGCGCGCCTGGTCGGCCTCTCCCGCGTGGGCTTACTTCGCGCCGTGCGGGCCCAATTACGTCTACCCGCGCGTGGGCCTGGCCACCGTGAAGGCGCTGGAAAAGCGCCGCGGGCCCGGGAAATTCCTCGACAACGGCTGCTGCGGACTGCTGGCCTACAACTATGGCGATCCCGCCGAGGCGCGCGAGATGGCCCGGCGCGCCGTCGCGCAGGCCGAAAAGGGCGGGGACGTCCCGATCGTCGCCGACTGCTCGTCTTGCGCCGCGTTCCTCAAGTCGTATCCCCAGCTCTTCTTGGCGGAGCCTGACTGGAGACGGCGCGCCGAGCGCTTCGCCGCTCGAGTCCGAGACGCCGCCGAGGTCTTCGACGCGGCCGGCGCGCGCGTCGCCGGCCCGGTCACCTGCCAGAACTCCTGCCGGGCCCGTCACGGGCAGAATCTTCCGGCTCCGAAGGCCCTGCTCGAGTCGGCCGGGGAGTTCCGTCCCATGGCCGAGGCCGACGACTGCTGCGGAGGCGCCGGCGCCTTTTCGCTGCTTCATCCGGAGCTTTCGGAGGACATCCTGAAGCGCAAGGTCGCCAACATCAAGGCGACGGGCGCCAAGACCGTGGTCACGAGCTCGACGTCCTGCCTGCTCCAACTGGACGCGGGACTGTCGAAATACTATCCTGGCTGCACCGTGCTGCACGTGAGCGAAGCGGCCGCTCTCGACGGAGATCGGCAATAACCTATGGGGCGAAGACAGGAACTCGAGAAGCGGCAGACCCTGCTCTCGCGCTTCGGCCGCCTCGTCGCCGCCGAGACCCGGCTCGACGCGCTGCTGACCATCATCGCCGAGGAGGTGCGCCACATCCTGGCCGCCGACCGCTGCTCCGTCTTCCTCGTCGACCCCTACAAGGGCGAGTTGTGGACGAAGGTGACGCTCGGCGTCGAGGAGAAGATCCTGCGCATCCCCATGGGCCAGGGCATCGCGGGCTTTGTCGCAAAGACCGGCAGCGCCGTCAACATCCGCGACGCGTATCGCGACACGCGCTTTACCCAGGACCTCGACCGCATCACCGGCTATCAGACGCGCTCCGTGCTCGCCGTGCCGCTCAAGGGCCGCGACGGCAAGGCCGTGGGCGTCTTCGAGGTGCTCAACAAGAGCAAGGGCGCGTTCACCGACGAGGACGAGGGCCTGCTGCGCATCCTCGCCACCATGGCCGCCTCCTTCATCGAGAACGCCACGCTCTACGAGGATTTGCGCCGCTCTCACCTGGAAACGATCTACCGCATGGCCTTGGTCGCGGAATTCCGCGACCAGAAGGACACCGGGCGCCACCTGCGCCGCATGAGCCGCTTCTCCGGCATCCTGGCCTCGGCCATGGGCCTGAGCTACCTGGAATCCGAGGACATCCGCTACGCCTCGCCGCTGCACGATATCGGCAAGGTGGCCATCCCCGACGCCATCCTGCGCAAGCCGGGCAAGCTCGAGGCGCTCGAATACGAGGAGATGAAGCGGCACACGATCTACGGCAGCCAGATGCTGGCCAACGCCGAGAGCCGCCTGCTGCGCCTGGCCGCCAAGATCGCCATCGCCCACCACGAGCACTTCGACGGCAGCGGCTATCCCTACGGCCTCAAGGCCAAGGAAATCCCGATCGAGGCGCGCATCGTGTCCGTGGCCGATGTCTTCGACGCGCTGGTGAGCAAACGCGTTTATAAAGGGGCTTGGACCGTCGAGGACGCTCGGTCCTACGTTCAGGGCCAGGCCGGCAAGCTGTTCGATCCCGAGGTGGTGGAGTGTCTCTTCAAGTCCTTCGACGACGTCCTGTCGGCGATGGAGGAGGAGAACCGGCGCATCCTGGAAGACGAGACGGTCAAGGAAGCCTTCCCGCAGCACCTGCAGGGGATAGACCAGCATCCTCACGTTTAGTATAATCCTCCCGTTGTTCTATGCGGGCGTGGTTCAATGGTAGAACGGGTCCTTGCCAAGGATCAGACGGCGGTTCGATTCCGCTCGCCCGCTCCAGTTTCCCTCCGAAGAAATTGATACCGTAGGCCGGTGGCCGATCCTATCCTGGTCGTGGGCGCAGGGGCGCAAGGGCTGACCTTCGCCTGGGAAGCCGCTCGCCGCGGCCTGCCGGTCATCGTCGCCGAGGGCGCTCGCGTCGTGGGCGGGCAGGCCCGCTCCTTGGTCTACGACGGCTACACCTTCGATTTTGGGATGCATGCCTTCGTCAGCGGCCAGGCCCGGGTCCGGGATCTGGTGCGACGGGCCCTCGGTCCCGACGCCTTGGAATTTGAGGCGCATTCGGCGTCGTGGTTGGCGCCCGGCCTCATCGTCGAGGACGCGTCGCGGTGGTCCGTCCGCGGCGCGCGCCTTCCTTTCTTCGAGCTTTTCGCCGAACCGAACCAAGAGGCGTGGAGCTGCATGCGCGTCCAGCGGCCGCCCGCGGCCCTCTATCCCCGGCGCGGAGGATTCGGCCGGATTTTCGAGGCCCTGGCGGCGGCCGTCGTCGCGGCCGGAGGGCGCATGGTCCTCAACCAGACTCTCGGAGAAGGCGATCTCCGCGTTCGCGGCGGACGGGTGACGCATGCCCGCCTCCGGGGGCGCTGGATCAGGATTCGCGGCTGCTATTGGAGCGTCGGCTGGAGGAGGGCCGCCGCGCGCAAGGGTCCGGTCTCTCGCGAGGGCGGCCTGCTCCTCTATCATTTCCTGCTCAAGGGCCGGGCGCCGCTTCCTTACCATTGGGTGCGCTTGGCCGGCTCGAACCCCTTGCTGCCGCCCTTGGTCTATTACCCGGCCCGCTTCAGCCCGGACAACGCTCCGCGCGGCTGCTACAGCCTGGGAGCGGCGGTGCCGGTTCCGCCGGCCGGGGGCGGCGACCGCCTGCAGAGCGAGCTGTCGTCATGGCAGTCGCAGGATCCCGGCGCTTTCGCCGCGTTCGTCCGGCGCTTCCTCGTCAAGGAGGGCTTTTTGCGGGAGACCGGCTTGGCCGCCGTCCGCCAGGAGTTCTTTCCCGCGCCCCGCCCGCGCGCGGCGGCAGCGTTGCCGCGTCTCGAGAATCTGTGGGATTCGGATCGCTGGCTTTGCGACGCGCCCGGGGAGAGCGGGACTCCCATCCAGATGGCCGGCGCCCTGCGGGCCGCCGACGAGCTGCTGCCCGCATTGGCCGGGGGGCGAGGGGGCCGCGGAGGCTACTTGAGCCCGTTGGCTCGAAACCGCGAGTCGTAGCGGCGAAGCAGGCAGGCGCCGTCGAGCAAGGCCTCTCGGCCCCGCTGCGAGGCCGGTGATAGCCCGGAGAGCTGCCCCGCGTGCTTGCGATACAGGACAAGCGGCTCGGCGAGCGCGGCAAACGCTCCGGCCCCGAGCCTCAGAGCGGCGCGGTACTGGAAGTCGACGTCCCAGCCGTGCCAGCGCAGGCCCTCGTCGAAGGCTCCGACGAGCTCGAAGACCTCCTCGCGGAAGACCGCCGTCGAGAACGGGAACGGCCGCTCCAGGCCGCTGACCGTCTTGAAGAAAGGGTCGGGCGGCGGCCGCAGGCGCGTCTCGACCCTGCGTCCGCGGGCGTCGATGATGCCGAAGCCCGCGACGGAGGCCTTGAGAGCCGGCGACGACGAGAGGGCGGCGACCGCCCTCGAGAGATGCCGCGGCGTCCAAAGGTCGTCGGATTCGAGGAAGGCGACGAAAGGGGCGCGGGCCGCCCTCAGGCCGAGATTCATGAGCGCCGCGGGTCCGGGATTGCCGCGAGCTCGCTTGAGCAGGGCCTTCGGATAGGCCTTCTGGACCCAGGCCGCCGTGCCGTCGCGGGAGCCGCCGTCGACGACGATCAGCCGCCAGCGCCGCAGCGTCTGGCCCTCGAGACTGCGCAAAGCCGCCTTCAGGTATCGGAGCCGGTCGCGGGTGGTGACGATCACGTCAACGAGACAGGCTGGGTTACGGGGCGAGGTCATATTCCAGGTCGGAGGCGCGTTCCGCGGGCTCGCGGTTGGAATGGATGCCGAGCCTGCCGGCCAGGGCAAGGACTTCCTTGTATCGCCGTTCGCGGACGTCCGGGTCGTTGGACCCGTCGTGGCAGAACCAGCCGCGTCGGTCTCCTCCGGGAAAAATCACTCCGCGGCGAGCGCGGCTGAGATCGAGCTCCGAACCTCGTTGGATCTCGCAGGCGGAGATGTCCAGCCCGAAGATGCTGGAACGGTTGCGGCGCAGAAAATCCAAGGTCTGCCGGAAATCGTCCTCTGTCTCTCCCGGGAAGCCTACCATGACGAACAGAGAGACGTAGATGCCGGCGTCGGCCGTCGCGCGGACGACGGCCTCGGCGTCCGAGACACGGAAGCCCTTGCCCATGAGGTCGACGACTTTCTGGCTGGCGCTTTCAAGCCCGTAGGAGAGCTTGCGGCAGCCGCCCAGACGCATCCGCCGCAGCAGAGCCGCAGTCATGGTCGGATGGAGGATCGCCATCCCGGCCCAGGTCAGGTCGTCGCTCTGCCGTGCCGCCGCTCTCTCCACGCGCAACTCGACGAGTTTTTCCGAAAGCTCCGCCAGTCGCGCGACGCTGCCGTTGATCAGGGAGTCGCCGAATTCGACGTGCGCGGCGCGGAAAGTCGCGAGTTGGTGGCGGATCTCGGAGGCGATGCGTCCGGCGCTCATGAAGCGGAACGTCTTTTGCTGGAGGATATGCGTGCAAAACGAGCATTTCCGCACGCAGCCCCGCGTCGTGGCCAGGCGCAGCACGCGAGGATAGCGCTCTAGGTCGAAACCGCCGAAATCTTGGAACGGAAGCTCGTCGAGGTCCTCGATCTCGAGCGGGTCTCCGCCGTCGACGACGCCGTCGCGCTCCTTGACGAGGAGCCCCCGGGTCCTGGGCGCGATTCGCGAAGCGACGTCGAATCGGTCGACGAAGGACACGAAGGAACGGTCGGCCTCGCCCAGAGCCACGGCGTCGACGGCGGGATGGCGGATGAGCTCATAGGCGAGCGTCTCGCGCAGGCATTGGGGCCCGCCCACCACGATGCATGTTCCCGGCGCCAGCGTCTTTACCTTCTCGGCCAGCCTGAGACCGTATTCGTCGGTCAGAGTCTGGAGGGAGAAACCGACCAAGTCGGGATTTTCGCCCGCGATCCAGCGCGCCTCGGCATCGAGCGCCGCTTCCGTGGCCGCCGGATCGGCCTCCAGTCGCGCATGGAACTGCGGGGCGCTTTCGGTCGTCCAGTCCTGCGGACGCAGGCCGTGGCGCTCGCGGCAGAAGTCCCAGACGGAAAGGCTGGAGTCCCTGACCGCGGCGCGCAACCCGCGGGTTTTCAGGTGCGCTTTCAGGAGAGCCAGCGCGTTGGAGGGGGAGCAGCTGAAGGCCGGGGGCTGGACCAGGACGATGCTCGGTCGCCCGAGCGGCCCCATGGTTTAGACCCTCTTTCGGGAGGCCAACCGTACCGTGTCCGACAAGAGCCGATCTCGCTCGGCCGGCGAGCGCAGCGAGGCGCGCAGTCTCTCGGTCAGGCAGCAGATCATAACCACGGTGCTGAAGCCCTGCCGGGTCATCGACATGAGCGAGCCCATGGCGATCAGGACGGGAGGAAGATATTTTCGGCGCTTCTTATCGCCGTCCTTCCGCTTCTTGACGGGCACGGGGAAATCTTACCTTGCCCGTGCTGGACCCGTCAAGAAGCGGCGTCAGCGGAGCCTCGCGCGGGTTCGACGCGAAAAATTCCCGGGCGCCCGGCGGCATCGCCCGAGTAAAAGAAGCCGACGAACAGGATTTTTGGGGCCGGGCCCAAAACCGGGGCCCCTCGATGCTGCCACTTCCGGTCGATCTCGAACAGGCAGCCGTCCCCGGGGTCTTCGTAAGGGATGGTGGCCAGCGGCCGAACCGAATGCTTCCGGCGCAGCTGGAATTGGCCGCCTTCGAACGGCCGGGCCGAGAGGTTGACGGCCAAGCCCGCCACGCGGGCCTGTCCCTTGACGATATCCCCGTGCCAAGGCTGCCGGCCCCCTTGGATGTGGCGGGAGAACACTCCGGAGAAGGTCCTCACCCGGCGCGCCGTGACGGCGCCGACGGCCTCGCAGAGCGTCGGCTCGCTCAGCAGCGCGGAAAGCGTGCGCGCGACGATCACTTCCGGGCTCTTGAAATTCCGCGGCCGATCGTAGGCCGCGTCGGCCAGGAAGCGGAAGCGGGCGATTTGCTCGAGGAGGTAGCGACAAAGGTCGGGACTGAGCAGGCCCGGCAGCCGCAGCGCGGGAACGGAGGCGAACTTCTTGCGAAGTCGCCCCAACTGCGCGCCGGTGGGCAGGCGCATTCCGTCAAGGCCTACCTGGAAAAGGGGCGCAGCCCGCGCTTTTTCTTTCATCGCGCTAGCTCTCCTTGCGCGGGGTCCAGGCGTAGGGCCGCAAGGCGTCCAGGACGTCCTTGGGGAGGGGGCCGCTGGCCGCCGCCCGGACGTTGGCCTCCACATGCTCGGGCCGTCTCATGCCGGGGATGACCGTGGAGACGGCGGGAAAGCTCAGGCAGAATCTGAGCGCGGCCTGCGCGAGGCTGGCGGCATGAGAGGGCACGAGGAGATCTTCCAGGCGCTTGCTCCTGCGGACGGTTTCTTCCAACAGGCTCCCGCCGAAATAGCTGCGCCTGAAATCGGCCTCGTCGAATCGGGTATCGCCGCTGAGCCGCCCCGTCAGGCCGCCCTCATCCAGCGGGGAGCGCGCGATCACCCCGACGCCGCGGCTCTGGCACAAAGGGAGCAGGGCGTCCGCCGGCGCCTGTTCGAAGAGGTTGAAGATCACCTGGATGGCGTCGGCCAGTCCGCTGCCGGCCAGCTCGAGCGCGCTTTCCGGCCGGAATGAGGCGATCGAGGCGCCCCAGAAACGGATCTTGCCGTCGCGCTTGAGCCGTTCGATGGCCGTCCAGGTCTTGTCCCATGCGGGTTGGGCCAGCCAGCGGTCGTCCCATTGGTGGAACTGCTGAAGGTCGATCGTCTCCACTCCCAGATTCTTCAGGCTGCGCTCCGTGCATTGCACGATCCATCCGGGCGCAAAGGCGTCGCAAACCCTTCGGCAGGGCCATTGCCGGGGCGGGATCTTCGTGGCCACGGACGCGCGTTTTCGCGCTCCCTGGGACGCGAAAGCGATGAGATTTTCCGAGTGTCCGTTGCCGTAAGCATAAGCGGTGTCGAAGAAATCGACGCCCAGTTCCAGGGCGCGCTTCAACGCGGACAAGGAGCGGCGGTCGTCGCCGTCCACGCCCCATCCGAGCTTCCCGATGCCCCAGGCGCCGAAACCGAGCTCGCTGACGCGCAAGCCGGTGCGGCCGAGGACCCGCTGCCGGATCATTCACTGGGACTGTAGAAAATTCGCGGACCGCGCGGCGAGGCCTTAAGGCCCGCGAGTCCCTGGGTCCGTCGCCCCTGTCGGAGCGTCGGCGGCGGCGCTACGCTTGGACGAGATGAGGATGCGCCTCGTTTGGGCGTTGGCCGCCCTTTCGCTCTGCGCCGGACCGTCCCGCGCGCAGTGGCGGGGAACGCGTTTCCGATACGACGAGAAGACCGGCGCCTGGACTCTGCCGGGCGGAAGGACGGATCAGGACTACAACCTCTACAACCCGGTCAACAATCTCGTCGCCCATTTCGATTCGAAAGGAGAGCTGCAGGCGCTCTTCGACAGCTATCCCGACCACGGCCCGGCGCACCGACCCGACGACATCTATCTCGTCAGACCCGCCGGCTCGCTTGCCGTTTTCTCTTTGCGAGTAAGCTCGGCGGCGCGTCTTCAGCCGGCCTCTCAGTCCTTTGAAGACGGCGTTCGCACGATCCGGCGCCGGAGCAGGGACCTGTCGGCGCGATGGACGCAGTTCATGCCCTTCGCCTCTTCCGACATGCGGGCGCTGGCCGAAGAACTCCGCGTGACCAACACCGCCGCCTCGGCCAAGGTCGTCACCCTGCGGGCCGTCGTCCGCCCCTGCCTCGCCTTCGCCGATTTCTCCTATTTCGACGCGGCCTTCAGCCCCGCTTGCCGGGGCGCCGCGCGCTTCGATCCCGCGCTGGGCGCCGTCGTCGCGCGAGATCCCCAAGGGATCATGTTCCTGGTCGCCGGCCTGGCGGTCGCGCCGCGTCCCGCCGTTTTCGCCGCCGGGCCGTCGGGCTCCTTCCAGTCCGTCGCGCGCCTGGCTCTCGGTCCGGGCCGCTCGGCCGAGATTTCCTTCGTCGTCGGCGTGGGGAGCACGGCGGCCGCGGCGCAGGAAGCCTATGCGAGGCTGCGGGCCGGCGGCGAGGCGGGCGTGCGGCTCAGCGCCGAGCGCACCGCCCAGGCTTGGCAGTCCCTGCGGGAGCGCGCCGCGTTCAGGACCGGAAGCCCGGCCGTCGACTCCCTCAACGATCTGAAATACATCCTCAACTCCGACTACGCGGCGGAAAACGGCGGCTTGACCGCGGCGAAGTTCGGCCACCCGGAGATCTGGGCGCGCGACTCCGGCTACGGCAGCCTGGCGGCCGCCATCGTGGCGCCCGGGCGGGCCAGGCAGACCCTCTCGAGCGCCTTGGCCGGGGGCTTCGTGGCCGGTCAAGACGGCGTCTCGATGCTGACCATCGCCAGCGAGCACTACGCGCGCATCGCCGGGGACCGCCGCTTCCTCAAGGCCCATCTGCCGGACCTTGAGCGGCGCATGCAGCGGATGTGGCGCTCGCGAAACGCCCAGGGCTTCCTGGTCGATCGCGGAGGCGGGCTGGATACCTGGCGCGATTGGCCCAGCCTCCAGGCTGTCCTTAAAGGAAAGGCCAACGTGTATCAGCAGGTCATCTTCGCCGCGGCGCTGGACCGTCTCGGTCGCATGTTCGCCGACCTGGGCAACGCCGCCCAGGCCGCCCTTTGGAAGAGGCGAGCCGCCGCCATGCGGGCGCGGATCAACCGCTCCGTCCCAGCCGGCGGCTTCTGGCTGCCGGCCAAGGGCTCTTACGCCGACTACATCGACCCGAAGGCTCGCGGCGCTTTCAGCGCGCATGTCGACGAGGTCGGCACCGGCCTCGGCGTCCTCTTCGGCGTCTTCCCGCGCGGCCGCTGGAACGTCGTGCTGAGGAGCGCCGACGCCGCTTTGGCGGCCGCCAGCGGCCTGGGGCACCAAGACTCGCAGCCCTACGGCGCCAAGCCGGTGTTCAACGACGGGGATATCTGGCCTTTCGCGAACTTCCTCGAGGCCGCCGCCCAGGCCTCGGCCGGCCGCGGCGGCGACTTCCTGCGCTTGGCCGGCGATATGTCGACGCTGCTGTCGGTCTCCCCGGGCTCGCTGCCCGAGTCCGTGAGCCAGTCTCAAAAGGACGGCCCGATCAGCATCGTCTCCACTCTCTGGAACAGCGCCGGGCTTTACGCCGTCGTGCGCGAGGTCTTCGGCGTCAAGGAGGACGGCTTCGCAAAGACCGTGACCCTTTCGCCGCGGCTGCCCTCGCAGTGGCTGACGCCCGGCCGCGCGCTGAGCCTGACCGGCCTCCCTTTTCAAGGCTGGCTCGTTTCCGTCGTCTACCGGGTGATGTCGCGCGGCCGGCTGGCGGTCAGCGTGCGGGGCCGGCCCGCGCCGGGCTCCTCGGCCCCCGCGTTCTCGCGCCGCTTCACGATGAGGACCGGCGCGGCCAAGACTCTCCGCCTGCCGTAGGGGACTGCCCGGGCGGCCGGCAATTTGTTAGAATAGGCCTATTCAACCATGGTGAACGTCTCCCGCAGCATTCTCGTCAGCGCCCCGCGCGACTCCGTGCGCCAGTATTTGCAGGACCTCAGGAATATGGAGCACTACGGCCCGAAGGTCCAGGCCGTCCAGGTCGAGCAGGAGGGAGCCGAAAGCGGCTTGGTCGAGGTCGACGGCCGCTTCATGGGCCTGCCCTGGAAGGGCGCCTTCAAGGCGCAGTTCACCCGCGACGGCGGCGTGCGTCTGGAGATGCTGCGCGGCCCGCTGCCGGGCCTCTGCGGCGGCTTCCACCTGCGCGCCGTGGCCGGGGGCACGGTGATCACCCACGATCAGAGCTGCGACTGCCCTCTCTTTCTCAAACCGCTGGCTCCTCTCTTCAAGCGGCTCTTGCGCGACTCGATGGACCGGCAGCTCTACGCCATCAAGGAAGGCGCCGAATACCTGCATCGCCAGCTCCAGATCAGGCAGATCGAGTCGGTCTAGCCTCCCAGCCATGACGTCGCTCATCCTCCTCCTGTCCCTGTCCGCCGCCGCGCAAACCGCTCCCCAGACGGTGTGCCCTTCCCTCGATTTCCACGCGCTCCAGCTCAAGTCGCGCGTATTTTCGCGCTCCTTCAGCGTCAAGCAGGGCGGACGCGAGATCGCCCGCCTCGAATCCAAGCGCCATGCGCTGCGCCTGAAAGTGGGGCGGACCGTGCTCTTCTCGGCGCGGATTTCCAACGGGCCCGGAAAGGGGCACACGGCGATGGTTTCGGACTGCGTCGGCCGCGCCGTGGGCGAGGTCGAGGAGGTGGAGGCGACCGCCGACCAGGCGATCGGCTACACCTTCTATGACGCGGCGGGGCAAAAAGAAGGCTGGTCGGGCCGCCTCGAGGACGGGGACCGCCTCAGGCTGGACCGGTCCATCGACGGACGCCTGGGCCTCGTGGCGGCGGCCCTTTGGGAGCGCGCTCAAATGCGCCATGCCGAGGCTAGGAACTCTTTTGCCCCGCCCCCGCAGGCCTGCGGCCCGCCGGGAGCATTACCGTCGGGCTACGAGCGCCCGCCTTACCTGGGCGGCTGCCAGGCTAATCAGCCTTAGCCGCGTAGCGTCCGTCCGCAAGCCCGAGCTTTGCGTGACGCAGCGAGCGGTCGTGATCGAAGAGCAGGATCCATTCGCCCTTGAGCGCCCGCTCATAGAGGCGCTTCTTGAAGTCGAGCGTGTCCAGCGGGTAGAGATCGTAGGACATGATGTAGGGCAGGGGCACGTGGGCGCGGGTGGGCACGGTGTCGCCGAGGTAGAAGGCGGCCTGGCCTTCGGATTCGATGAGAACGCCTTGGTGTCCGAGGGTGTGGCCGCCCGTGCGCACCACCTTTAGGCCCGGCTCGAGCTCCACGTCGCCCTCCACGAGCTCCAGCACCCCGCGCTCGCCGAGCACGGCGTAGTTCTCGGCCAGGTAGCTGGCCGCGTTGCGCTCGTGAGGATGATTCGCGTCGTGCCATTCCTGCCGCTGGACCACGTATTTGGCCCTCTTGAAGGCCGGCTCGGGCTTTCCGTCGGCCGCGAACTCGGTGTCTCCGCCGGCGTGATCGAAATGCAGGTGGGTGTTGATCACGAGGTCGATGTCGTCGGGCGTCAGGCCGCGGCCCTTGAGCTCGTCTTTGAGCGTCCTCTGGCGGCGGACGTCGTAGATCTTGAGGAACTTCGGGTCGCTCTCGAACTTGGAGGAGAGGCCGGCGTCGACCAGGACGTTCTTGCCCCGCGGCGTCTGGATGAGCAGGCAGCCCAGGTCGAGGAGGACGCGGTTCTTGTCATCGACGTCCTCGTGGCGGCACCAGAGGGTCTTGGGCACGACGCCGAACATGGCGCCGCCGTCGAGGCGGAAAACGCCGTCGCTGAGCAGGTGCAGCTCGAACTTCCCTACGCGCATGGAGAACCTACGACTTGGCGCCGCAGCACTTCTTGTACTTCTTGCCCGAGCCGCAGGGGCAGGGATCGTTTCGGCCGACGTCGGGGCCGGACTTGACGACCATCTCCTGCTTCTGGCCTGGCTGCGGCTCGTCTTTGAACTTGCCGGACTCGAGGTCGTCCTTGTGTTTTTCCAGCCACGCCTTGACCGCCGACATGTCCTTGACGTTGACGCCCTCGCGCTGCATGTGGGAGGCCAGGACGCGCAGCTGCTTAAGGAACGCCGGGTCCTTCCACTTGCGGTAGAAGGCGGCCATCATGCCCTTGGCTTCGGGGCTTTCGGCCAGCTCCTTGGGCAGCGCCGGGACGCCGGCGGGTGCTTCCTGAGTCGCCGTGCCGGCCTGTTTTTCTTCCTTCTTGAAGGGATTCCACCAGGACATGACTCGTTCCTTACCTAATTATCCCAGAAATCTGGCGGAAGGGGGGGGATTCGAACCCCCGAGGGGCGTTAACCCCTACTTGTTTTCGAGACAAGCCGTTTCAACCGCTCACGCACCCTTCCAAAATCTAAAACTGCCGAAAAATTATAGCTAAATCGTTCCCTTTACCAAATCGCCCTTTTTCGAGCGTAGTGTTAACGTAGTGCCAGACGCCTTGTCCTGGACTTTGAAGCCGATCTTAGGCGCGGGCTTTAGCGCTGGAGCCATCAGTTCGCGGATCGCCCCGAAGAGAGACTCGATGTGATTGTCGTGATCGGCGAAACGCTTCTCCAGGTCGTCCAGCCTTGCGGCGAGGTCTTTATGAGCCGACAGCATCTCGCGCACCTTCACGAACGTGCGCATGATGGCGATATTGACCTGGACGGCCCGCTTGCTGCTCAGG
>DAIDHI010000075.1 GCA_027452025.1 Elusimicrobiota bacterium | reverse complement strand
CCTCGCGGCATACAATGCGGGGCCTGGTCGATACGAAGACTATCGTGATCGGCATCGGCCCCTACCGCCCGAGACCGTCGCTTACGTCGCCGCGCTCATCCCTTTTGTCGGGGACGGCGCGATCGATGGGCCTGTCCTCGTGGCAGCCTCCGATCCGTCGTCCTGGACGCAAGCGCCGCTGTTCATAACGCGGCCGGCAAGCGCTGGACCCGCTGATCGCACGTCGGTCAAGCAGGCGCCGAGCGACACGCCGGCCGTCCTCGCGGTGCGCGATCTCTCCGCCATCGCGCCGCAATCCACGGGTCTGTTCGTCTCAGTTGCAGTAGCGGGACCGAAGCCATGACGGTGCTGCTCCCCTGCAATCACGCCGCGCTCTTGCTTCGGCCCGCATGCGCCTTCCTTGGCGGCGCGACGGTGTTCGGGCTCTCGATAAGCTTCTTCGAGGCACTTGGATGCGATTTCGCAGGCTGGCGCGGCGCAGCGTCCTTCCGGGAAGGAGGAAGGGCGGACAGGGGAGGTGAGCAGGAACCGACCGACAGAGGGCCAGATAAAAGGCCGCAAGGTGCGGCTCTGTCGGTCGGTTGTTTTTTCAGGGTTTTTTCGCTGATCCGGCAATGTTCGGCCCGGGCCCGCAATGTGTGCGCCGCCATCAACGCCTTGCCGATCCTCAGCTTTCCGCACATTGCCGGAGCCGGCGATGGCTGAGGAGAACGATTTCCAGCCCCGGCCAGGCCGCATCCGCTCGTCGCGAAGTCAGAGGGCAAAGCCCTTCATCGCCCAGGCGCTTGCCGCCGCCCAGCGCGCGGGCGGCGGCGTATCGCGGCAGGGCCTGCTCCGGAGTGGAAACCGCTCGACCTTCGGGCGCGGCCGTGTCGCTGCCATCCGGGCGAACCATCTGCTCACAGGCCGCTCGCGCCTGGTAACGGTGAAGGCCCGCGTCGTCCGCCACACCGGCCGTTCGGCGCCGCTCGGCGCTCATCTCGGCTACCTCCGGCGCGAGGGCGTCACCCGAGACGGGGAGAAGGCCCGGCTCTTCGGTCCGGAGACCGAGGACACCGACCCCCAGGCCTTCGCCGAGCGGTGCGAGAAGGATCGCCATCACTTCCGCTTCATCGTCTCGCCCGAGGACGCGCCGGAGATGGCCGATCTCAAGGGTTATGCCCGCGAGCTGGTCGGTCAGATGGAGAAAGACCTCGGCACCAAGCTCGACTGGGTCGCCGTCGATCACTGGAACACGCAGCACCCGCACGTCCACATCATCGTGCGCGGCGTCGCCGAGGACGGTCAGGACCTCGTCATCTCCCGCGACTACATCAAGGAAGGGATGCGCGCCCGCGCCCAGGACCTGGTCACGCGGGAGCTGGGGCTACGTAGCGACCTCGATATCCACCAGGCGCTCGAGCGTCAGGTCGAGGCCGAGCGCTGGACCCAGCTCGACCGGCAGCTCGTGCGCGACGCCGGTCGGCACGGCGTCATCGACCTCGCGCCCTCTCCGGACCAGCAGCCGGACCCATTTCATTCGCTGAAGGTCGGCAGGCTCCGGCATTTGGAAAGTCTTGGCCTCGCCCATCAGATCGGGTCCGGCCAATGGACGATGGACGAAGCCGCCGAAACGACGCTGCGCGAGCTCGGCGAGCGCGGCGACATCATCAAGCGCATTCACCGTGGCTTGCGAGAGCGCGGGATCGAACGCGCGACCGCGAACTACGTCCTCGCCGGCGAGAGCCTCGACGTGCCCGTCATCGGCCGGCTCGTTGATCGTGGGCTCGACGACGAGCTGAAGGGAACGGCCTATGCCGTGATCGACGGCGTCGACGGCCGCACCCACCACATCAAGTTCCCCGACCTCGATGCGACCGGCGACAGCGCGCCCGGCTCGGTCGTCGAACTCCGCGCGTTCGATGACGCGCAGGGACGTCGGCGCGTGGCGCTGGCCGTGCGTTCGGATCTCGCCATCGAGGACCAGGTGACGGCCAGCGGCGCGACCTGGCTCGATCGGCAAGCGGTCACGCGTGATCCGGTAGGGCTCAGCCAGGCGGGTTTCGGCGCCGAGGTCCGCGATGCGCTGGAGCGGCGAGCGGAGCAACTCATCGAGCAAGGGCTCGCCGAGCGCCAGGCCTTGGGCATCACCTTCTCCCACGGTCTGATCGGTACGCTCCGGCGCCGGGAAGTCGAAGCCCTCGGCGAGCGGCTTGCGGCCGAGACCGGGCAGACGTTCAATCGGGCCGCGACCGGCGAGTATGTCGCAGGCGCCTACCGTCAGCGCTTCGCGCTCGCCTCCGGCCGCTTCGCCATGATCGATGACGGCCTCGGCTTTCAGCTCGTTCCCTGGACCCCGTCGCTTGAGAAGCAGCTCGGCCGCCACGTCTCCGGCGTTGCCCGCGATGATGGCGGCGTCGACTGGGGCTTCGGCCGCAATCGGGGACTCGGCCTGTGAGCGCCCGCTCCCATCATCGATCTCAGGAAAGGACGGCCGGCATGTCGGCGACGAAGATTCTATGGGGCCAGGTCATCACGGTCTTCGGGATCGTCCTCTTGACGATCTGGACCGCGACGGAATGGACCGCGTGGCGGCTTGGCTTCCAGCCCGAACTTGGACGGCCCTGGTTCGAGCTGCTCCATTTCCCATTCTATCTGCCACCGGCCTTCTTCTGGTGGTGGTACGCCTACGACGCCTACGCCCCGTCGATTTTCATTGAGGGCGCCTATATCGCGGCGTCGGGCGGGATCATCGCCGCGGCCGTCGCCATCGGCATGTCGGTGTGGCGCGCGCGGGAGGCGAAGAACATCGAGACCTACGGCTCCGCGCGTTGGGCGCAGCCGAAGGAGGTCGAGGAAGCCGGCTTGCTCGGTCCCGATGGCGTGGTGCTCGGCCGCTATCAACGCAGCTATCTCCGCCACGACGGCCCCGAGCATGTGCTGTGCTTCGCGCCAACCCGGAGCGGCAAGGGCGTGGGCCTCGTCATCCCGTCGCTGCTGACCTGGCCAGGTTCGGCGATCGTCCACGACATCAAGGGCGAGAACTGGCAGCTCACCGCCGGTTTCCGCGCCCAGCACGG
>DAIDHI010000074.1 GCA_027452025.1 Elusimicrobiota bacterium | reverse complement strand
AGCGAGGGGCTCAACGTGCGGCCCTTCCCGTGTTTTAGTAGGATCGCGCGGATATGAAGCAGACATTGACAGCCGTAGTCGTGCTCGCGCTGGCGGCCGCCGCCGCCGCCGCGGCCCAGCCGCACGCGGGGCAGCTGGGCGCGGGCGTGGAGGTGGGCGAGGAGGACGGCGTGACGGGACAATACTGGCTCGGCCCTTCGCAGGCGTTCGATGCCGGGCTCGGCGACAGCGCCGGGAAAGTGTCGTTTCACGCCGGCTATACGTGGCATGCCTGGGACATCCTGCCCAAGCCGCCCAAAGGAGCCTTGGGGCTCTACGGCGGGCTGGGCTTTCGGCTGCGCGACGACCAGTTCGGTCTGCGGCCCGTGGGCGGCTTGGAGTATTGGTTCCCGGCGCATCCGGTGCAGGCCTTCGTCGAGGCCGGCCCTATCTTCCGCTTGACCCCGGACGCCGGGGTCGACGGCACGGGAGTCGTCGGGCTGCGGTTCTTCTTCGACACCCACCGCGGGTAGTCGCCCTCGCCGGCGGCTGGTGCCAGGCCTTGAATTAATTTCCTTGTTTGCTTGGCAAACAAGGAAAATAATTCAAGGCCTGACACCACAGCGACGTATGCCCGAAGGGCCCAAGAGATCCTGGGTCCATTGAAGCGAGGCGTTGGGTCCCCGCCGCCCGGGGCGAGCCCCGGGCAAAGCGATAGAATCGCCGCAGATGATGCTGCCATTGGCCGCGGCGATGTTTCAGTGGGCCGCTCTGGGCGTCCTTCCGGCTTCGGCCGCGCAAAGGGCGCCGCTGCCCGCTCCCATTGAATTGCGGCTGCCCGAGGCCGCCCCGGAATCCGAGCCGACCGCGCTTGCGGCGCCGCTTGCCGCGGAAAGCGCCGGACGGCTTCCCGCGCAGGCCGCAGCCGCCGTCGAGCCGGCGGGGGTTGTCACCGCCGCCGCGCCGGCCGCGGCGGCCTCCCGCGCCGCGGTTCCCTTGAGCAAGGCGGTTCGGGCGCTGGCTTCGAATCCCGCGCAGGATCCCCGCCCCGCCTTGGACCGGCTTTATTTGGGGCGCCGGCTGCCGGAGGCGGCAGCCGACGCCGCGAGCGCCGTGTTCGCGCGGCTGCCCTTCGTGGGCGCTCATCTGCGCAAGCGCGCGCAGGAGTCGGCGCCGTTTTTCGAGCTCATGGAGCGCGAGGGCCATCTGTTCTTCGTGCTCAAGCCGCAGGACCTGGGCAAGCCTTTCCTCTTGTCCGCCACGCTGGAGCGCGGCCTCGGCGAAAAGGACTTCCCGAGCGCGATGTCGAGCGGACTGGAGTTCTTGGCCTATTTCCGCCGGGTCGCGGACCACGTCGAGCTCGTCTCCAAAAACACGAAATACCGCGCTCCCGAGGGCGCGCCGCTGGAGCGCACCATGACCGAGGCGGCGCCGGATTCTCCGGTCGCCAAGGCCCAGATCCTGCGCGAGCGCGGCGGGCGCCTCATCGTCGCCGCCGACGAGCTGTTTGCCAGGGATCTTTTCGATTGGGGCGATGAGTTGAGCTACGCCTACCGCGGCGACTACAAGCTCGACCAGGACCTCAGCCGCGTGCAGCAGGCGCGGGGTTACCCCCGCAACGTGGAGCTTGCCTCCCGCCTGTCGTTTGTCCGGGCGGCGTCTTACGGCTGGACGCGCAGTCACTTGAACGACACCCGAACGCTGCCCCTGACCATGCGCTATAGCCTCTCCGCTTTGCCCGAGCCCGGCTACCGCTCGAGGGACGCCGACGAGCGCGTGGGCTTTTTCACGACGACCTATCAGGATTGGAGCGACGACCAGGCGCCCGAGCTCGACCGCAACGTGATCAACCGCTGGCGCCTGGAAAAGACCGATCCGGCGGCGGCGGTCTCGCCGGTCAAAAAGCCGATCGTCTACTGGATCGATCCCAGCGTCCCCGAGCAGTATCGCGGCGCCATCGCCCGCGCCGTGCTGACTTGGAACAAGGCGTTCGAGCGGGCGGGCTTTAAGGACGCCGTCGAGGTCCGCGTGGCTCGGAGCGGCGAGGACTTCGATCCGGCCGACGCTCGCCGCAATGTGATCCGCTATTATCTCGAACGCGACTCGGGCTACGCCGTCGGCCCATCGCGCGCCAATCCGATGACGGGGGAGATCTATAACGCCGGCGTGGCGATCTCCGCAAGCCATCCCCGCAGCCCGCTGGCCGGAGTCGTTCCGCGCATCGATCTCGATGAAAACGCCGCCCCGAGCAAGGGCCGGGCGAAGGGGCCCTGCCGCTACGCGGAGCAGGCCGCGCAAGACGCCGCCTTCACCCTCGAGCTTCTCGAGGCGCGCGGAGGCATGACCGAGGAAGAGCGGCGCAAGTTCATCGAGGATTACGTCACGGATCTCGTACTCCACGAGGTCGGCCACACGCTCGGCCTGCGACACAACTTCGCGGCCAAGGCTTGGCGGCCGAACGCCGAGCTCGGCGAGCACCGGCAGTTCACCGCCTCGGTCATGGACTATGCTCCGATCAACCTGGCGCCGCCCGGCCGCAAGCAGGGCGCGTTCTGGACGACGGACCTCGGCCCCTACGATTATTGGGCCATCGAGTACGGCTACAAAGATCTCCCGGAGGGCTCTGAGCGGGCGGAGCTGGCGAAGATCGCCGGCCGCTCCAGCGAGCCCGGACTGCGCTTCATGACCGACGAGGACGTCTCCGGCCTCGACCCGACCGCCCAGCCCTGGTCTCTCGGGAGCGACGCGCTGGAATTCAGCCGCGGGCGGGTCGCGCTGGTGCGCGAGCTCTGGGACCGGCTCGAGAAGAAGGCCGCCGACGGCGTCTCGGCCGCGAAGGACCTGTATCGTCCGATGCTCCAGGGCTGGGCCATCTACCGCCAGGCGGTCGACATCGCCGTCAGCCATGTGGGCGGGCTGATCTTCACGCGCGCGGCCCAGGGCCGCCCGGCCTACGAGCCCGTCGCGGCGGCGCAGCAGCGCCGTACTCTCGATTTCCTCGCGAAGGCGGTCTTCTCCGACGAGCCGCTGGCGCTGTCTTCGCGGCTGCTTTCGGCCTCCGCCCCCGGACGGATGCCCACCGCGGCGCGCGAGGCTCCCGACCTCGATTATTTTCCTTATAACAAGCTCGTGCTGTGGCTGCGCAGGGCCGCCCTTTCCCGGCTGCTGTCGGACGACACGCTCGAGCGGATCACCGAGAGCGGGAATCTGCTGCCCGCGGGCGCCGATCGCTTGACCGTCTCGGAGCTCTTCAACCGGCTCACCGATTCCATCTTCTCCGATCTCAAGCCGCGGGCTCGCGAGGCTCATGATCCCGACAGCCTCGACATCGGCGCGCCGCGCCGGCAGCTTCAGATGGATTACGTGGACCGGCTCATCGAGATAGGTTTTCGCGGGAGCGACGAGGAGGTCCCCGAGGCCTCGACGGCCGCCAAAGCCCACCTGCGGCGCCTGTTGCGGCGCGTCAAGGACGCCGCGCAGTCCAAGAGCTGGGACGCGGCCACTCGGGATCATCTAACCGAGCTTGCGCGCAAGATCAGCCGTTCCTCCGAGCACTACGTTCCCTAGAATTTTCCCCGAGCGTCCTCGAAGAAGAGGCGCTAAAATGTGGTTATGGACCGCCCCATGGCGGGTCACCCGCGTTTTCGAAAAGGTTCGCTGCTCCTGGGCTTGGACTTCGATGGAACCCTCGCCCCGATCGCGCCCAAGCCGCAGTTGGCGAAGCTTCCGGCCAAGAATCGCGCCCTGCTCGAGCGCCTGGCCGGCAAGCCCAGCGTCACCGTCGTCATCGCCAGCGGGCGCTCGCTGAGCGACGTCAAAAGCAAAGTGGACGTGCCCGGGGTTTTTTTCGCGGGCAACCACGGCTTGGAGATCGAGGGCCCGGACGGGCCTTGGGTTCACCCTCAGGCGCGCGAGCTATCGAGGCTCGTGCGGGCCCTGTCGAAGGACCTGCGGGCCACTCTCGGGCGCTTTCCGGGCTTGATCATCGAGGACAAGGGCTTGACGTTGAGCCTTCACTACCGGCTTCTGCCCTCGAACATCCCCGCCGCGGCGGTCTATGCCGTTCTGGCGCGCCTGGTCAAGCCCTACGCCTTCCGCTTCCACGTGACGCAGGGCCACAAGGTCTGGGAACTGCGGCCGAGGCTTGCTTGGGACAAAGGCCACGCTATTTTGAAGATTTTGCGCCCCGGACGGCGCAAGTGGACGGCCGCGCTCGTCGGCGACGACAACACCGACGAGGAGGGCTTTCGCACCTTGGGCCCGGACGCCCTGACGGTGCGCGTGGGCCGCGCGCGAAACACGGCGGCGCGCTTCCGATTGCCGCATCAGGAGGCGGTCAGCCACTTCCTCGAGTTCGTCGAGCGCGAGTGGCAGTGAACGCGCGCGGCCGCGGTCAGCGGACGGCGTAGGGAGGGTCGAACGCGGGGGCGCCCGCTTGCCTGGCCGCCGTCCAGCGCAGCCGGTAGACGGTCGCGGGATCCGTCAGCTTCCCGGTCATCATCCATTTCGCCACCTCGGCGGCGTGCCGGATGCCGCGGTAGCCGTCGATGTGAGCGGTGACGTAGACGCAGTCGACGCCGCCCACCACGGCGCGGACGTTGCCGAACACGACGAAGTGGACGTTCGCGACCGGAAACTGGATCTGCTTTACCGATTGGGTCGAGCCGCGATGGAAGACCTGCTCGAGGCCCCCGTGGGTCAGGACCCCGCCGCGCAGGCCGTCGGAGACGGCCTGCGCCACGCGCGCGTCGGCCCAGGCCGAGATGCCATAGTCGTTGAGGTCTCCCCAGCGCAGTTTCTTAAGGTAAGAGAGCCAATCGCGGCCGTCCAGGGTCACCTGCGACAGGGCGGTCGTCAAATTGAATAATGCCGCCCCCGTTGCCGGCCGCCGCGCGAGCAGGGCCTCGTAGCGGGCGCGGGCGTCCCGCTCGGGCAGGCCCGCGGCGAGCAGAGACCAGAGCTGCGGACGGGAGGCGCGCAGGGCCGTCCAGGAGGCCTGCGAGAAATCGAAAGACGCGCGTTTGGGAAGCGCCATGACGTCGGCGATCGCGGCGGCGCCGGCGGACAGCCGTACCGGGAAGACGCCGGCGTCGCGGTAGCCCCGAGGCGAGACGACCACGGAGTAGACGTCGCGGCCGTCGTCGCTCAAGGGTAGCCCGTCGATGAGTATGCGCGGGCTCTCGACTACGGCCGAGACGGCCTGCCGCGGGCTTGCGAACGGGCGGGTCACCCGCACGAGCGTCGCAGTCCCCGGCGCGAGCAGGCGGCGCGTGCCGTCGTAAACGTTCACCTGGATCGAGCCGGTGGCGGTCCGCGCCAGGGCCGCGCGGGCCTGGGCCGCGTCCGCGAGAGCCGCCCGGTCGGCCTCGTCCAAGGCGCCGGCGCAAGACGGGCGAGGCGCGAGGCAAAGAAGGGCGAGGACGGCGGCGGTCGTTCTCATGGCGCGGGTCGGTTCTATTGTCCTCCAAGGGAAGCTCCGGGGCGTGGGCCGAAAGGGCAGGAAACGCCGGTCCTAGGTCCCAGGCTCGGACGGGCCTGTCAGGGCATCGACGGAGGGGATCTTGGCCAGCTCCTCGATAAGCCGTCCCGCCCATTGGTAGACGTTGTGATCCTTGAGGGCGCGACGCATGCTGGCCATCCGGCGCGCCTGCTCGCGCTCGTCCATGGTCAACGCCTGATGAAGGGCCTCGGCCATCTGCTCGATGTCGTAGGGATTGATGAGCAGGGCGTCTCGCAGCTCGCGGGCGGCGCCGGTGAAGCGGCTGAGGATGAGGACCCCCAGCTCGTCGTCGCGGGCGGCGACGAACTCCTTGGACACGAGGTTCATGCCGTCGTGAAGGGACGTGACGAAGCAGAGCCGGGCCGCCTTGTAGAAGGGCTCGATCTGCTCGTGGCTGTGGATGCGCTTGAGCAGGACGATCGGACGCCATTGCTTGGATTGGAAGCGGCCATTGATGCGCACCGCCTCCTGCTCGACCGCCGCGACCAAATCCTGATAGCGCTGGATCAGCGTCCGGCTGGGCGCGGCCAGCTCGACGAAGCTGAACTCTCCCTTTTGCTCCGGATGCAGCTCCAGGAACCGCTCGACGGCCCGGAAGCGCTCCACGATGCCCTTGGTGTAGTCGATGCGGTCTACGCCCACTCCGATCGCGCTCGCGCGCAGCCCCAGGGGCTTGAGCAGCTCCTCCAGCGCCGGCGCCGGCGCGGTCTGCGGGGTGGGGAAGGCGATGCTGATGGGCAGCGGCTTGACGAGCGTGGCGTGGCTCGAGCGGCGGACGGCGAAGCGCTCCCAGTCCACTTGGGACTCGAGCGTGCGGTCGACGGTCTCCAGGAAGTTGTTGCAATGGAACTGGATGTGGAAGCCGATGAGGTCGGCGCCGAGCATGCCGTCGAGGATCGCCGTCTGCCAGGGGCAGATGTCGAAGGCCTCCGGGTTCGGCCACGGGATATGCCAGAAGATCGCCACGCGGGCGTCGGGCCGAAACGTCTTGATGAGGCGCGGCAGCAAGGCGAAGTGGTAGTCCTGGATCAGGACGCAGGGCTCCTGCGTGCCCGCCATCTCCTGGAGCAGGGCCTGCGCGAACTTCTCGTTGACCGCCTTGTAGCGAGCCCAATCCTCGGATTGGAACAGAGGGCGCGTGTGCGCGATGTGGCACAAGGGCCAGAGGCCTTCGTTGGAAAAGCCGTAGTAGTAGCCGTCCATCTCGTCTTCCGAGAGCCAGACGCGCTTGAGAGTGTACTGGGGGTCGTGAGGGGGGACCTTGACCTTGCCGCGGGCGTCGACGACGTCCCAGTCGGCGTCGCCGGAGCCGTGCGCGATCCAGGTGCCGCCGCAGGCGCGCAGGATGGGCTCGAGCCCGGTAACCAGGCCGCTGGCCGGCGTGCGCACCTCGATGGCCTTGCCCTTGCGGCAGTGCTCGTAGGGCTCCCGGTTGGCTACCAGGAACATGGGCCGGCCTTCGAGCTGCCGGCGCACGTGCTCCTTGAGGCGCTCCGCTGTCCAGACGGCGTCGGCGCGGTGGCGCAGCCTGGCCTCCTGCTCCGCGACGGCGCGAGCCTCGCCGAGGCTTTGCGCCAGCCGGCTGGCCTCGGCCACCAGGGTCTCCAGGGCTCTGGCCCGGACGGGAAAGCGAGCCTCGTCTCCGGCGCGGATGTCGCGCATCCAGAGCGTGAGGCGGTCCAGAGGACGAGCCACGCGCCAATAGATGATCCAGAGGCTGACTCCGGTCAGGCCGAGGGCCATGAGCGAAAGACGCAAGCCGTCGCTTTGGACGTGCAGGTAGCTCGACAGATAGAGCACGCCCGCGATCGCCGCCGCCAGCGCCAGGGCCAGACGAGCCGTGATCTTCACGGTCCGATTCTAACACAGGCGTCAACCGGCCAAAATTGACATCAGGAAACGGGGCGGTAAAATAAAAATCGCATGGCGGATTCGCTTTGGTACAAGGAGGCCGTCGTCTACGAGCTCAACGTCCGGGCTTTTTCGGACAGCGACGGCGACGGCATCGGCGACTTCCCGGGCCTCAGCGGGAGGCTGGACTACCTCAAGGACCTGGGCGTCAGCGCGCTTTGGCTGCTGCCCTTCTATCCCTCGCCTCTGCGCGATGACGGCTACGATATCTCCGATTACACCTCCGTCCATCCCGCCTACGGCACGCTCGACGACTTCAGGGCGCTCTTGGCGCAGGCCCATCGGCGAGGACTGCGCGTGATCACCGAGCTCGTGCTCAACCACACGTCCGACCAGCATCCCTGGTTCCAGCGCGCCCGGCGCGCGAAGCCGGGAGACCCCGCGCGGGACTTCTACGTCTGGAGCGAGTCGGCCGACCGCTACCGGGACGCGCGCATCATCTTCCAGGACTTCGAGACCTCGAACTGGACCTGGGACCCGGTGGCGGGCGCCTATTTTTGGCATCGCTTCTACGCCCACCAGCCCGATCTCAATTACGACCATCCGGACGTGCAGAAGGCGATGCTGGAAGTGGTGGATTTCTGGCTCGAGCTGGGCGTCGACGGCTTGCGCCTGGACGCCGTGCCTTACCTCTTCGAGAGGGAGGGCACCAACTGCGAAAACCTTCCGGAGACGCACGTCTTTCTCAAGCGCCTGCGCGCCCACGTGGACGCGAAGTTCCAGGACCGGATGCTTCTGGCCGAGGCCAACCAGTGGCCGGAGGACGCCGTGGCCTATTTCGGCGAGGGCCGCGGCGACGAGTGCCACACGGCGTTCCATTTCCCGCTCATGCCCCGCATGTTCATGGCCCTGCAGACCGAGGACCGGTTTCCGATCGTCGACATCCTAGAGCAGACGCCCCCGCCGCCCGAGTCGGCCCAATGGATGCTGTTTTTGCGCAATCACGACGAGCTGACCTTGGAGATGGTGACCGACGAGGAGCGCGATTACATGTACCGGATGTACGCCGGCGACCCCCAGGCGCGCATCAATCTCGGCATCCGCCGGCGCCTGGCGCCCTTGCTCGGAAACGATCGGCTCAAGATCGAGCTCATGAACGCGCTGCTGCTTTCCCTGCCCGGCACGCCGGTCATCTATTACGGCGACGAGATCGGCATGGGCGACAATTTTTACCTCGGAGACCGCAACGGCGTGCGCACCCCGATGCAGTGGAGCGCCGACCGCAACGCGGGATTTTCCCGCGCCAACTCGCAGAGGCTCTACCTTCCCCTCATCATCGACCCCGAGTACCACTACGAGGCCGTCAACGTGGACGTGCAGCAGAACAACACCCAGTCGCTGCTGTGGTGGACCAAGCGCATGCTGGCGCTGCGCCGGCGCTTTCGCGTTTTCGGCCGGGGCTCGATCCGTTTCGTCCCGTCGGAGAACCGCAAGGTGCTCTCCTTCGTCCGGCGCTTGGAGGACGAGACGGTGCTGGTCGTGGCGAACCTTTCGCGCTTCGCGCAGCACGTGGAGCTGGACCTGTCGGGCTTCTCGGGCTGGACGCCCGTGGAGATGATGGGCCGCTCGCAGCTTCCGAAGGTCGGCGACGCTCCGTATCCGCTCACGCTCGGCCCGCACGGCTTCTATTGGTTCTCGCTGCGCTCGGCGGCCCAGCCCGAGGAGGAGGCCGGGGCGCCGGTGATCGCGCCGGAGCGGGCGTGGTCGGAGATATTCGCCGACCCGGGGCTTGCGCCGCCGCTGGCCGACGCGCTGGCCGCGATGCTTCGCCGCGGGGGGTGGGCGGAGCTGGCGCCCTGGCACCGCACCGCGCGCATCGGCGATTGGCTTCCCGTCGACGGGGACATCGTGCTGGCCGTCCTCGGCCTCGAGGCGCCCGACGGGACCTGGCGCAGCTTCCTGTGCCCGCTCTCCCACGCGCGCGGCGCCGACGCGGAACGGTTGCGCAAGCAATCGCCCAGGAGCGTGGCGGCGCAACTGCAGGGCGGCGCGCTCCTCTACGACTCCGCGGAAGATCCGAAGTTCTGGCCGGCCATGCTGCGCTTCCTGGCGCGAGCGGGACGGGTGCAGGGCCGCTCTGGGGAGCTCGCGGCCTCGGTCAGCGACGCCGCGCGAGGCCTGCTCGAGAAGATCCCCGCTGAGGCCGCGCCCTCGACGGAGGCGGCGCGCCTGCTCCAGCTTTCGGGAGGCGGGCTGACCTTGAAGCTGTTTCGCCGCATCGAGCCGGGCATCAGCACGGAGCTGGAGGTGACGCGGTTCTTGACCGACTCCGCCCGCTTCGAGCACAGCCCCGCTCTGCTCGGATCGCTGGAGTATATCGAGCCGCGCCGGGAGCCGCAGACGGTCGGCGTCCTTTTCGCCTCGCCTCATCGCGAGGCCGACGCCTGGGCGTACACTCTGGACCATCTCAAGTCGTTCTTCGAGCGCGTGGTCTCGCATCCGGCGTGCGCCCGCCCGGCGGAACTGCCCGGCTCGTCGCTCATCGAGCTTTCCGGCGGCCCGCTGCCCGATCTGGCCCAGGAGCTCATCGGGCCTTATTGGCGCGACGCGGACCTCATGGGCCGCCGCGTCGCCGAGCTCCACCTAAACCTCGCGGACGCCCGCGGCCAGCCCGCCTTCCAGCCGGAGCCCTTCACCTGGCACTATCAGCGAGGCCTCTATCAGTCGATGCGCACGATGAGCCGCGAGGCCACCGCCCTCCTGCGCCGCAAGCTCTCGACGCTGCCGCCGGCCTCGCGCTTGCATGCCCAGAAGATCATCGATCTGGAGGAGGAGGCCCTCAAGCGCTATCGCGCCATCCATCAACGGCGCATTTCCGCCCAGCGCATCCGCTGTCACGGCAACCTCCATCTCGGCCGCGTCGTCTACACGGGCAAGGATTTCTGGATCACCGGCTTCGAGGGGGATGTCAGCCTGACGCTGGCGGAACGGCGCATCAAGCGCACGCCGTTCTGGGACGTCGCCGCGATGCTGCGCTCATTTCACTTCGCGTCCTACGGGGCGCTCTTCGGCCGCGAGTCCGATCCGCTCGTGCGCGCGGAGGATCTGCGCAGGCTGGAGTCCTGGACCGAATACTGGCAAGTCTGGACCTGCGCGGCCTTCCTAGGCTCCTATCTGCAGACCCTCGGCGCCAGCCCGATGCTGCCCGCGTCGGCCGAGGAGAGGGAGATCCTCCTCAACAACCAGCTGGCCGAGCGAGCCTTGCGCGAGCTCAGCTCGACGGTGCAAAGCGTCCCCGACTGGACGCTGATCTCGCTCAAGGGCCTCGCGAGGCTCCTGGAATCCGCGGGACTCTCGGAGGCCGCTCGCGCCTGAAGGGACGGCAGCCCGCTCACTTGGGCGACGGCGTCCCGGAGGGCTCCTGGCTCGGCGTTGAGCCGGGCTGGGTCGAAGGCCCCTTCTGCGCGGGCTTCGCGTTCTTGATGTTGTAGCGCCGCGCGCAGGCGCTTCGGCACGCGTGGTACTGCAGGTTCGTCCGGTCGATGCAGGCCTTGACCCGGTCGGATCCGCTCTTGACGCGGCAGGCCGCTTCACGGCCGTCTTTCTGCGCCGCGCACTTCGACATGCAGGCCGCCGGGCCGGCGAAAGCCGGCGACGCGACGGCCGCGAGGAATGTCATCAGGGCGATCAATGTTCTAGCCATAATTCCATTTTATCGCCGGCGTCCTTGTCGGCCGCGCGAGGGCGGTGTCAGCAACTTTTGACGCTCGGTCTTCACGACGGCCTCAAGAAGTCGTTGCCATTCCGTCCCTGGCTCCCGGGGCGGCGCGTCCTACAATTAAGAAAATGGAGACTGAGAGATGAAGAAGCCCGCTCGCTGGGACGTCGTGGTGGTGGGAGGAGCCAATTTCGATTATCTGGCCAAGGGCGCGCGTTTGCCGGGGCCCGGCCAGACGCTGGAAGCCGGGCAATTCGAGCGCTCGCCGGGCGGAAAGGGCGCCAATCAGGCCGTCGCGGCCGCGCGCCTGGGCGCGCGCGTGGCCTTCGTCGGGCGCGTGGGCAAGGACTCGCGCGGCGACGAGATACTCGAAGGCCTCAAGGCCGAGGGCGTCAACGTCGACTTCCTGGGGCGAGACGGCCGCGAGCCGACCGGCGTGGCGCTCGTGATGGCCGACGCCCGCGGTCGCAAGCAGATCATGGCCCTGGGCGGGGCCAACCGCCGCTTGACGGCGCGCGACGTCGAAGACGCGCGGCCGGCCGTCGAGGCCGCCAAGGTGGTCCTGGCCCAACTCGAGATCGATGACGAGGCCGTGCTCGGGGCCGCGCGGCTGGCGAAGGCCGCCGGAGCGCTGTTCCTGCTCGACCCATCGCCGGCGCGCGCGCTTCCCGAGCCCCTTTTGCCGCTGCTGGACTTGATCAGGCCCAACCGCGAGGAGGCGGCCGTCCTGACCGGCGCGCGCGTCGAAGACGAGGGCTCGGCCGCCGAGGCGGCGCGCCGGCTCATGGCGATGGGCGCGCGCGCGGCCTGCGTGCAAGCGGGCGACAAGGGGGATCTCCTCGTCTGGCCCGGCGGGCGGGCCTGGCTGCCGCGGTTGGAGGTGGCCTCCGTCGACGCCACGGGCGCGGGGGACGCCTTCGCCGGCGCCATGGCCGCGGCCTTGGCCGAAGGCCGGCGCTGGGAGGAGGCCGGGCGCTTCGCCAGCGCCGCCGCCGCGCTCAAGACGACGACGGTGGGCGCGCAGGCTGGGCTTCCGCGGCGCTCGGCGGTCTTGCGGCTGCTCTACCAGAAGGCGGGGCTTGCCGCCAGCAACACCGCCGCGCTGGTGGGCAGAGCGACGAGCTAGGCGGGGTCGCGGCGCACGGTCTCGGGAGAAAAGGCCGGCAGGCAGACGGCCAAGTACTCGGCGGCGTCCTCCGGCGTGGAGTAGCGCACCCATTCTCCGGCGCGCGAGAGCACGGCCTGTCCCGCGCGCACGTCGAGGGCTCCGTCCTTGGACTCGACGCGCAGCTTCCCCTTGAGCACGACGGTGTACTCGTCGAAGCGGGGCGTCTGTCCGGGCTCGATCCAGCCTTGCGGGCTTTGCATGTGCGCGATGCTCACGGACTCGGTCTTGGTGTTGACGCGTCCGACGAATTCGCGGATGATTTTGGGTTTGTTGCCGGCGGCGGCGACCTGCGTCGGCTTGTCGATGAGGATGGGCATGGGCGGTATTATAGGATCGCGGGGGGCGCGGCGCCATTTCGTGAAGGGCCGCTTAGGGCACCAGGCGGCGGTTTTTCTCGAAGCACCAGCGCACGAAGGGCGCGCCGTAGCTGCGGCGCACGGCGGCCGGGACGTCGCGCCGGCGCAGCCGTTTGAAGGCGAAAGACACCGTCCCGTCGTCCGCGACCCGGCCGAGCAGGTAGCCGTAGATCCCCGTCGCGGCCTCCTTGGCCTGTCCCCAGCCCGGCGGCAGCGGGTGGCTCGTGGCGCCGGCCGTGCCGACGATCCAGCCCGGCAGCACGGCGCCGCGGGTCCTCCAGTATTCCGTGTTGAAGATTCCGCTCATGAAGAGATGCGCATGGCTGGCGAGGACGTAGACGCGCTTGCGCGAGAGGTCCCGGGCGAGCACGAGGTCCTCGTAGACGCGCTTGCCGGCGGACGTGTCGACGCCGGACTGCATCATGCTGCGGCCGGAGGCGATGCTTTCCGGCAGAGCCTCGTGCATGCCCACGACGATCGTCGTCAGAGCGGCGTCCGCTTCGTCGTTCTTGAGCGTCCGCTCGAACCAGTTCAACTGCGCGGCGTCGAACCGGCCGGCGGTGGCGTTGTCGAGGCTGATGAAGGCCACGCCGGCTCTGACCCACTGATAATAGGTCCTGTCCGCCGCGTCCCTCGGCCTCCACGCGCGGAAGCGTTTGATGTACTGCGCGCGGGTTTTCGGCGGGAGCGTCTCGTGGTTGCCGATGCCGAGATAGACGGGGGTCTTTCCGAAGGGCTCGATCTGGCTGGAGACGAAGTCGTCCCATTCGAAGGCGTGGTAGCGGCCCAGCGAAGGCGGCCGTCGGAGGTAGCGCGGCTGGTGCAGGATGTCCTGGTCGACCTTCATCGTCCAGCGGAAATCGCCAAGGTGCCAGAAGAAGGCCGCGCCGTCTTTTCGAGCGGCGGCCGCGATGGCGGGCATGACGAGATCGCCGCAGTTGCGCGAGTCGCCCGAGACGGCGAAGGTCCAGGCGCGGGCGTTGACGGCGAGGAGGACGAAGGCCAATGCGCGGAGCATGGCCCATTCTAGGAAAAAGCGCAGCCCGCGGCCGGGATCGAACCGGCGACCTTTCGCTTACAAGGCGAGTGCTCTACCAACTGAGCTACGCGGGCGTCGAGACGATTTTACAGGATAATCCCGGTTCCCGCCACGCCGCCTGAGCCTTATTTGAGGCAGGCTTGTTAGTCTCGTGCTCATGAACAAGAAAGCCGGTTTTCTCGCGGCCGCGCTGCTCGTCCTGTCGAGCGTTGCCGCGCTCGCCGAGCAGAAGGGCGACTCGCTTTACGACCTGGGCGTCGGGATCGGCGTGCCGATCAGCGGGCTCGACCTCGCGCGCTTCGGCGGAGGCTCCGAGAAGCCGGGCGAGACGGGGCTGGCCCTTTCGCCCCAATACCTTTTTCAAGTCTCGCCCGCGGTCGGGCTGGGCGCGGAGCTGACCTACATGAATTTCCCGGGCGCGAGCGTCAGCCTGCCCGGAGGGCCGGCGTCCTCGAGCGGAGACTTGCTGGCCGTCGAGGGCGTCGGGCGCTGGCTCTTCGACCCGAGCCAGTCCTTTTCGCCTTATCTCATCGCCGGCCTGGGCGTGGAGCGCTACGCCGTTACGGTGGAACAGGGCGGCACGACCATCCTGGACTCGTCTTCGGGCGGGCTGACGCTGTCGCCGGGCGCCGGCGTCAGGGTGGACCTCGGCTCCCGCGCCGAGGGCATGGCCGAGCTGCGCTGGCGGCTGGGCGCGATCAGCCGCTCGCGCTACGGCACGGGTCTCTCCAACGCCTTGGGCCTGTTCCTGCGGCTGGGCTGGCGCGCCTGATGCGCCTTGACGGCGCGGCCTCTTCCCGATATCCTTGAACCGGGATTCGGGAGGAGCTTTCCATGAAACGACTTTCGCTGTTCGCGGCCGCCTGCCTTTTCGCTTCCGCAGCCGTCCATGCCGCCGACACCGCAGCGGCCGACAAGGCTCAAGCGCCGGCCGCCTCGCAGCCGGCGGCGGAGGCGCAATCGCCGTCGGTCGAGAAAGCCAAGCCGGCGCCGAAAGCCGAGGAGCCGGCCCCGGCCAAGGCGGAGGAAAAGGCCGCCGCGGCGCCGGCGGAAGCGGCGCCCGCAAAGGAGCCCGCGCCCAAGCCCCTGGGCGCCTGCGCGGCGAAGCTCTCCCCCGTGACCGACGCCTACCAGAAGGCGCACGACGACTTCCAAGCCTGGCTGAGGTCATCGTCGGAAAAAATGGCCGCCGTCGACGAGCGCGTCGCCAAGCTCAAGGCCAAGATCGCCCAAGACGAGGCCGAGCTCACCAATCTTCGGCTCAACTCGCCCCAAGTCAGCGCCGCCCGGATTTCCCAGTTGGACGCCGAGACCAGGAACCTCTGGAGCCAGCTGCGCACGGAGCAGTCGCGGCAGGGCCGCATCTGCCGGGCCCTGGCGGCCGCGGCCGCCGACCAAGTGCGCCGGCTCAACCGGTCGGTCACCGACGCCCTGCAGAAGTCGGCTTCCCGGATGCGCTAGGTCCTTTGGCGTTCGGGGGGTTCCCCTCCGGCCCAGGCGGGTCCCGGGCGGCCGGTGTTAAACTGGCTCCATGAAGACCAGGCCACTGCTTGCACTCGCCGTCGCCGGCGCGCTCACTCTCGCCGCCCCGGGATTTCCAGCCTACCAAGCGGCCGCCGCGGAGGTCGCGGCGCCGGTCCCCGCGGCTTGGAACTCCGCTGCCGTCGCGGCTTTGGCGATGCAGGCCCAACTAGAGCCGGAGGCCGGCAAGCCCTCCGTCGGAGACGAGAATCTGCGCGTGCTCCAGCAGGCGCATCTGGAGCTCACGCTCGATGGGGCCAACCGGGAAGCCGCCGCTTTCGCCCGCTATTTGGGGCCCGAGCACGGCGCCTCTCCCGAGGCCTTCCGGAAGCTCTCCCCGGAGCTGCGCGTGGCCGTGATCCACGGCGCCGTCGCCCTGGCCAAGCGCGATTTGACGGCCGAGGCGCGGGCTATCCTGAAAAAGCGGGACTCCGGCGCGGCCCTCTCGGCCGCGGACCAGGCGGCCGTGCGGCGGCTGTCTCAGGCCTGGATGTATCTGCCGGCCGAAGATGCCGCGCGCATCAAGAGTCTGGCCTCCGAGAGCCGCTCGAGCCGCGTCGTCAAGGCGGCGTCGGCGATCGCGTCGCGCTTCGGGGTGAAGATGGGCGATCGTTCGACGATGCTGGCCCGCGTCAGCGTCGAGGACGTCCTCGAGGGCGTCGATAGGTTGGGGCGGGAATACAACGGTGACGTCCAGGGCACGCTCGCGCCTTACGCCGCCCGGGCCATGGAGCAGGCGTCGCGGCGGCTGGCCGAGCGCGGCTTGCCGGATTGGAAGCCCTCCTCCGAGGTCCTGACCCAGCACCGCGTCGTCTTCGGCGTCCTCGCGCCTTCCGGTCTGGTCGAGCGCATGCGCAAGCAGGGGTCCTGGACGGAGTTCGTCTCCGCTTTCACGCTGGAGTCGGCCCGCCGGCTGTCGAAGTCGGGGTCGGACGAGGCTCGGGCCGCCCTTCAGAAGGGGGGGCAGACCTACGATCTGCGGCTCGCGATCCCGAGCTGGAGCCCGCTGGCGCGGGGCTTCTCGTCGGTGGCGGACTGGCTTTCGGCGACGTTCGGCCGGGCTCCACCGGACCCGATGGGCCGCGGCCTCAAGTTCAAGCTCTTCGGCATGCCGATTCTGATCACGCCCGGCTGTTTCGCGGCTATTCTCTATATGGGATTGCAGGACAAGACGATGGCGGGGGGCTTCGTTCCCGCGCTCGTCTTCGGCGCGTCGCTCTACGGGTCGGTGCTCGCGCACGAGTTCGGCCACGCCTGGGCCTCGCGCTGGTTCGGCATCCGCACCCACAAGATCGCCCTCAATATTCTGGGCGGCGGCGCCTACATCGATCATGAAGCGCGCAAGGCCTGGCCCGATTTCGCCATCGCCGCGGCCGGGCCTCTGGTGACCTTCCTCGTGGGCCTGGCCCCCCTGATCCCCGCGCGCCTGCTGCACCTGCACGTCGGCCTGCCGACGTTCGCCTTCGTCGGCCTCAACTTGCTCATCGGGGTCTTCAACCTCATCCCCGTCTATCCCATGGACGGCGGGCGAATGCTCGACGCCGCGTTGACCAAGGTCCTGGGAGACGGCTACCGCGCGTCTCGAATCTCCTACTGGGTCACCCGGATCCTGTCGGCCGCGATGTTCGCCGCGGGCTTTGCCGCGACCCTGATCACCGGGCGCTTCATGTGGGCCTTCGGGGGCCTGTTCATGGGCGTCATGGGCGTCGTGGCGCAGCACTCGATGGCCCACCCCGGCACCACGCTCGTGCCCGACCGGCCCGCGGAGCCCGGCAAGCCGCTCTAGACTCGTTGCCCCGCCGCAATGGGGCCTTCAAGCCCCGCGCTCTAAAATAAGGGCGTGGACCGCTTGAGAAGGCCGCTCGGGCTCTTCCTGCCGGGCGGAGGCTCGCTCGGCAGCTGGCAGGCCGCCGCCCTCTTTCGGCTCGCCGAGTCCGGCGTCGAGTTCGACGCCGTGCAGGGCTTCAGCATCGGCGCCCTCAACGGGGCTTGCTACGCGCTCGGGCGTCTCGAACGCGGCCTGGAGATCTGGAAGCGGACCGACGGGGGCGCCGTGCGTTTCTCGCCGCGGCTGCGTCCGTTCTCGCTCTGCGAGGCGTTCCCGGTCTGGGACCAGTTCGCCCAAAGCGAGGAGGAACTGCGCCGCGCCTTGCGGCTACCCCTGACCGTGATCAGCGTCTCCAGGCGGCGGCGCAAGCCGGTCTACGCCGTCTTCACCCCGCGCGCCAAGCGCGGCTGGGACGCGCCGCTGCGGCTGCATTTGGCCGCGAGCTCGGCGATCCCGGGGCTCTTTCCGCCGGTGCGGGTGCCTTATCGCGGATGCGTCGAGGATCTGGTCGACGGGGGCGTGCGCGCCGAGGAGCCGATCGACTTCTCGGCCCTGGACGGCTGCCGCGACATCGTCGTGATCTGGCCGAGCCTCGCGCTCGGGGAGCGCCGGAGGCCGGCTTGGCTGGAGTCTCCCAGCTGCTTGCGGGTCCGCGAGGCGCTGCAGGCGCTGCTCTCGCGGCCTCGAGCGCCGCGGGTGCTCTGCCTGCGGCCGAGCCGGCGGCTGGGGTTTCGCGCCTTGGATTTCCGGGCCGTGTCCGTGCGGCACGGACTCTGGCTCGGTTCCTACGACGCCGAAACGTTCCGCAAGGAGCCGGGGAGGTTCGAGTGGCCGAGCTCGCAGACCTCTCCCTGCCACCAGCGGGACTGCGGGCGGGCGTAGACGCCGCGGCGCAGGCGCCAGCCGATCGCGGCGAGCTCCGCGAGCATGCGGGCGCCGTCGCGCAGCGGCCTGACGGTGGAGGGGCCCGAGGGGTCCCAGGCGACGGGAACCTCGGCCACCTTCAGGCCGAAGGCGCGGGCCACGGCGAGGGCCTCGACGTCGAAGCAGAAGCCGCGGCAGCGCTGGCGCGAGGCGATCAACTGCGCGGCGTCGCGGCGAAATCCCTTGAAGCCGGCCTGAGGGTCGCTGACCCCCGGCACGATCCATTGGGCCAGCGACGTGAAGCGAGGGCTGAGCCAGCGGCGCAGGCGGCGGGGCGTTCGCGCCGCGGCGCGCAGCGAGGCGGCGCGCCGCGCGATGGCGACGTCGGCCGACGCCAGGGCCCGCAGCAGGGCGGGGATCGCTTCCGGCGGATAGGCGAGGTCGCCGTCCGTGAACAAGACGACGGCGCCGCGCGACGCCCGCATGGCCTCTCCGAGGCAGGCTCCCTTGCCGAGATGGCGGCTCGCCCGCAGCACGCGGATCTGCGCGCGCGCTCGGGCCGCCTGCCCGAGTTCCTCGACGGTTCCGTCGCGGCTGGCGTCGTCGACGGCCAGGATCTCGTGGGCCAAGCGGAGGGCGCTGAGCCGGTCCGCCAGGCGCTCTACATTGGCGCGCGCCGCCCCGCGGGCGTTGCGGAAGGGCGCGATGACGGAGAGTTCGAGACCGGGCATCGTCATCGCCGCGGGAGCAGGCCCTCCTTCAGTATCCGGGCGGCGTCGGGGACGCCGTAAGACGGATCTTCCCAGCCGAAGAGGTCGTAGTCCGGACCGGTGTTCCACAGCACGACCAGCCGCGCCCGTCGGCCGGGATCGGAGAGGTAGCGCAGGAGCCCCGAGAGCCCGACCGAGATCTGCGCGTCGAGCGCCTGCTGCTGCGCGCCCGGCAGCTTGTCGCCCCAGACGTTGGGATGGCGCAGGCCGCCGCGGCCGATGCCGAATTCATGGAGCTCGAGGGGAGGGATCTGCGCGGGGGAAAGGCCCAGCGCGCCGATCAATATCCTGTCGCGAAAGCGACGCTCGTGGAGCTTGAGGGCCGCATCGACTTCCTCGGGCGTCGGCAGGCGCTTTCCGCGCTCCGGCGCGGGCATGGCGGCCGTCAGGTCCATGTATTGCGACAGGCTCACGGCATCGAGACCGCGGATGTAGCGCGCGAGCTGCCGGCGACCGCGCGGGTCCAGGCGCTCCACCACGTCGCCGGGGATCTGGAAGTGGTGGCTGAAGTCGTGGGAGAGCAGCAGCCGCCCCGCGAGCCCGCGGCGGCGGCGCTGGGCCTTGGCCCAGGAGAGCAGCCGCTCCCAATCTCCCGGGAACCACGCCACGGAGTCCATCAGTTCCGAGCCCAAGTCCAGCCGGATGGGCGCTGCGCCCGGCGACAGCCGTTCGGCGTCCGAAATGGCCTCGAAGGCGATATTAAGGTAGGCCCGGTAGTCGGGCGACATCGGGTCGACGTCGAAATAGCCTCGCCAGGGGCAGCGCGCGCGCCAGGTATCGGAGCCCGGACCGTTCTCGTCGAAGCGCGGCCCGTAGGCCGGAGGATCCAGGTGGGGCTTGACGACGACGAGCAGGCCCAGCCGCCGGGCCTGCGCGATCGCCGCGGAGAGCTCCGCGCGGGAGGGGCCGCTCTCCAGGTCGATTCGATCGCGGCCGGTGTAGGCGTAGGTCGGGACGAAGGCGACGGCGGAAAAGCCGGCGTTCTCGATCTCGGAGAGGCGCTGCGCGGCGCCGGCGTAGCCGCCGCGCCAAGCCAAGTAGCTGGCTCCCAGCGGCGCCGGGGCCGCCCCGGCGCGAGCCAGGGCGGCGCAGAGGAGGGCGAGCTTCAGGACCATGTCATCTCACCTCGAAGAGCAGGGAGCCGTCGGGGTCGGCCTCGACGGGGGCGCCCAGCGACGCCCTCAGGAGCTCTGAGTCGAGCCGCCGGTCCAGGGCGGAAATGAAGCCGTCCCTCGTGTGGAGCAGCACGAAGCGCACGCCCGCCTTGGCGAAGGCCGCGCGGCCCGCGCGCGCCAGGGCGCGCAGGCGGGCGGGGGAGGGCTTTGCGGCGTAGAGCGCTTCCAGCGCCGGGGGGTGCGTCAGCTCGAAGGCCAGCGGCTTGGTCATGCAGAAGTCCAGCGAGTCGTCGGTGTAGCGCACCGGCCGACCGACGACGAGAGGCCGCCCGTAAAGGGGCTCGCGCAGCATGAAGGCTTCGCTGTTGACGGACACCTCCCCGCTGCCGGAGATGGAGACGGGCAGCTCGAGCACGGCTCCCGGGGCGGGGTCTTGACGCAGGCGGGCGAAGACCCCGGAGGGTTCGGCGGCGGCGCATTGGCGGCCGAGGACGGAAAGGCCCATCTCCCAGGAGAACGATAGCAGCACCGCGGCGGCGCACGCCGCGCGCGTCCCCGGCTTCCAGTCCCGCGTCCAGGCCGCGAAGGAGCAGCCGGCGAGCGCGCAAAGCCCGACCCAGGACAGGACGATCATGCGGGCCGGCGCTCGGAAGGCGCGCAGAGGGCCTGCGAGCTCGAGGAGGGCGTAGGGCAGCGGCAGGCGGCCGCCGGCGTAGGCCCACTGCAGCCGCGGCCCGAGAGCCAGGACGGCGCCCGCGGCGGCCAGTCCCAGCCAAGGGCCGCGCCGGCGCAGGGCGCCGCGCTTCCAGCCGACGGCCAGCAGCGCGGGCAGCGTCAAGCCGAAGAAGCCGAGAAGGTTCTCGGGCTGGGAGCGGAAAGCGAAATCCGTGCGGTCCGGGCGGGCGGGATCGATGGCCGCGGGATTGACGAGGCCGGCGGTGTGCAAACGCAGCGCCTGGATCCACGGAGACGGGTGCCAGGCGGGGAAGTCGAAGAACGACAGCACGCTCAGCGAGAAAAAGCCGTCGCCGCCTACGAAGTCGCGGCGGCGCAGCCAGACCGGCAGGTAGGCGAACGCGGTCAGGGCCGCGACGGCGGCGGCGCTGGCCGCCATTTGCCGCCACGCGACGCCCCAGCGGGGGCCGGCGAGCTCGCGGCGCGCCAAGAACAGGAAGACCGGCAGGCCGATCAGGACGCCCTCGAGCATCAGATACGCGGAGCTCAAGCAGGTCAGCGCCAGCCCCGCGGTGACGAGGACCCAGCTTCCGCGCCGCCCTTTGAACAGCCGCAGGACGCCGAGGAAAAGAAGCGGCAGCGGATAGATGGTCGACTCGTGCAGGTGGCCGAGGATGTGCTCGGCGAGCGCGTACTGGCAGAACATGAAGAAGAAGCCGGCCACGAAGGAGGCGGCGCCGTCGTCGGTCAGCTCGAGCGCCAGAGCCGCCATGGCGACGCCGGAGAGCACGTAGTTGCCCAAAAACAGCACGTTGACGGCTCGATACGGCCCGGTCCAGAAGGACAGCAGCACTCCGAGCAGGGCGTTCCAGGGCGACTCGACGACGACGGGCACGCCCATCGGATACATCAGCTGGCGCGTGAAGAACGGGTTGACCGAAGCGCGCAAGCAGTGCGAGAACCAGGAGGTTTCCCAGACGAAGATGCCTCCGACGAAGGCTCCGCCCAGCACTCGGGTCCCGAGGTGAGCGAGGACGCTCCCGTGGAGGACGGCCACGCAGAGAAGATAGCCGGCCGCGCAGGCGAGGAGTCGGCGCGCGTTAATCATTTCGGACCTTGGACCTTCCGCATTGTATAGTAAAATCCGACCGTGGCCAAACCCCGCGTCTCCGCCGCGACTCGCGCGCATCCGCACGACAAGCCCCATTATCCGCATTGGCCGCTGTCCGCTCTCCTGTTCGCGGCTGTCCTCGCGCTGGGCCTGCTGTCGGTCCACGAGCCGGGCACGTGGATCCATATCAAGACGGGAGCCCGGATCCTGGCGACGCGGCGCATCCCGATCGTCGATTCCTTCTCCTACACCGTGGCCGGCCGGCCTTGGACGACGGACTCCTGGCTGGCCGACGTGCTGTTCTTCCGGGTCCACCAGGTCTTCGGGCCGCCGGGACTGATCCTCCTCAAGTCCTTGGCCTTGGCCGCCGGCTTCGCGCTGCTGCTGCCTCTCAATCCGGCGAGCCCTCTGACCGCGGCGTCGGTCCTGGGTCTTGGCGCCGTCTCCGCTTGGGCGGGCTTTACCGAGATGCCGGGGGTCTTCGACTTCCTCCTCCTGGCGCTGATGATCCGCGCGCTGCGTCCCCGCAGGCTTTTCCATTGGACCATGGTCGTCAACGTCGCCGCCCTGGAGCTTCTCTGGGCCAATCTCCACGGCACCACGGCGATCCTCGGCGTCTGGCTCATCGCACTCAAGGTCTTCAAGGCTTCGCTGCGAACCGCCTCGCGCGAGCGTCTCTATTACGCCGGCCTTCTGGCCGTGGCTTGCGCGGCCCTGCTGTGCAACCCCCACGGAGCCGCGGCGATCCGGGACATGTTCACGGGACTGGAGGCCTCCTCCGCCGCTTGGCGGCCGATCTCCCCCTGGTTCAACCTTTACACGCTCTTCGCGCTCGCCGGCGCCGCGGCCTGCGCGACCTGCCTTCAGCAGGAATTCTTCCTGTCGATGACGACGGCGTCGCTTCTGGCGTTGGGACTGGTCGTCCCGCAGCTGCGCCCGCTTTCGATCCTGGCCTGCTGCCCCACCATCAGCCTGGCGCTCGGGCACTACCTGCCTCCCATCGACGACCGGCCCGCGCACGTGGGAGCCTGGGCCATGGGGATGGGGCTGCTGATCGGCTTCCATTGGCTCTTCGCTTTCTACCCCCTGGCCTCGGCCAAGGGCTACGGCTCGGGCCCCGGCTTGGCCGGCGCCATGGGCTACGTCAAGGCGCACGGCGTGACCGGGCGCATGTTCAACGAGGCCGGCGCCGGCGCCGCGCTCATCGGCCTCAGCGACCGGCCGGTGTTCGTCGACGAGCGCAGCGCGCTCTACGGCCCCTCTTTCATGAGCGCCGCGGCCCGCTGGCCCGAGCTTTTCGACGAGCTCTCTCGGGTCTACCGCTTCGACTACGCCGTCGTCTTGAACCGCCGGGCGGCCTACCCGGCGCGCATCCTCGACGGGGACCGCGGCTGGTTCCTGGCCTACGCCGACGACGCGGCGCTGGTCTACCTCAACCGGTCCGGCGCCGACGGGCGCCTGGCGGGCCCGCCCGCGCTGCTTTGCCCCAACCGCTTGTGGCCGGAGTCGCTCGACGGGCTGCTGGCTGACGCGGCCCGGCGGCCGCGCCTCATGCGGGAGCTCGACGACTGGATCCTGGCGGCCCCGCAAGCCCTGCAGCCCGTCATCTGGAAGTCCTACGCGTTGTCGCGCGCCGGGGAGGGCTTGGAAGGCCGCCGCCTCCTGGACATGGCCGCCCGAGACCCCGCGGTTTGGCGCGACCCCGAGCTCCTTGCGGGGCTCGGCTCCGCGGCGCAGGCGGCTTCGGACCCGGTCCTGGCGCAGCGCTGCTACTTCCATGCGCTGCTCCTGGCCGAGCGCCGGGGCGACGGCCCGCTCGTGGAGGCCATCCGCCCGCGGCTGAAGCTCTCCTGGGGCTCCGTCGCCTCCCTGGCCGACTAGACAGCGTCCGAGCCGTCTGTTATACTCCCAGCGGATGAGACGTGCCTGCCTCGCCGTCCTGCTTCCGGCGGTCTTGCTCGCCTGCAGCCCGCCTAAATACGTCGAATACACCTCGATTTGGAAGGATTGGCGCTGCCGCGTGCCCTGGGGCTGGAACGTGATCACCGACCGGGAAGGCGATCATTTCGCGGGCACCGATTTTCTGGGCGCCTTCGACCCCGATTTTTATCTCGGCGTGCCGAGCTTCCGGGTGCGCTGGTACGAGTATTCCCGGCCGCACCGCTTGCGCGACGGCTCCGTGGAAGTCTATTCCAGCGCCCAGGACTTCATCTCCCAGATGCTGTCGCAAGTCTACGGGCCGCAGTCCACCATGATCCAGCCCGTGCACGAGGTCGTCTTGTCCGGCGGGCTCACGGCCCAGTATTTCGTCGTCTTGTCGCCCGCTCCGGTGCCTTTCGGAACGCACTGGGGCACGGAGCAGGACCGGCAAACGGGACGTCTCGTCAATCTTCGCCAGCACGCGTACGTGGTGGTGCCCCTGAAGCGCGGCTTCTACGTGCTGATCTATCCCGCCACGCGCGGCGGCTACAAGTTTTACGAGCGCCGCTTCAACGAGCTCGTCAACACCTTTACGCCTCTCTCCGACGGGCCGGGAGGCCCTGCGACGGCTGTTGCGTCGTCAACCCCCAATCCGTGGGCCGCTCGGGGAGCCCCCTAGCCGATTCGACCCAAGTCTGCTACACTCATTTTTTCCTCCACGCCCATGTCCCTCCGCTCCTCCGTCGACGCCCCTGCCGTTCGCCCGAAGGCCAGGACCCGCGATCTTCGCTTCACCCTGAAGATCAAGGCCAAGCCGGAGCATGTCTATAAGGCCCTGACCTCGGCCACGGAGCTGTGCCGCTGGTGGCTGCAGGGCGCCGAGACCGACGCGCGCAATTCCGGACGCTTCCGCATGGTCTGGCCCAAGCTTCGCCGTCATCAGCCCGGAGGCAAGGACGGGTGCTTCCCGCGCGCCGTCGCGCTGGGCGACGCCGAGGGCTTCTTCGTCGACCTCGAGCCCGGCCGCAAGGTGGCGTGGATGTGGAAGCCGCGCCAGCGGCTCTACCCGCCGCTTTCGAGCTTCTTCATCCAGCCCGCCGGGCGCGGCAGCGAGGTGACCCTTCTCCACGGAGGCTTTCCGGCGAGCGCCTCGGCCGACAAGTACTACCAGGGCTGCGCCGAGGGCTGGGAGGATTGCCTCTCCAAGCTCAAGCTCTACCTTGAGACGGGGCGCACCTGCAAGGCGCAGACGCTCACCTTCGACTCCTTGAAGGCCCTGCTCAAGGAGAAGCGGTGAGCGCGGCCTTCGCCATCCTGCTCGCCGTCGCCTCCGGCGCCCTCATCTCCGGGGCCGCCTTCTATCTCGTATTCTTCTCGGCGCGCAAGAACGAGGAGGCCCGCCGCCTGCGCGACAAGGAGGAGCTGCGCGGCCTGCTCGAGCTCGCCGAGCAGAAGTTCGAGACCGAGCGGGTGCGCCAGCAAGCCGAGCTCGACGAGCGCCGCCGTTCCGTCGAGAACGCCGTGGGCAAGCTCTCGGAGCAGCTCAAGATCTACGAGCAGCTCATGAAGTCGTTCGAAGGCGAGCGGCGCGAGAAATACGGCTCGCTGGAGAAAACCCTCAAGGACGCCGCGGAGACGACGGGCAGGCTCGCGCAAAGCACGGAAAGCCTGCGCGCCCTGCTAGACAATTCCCGCGCCCGCGGCCAATGGGGCGAGCGCATGGCCGACGACATCCTGCGCGCCAGCGGCCTGCAGGAGAACGTCCAGTACCTCAAAAACCGCGTCCAGGACACCGTCGCCACCCGGCCGGACTTCACCTTCCTGCTTCCCGACGACCACAAGCTGCACATGGATGTGAAGTTTCCGCTGGACAACTACCTGCGCATGGTCAACGCCCAGGCCGACGAGGAGCGCGCGCGCTTTAAGAACGAGTTTTTAAAGGACGTGAAGGCGCGCATCAAGGAAATCCAGAAGCGCGACTACATCAACCCCAACGAGCAGACCCTGGATTACGTCCTGCTCTTCATCCCCAACGAGCAGGTCTACGGCTTCGTGCACGAGTCCTGCCCGGGCTTGATCGACGAGGCGCTGGCCCAGAAGGTCGTCCTGTGCTCGCCCTTCACGCTTTACGCCGTGCTGGCCGTCATCCGGCAGTCCTTCGACAACTTTCATTTCGCCCAGGCGACGCAGGAGGTCTTGAAGCTCATCTCGACTTTCTCGGCCGCCTACGAGCGCTTCAAGGACCGGTTCGCCGACCTGGGCGACAAGCTCGCCAAGCTTGAGGACCTCTACCACGACATCAGCGGCAAGAGCTTCAAGCAGCTGGATTCGGCGATCGCCAAGATTGAAAAGGTTCGTCACGGGCAGATGGACGAAGATGAGCCCGCGCTGCCGCAGGAAAAGCCCAGTTCGCTGCCTCTGCCGTTGCGTCCAGGGAAGCCCTAGGCGTTTCAACCGTCAAACGACGCCAGGATTCCAAATCAGTCCTAGGCTTGTCGGCGTGCGGACGCGCCGAGAAGTAGAATACTCGCCTTTCGCGATATGACCATCACGAGTATTTGGCCCTATTTCTTTTGGATGGCGATATTTTTGATCTTGGGCCAAGCGCTTGCGCCCTGGGCCAAGCGCGCCCTGGATTGGGAATTCCATAACGGCGAAAGCAGCGCCATGCTCAAACAGCCCAATGCCGCGCGCGCTTTCAACCTTCCGCTTGAGTCTCTCCGGGGCATCCTCGCTATAAGCGTGCTGTTCCATCATGCGTGTACTACGTATTTCTTTTACAAGAACGGCCGGTGGGAGCCGCCGCCGTCATCCTTCTACGCGGCGATTGGCCCGATACCCGTAACCTTGTTTTTCATGCTGAGCGGTTACCTGTTTTGGGGCAAAGCATTGGCGGCAGGGGGAATTCCAAACATAAAAAAATTCCTCGTGGCCCGACTCCGCAGAATATTGCCGGCCTATTACCTCCTTGTGTTAATCCTTGTCGCGCTTTGCGCATGGTCTTCGCGATTCGCATTGCAGGTTTCTTTCGGGCAACTCTTGAAGCAATTGCTGGACTGGGTATTGGTGGGCATTCCGAACAACTTTCCCAATATAAATAACGCTCCAAACACGAGGCTGAATTGCGCGGATGTGGTCTGGACGCTTCGATTAGAGATGATTTTCTATCTAGCGTTCCCTATATTCGCGTTTTTC
>DAIDHI010000073.1 GCA_027452025.1 Elusimicrobiota bacterium | reverse complement strand
CAGCAGGACGACCTTGCACATCGCGTCGATGTGGCGGATCGTGATGTAATCCTCGAAGTTCATGACCTTGCGGGCGATGATCATCAAGGTCAGGACCATCGCGAAGCCCGAGAAGATGGCGCCGCAGACGAAGTAGGGCGGAAAGATCGTCGCGTGCCAGCCGGGAAGCACCGAGGTGGCGAAGTCGAAGCTCACGATCGTGTGCACCGAGAAGACCAGCGGCGTGGCCAGGCCCGCGAGCAGCAGATAGAGCGTCTCGTAGTGGACCCACGTCCTCTGGGAGCCGTCCCAACCGAGGCTGAACCAGGAGAAGATTCTGCGGCGCAGCCCCTGCGCCCGCTGGGCGACCAGCGCCAGGTCCGGCAGCAGGCCCATGTACCAGAACGTCAGGGAAATCGTGAAGTAGGTGCTGATCGCGAAAACATCCCAGAGCAGCGGCGAGCGGAAGTTGACCCACAGCGGGCCCATCGGATTAGGATATGGGAACACCCAATAAGCCAGCCACGGGCGCCCCATGTGGATGAGCGGGAACAGGCCTGCGCACATCACGGCGAAGATGGTCATGGCCTCGGCCGAACGGTTGACGGACGTGCGCCAGCGCTGCCGGAACAAAAACAGGATGGCCGAGATGAGCGTGCCGGCATGGCCGATGCCCACCCAGAACACGAAGTTCGTGATGTCGAAGGACCACCCGACCGACTTATTGAGACCCCAGGTGCCGATGCCGGTCCATATCTCGTCGACGATGCACACCAAGCCCACGGTCAGGACGGCCACCGCGGCCGCGAAGGCCCAGTACCACAGCCTGGTCGGACGCCGCTCCAGCGGCGCGCAGACGTCGGCGGTGACGCGCGAGCAGTCCTTGCCCCCGTCTATGAGCGGGACCCGCAGCGGCGATAGCGTGGAGGACATCAGGCTTTCTCCTCGTCTTTGTTGCGCACTTTGACTTGATAGAACACCGACGGGCCGACGCCGAGTTCGCTGAGCACGCGGTAGCTGTGCTCGTCGCGGGCGAGCTTCGAGACGCGGCTTTGCGGGTCGTTGAGGTCGCCGAAGACGATGGCGTCGGCCGGGCAGCTCTGGGCGCAGGCCGGGACGACGTCGCCTTCCTTGAGCCGGCGGTTGTCCTCGCGCGCCTGGAACTTGGCCGCGTAGATGCGCTGCACGCAGAAGGAGCACTTCTCCATCACGCCGCGCGTGCGCACGGTGACGTCGGGGTTGAGGGCCATGTTCTGCAGCAGGTCCTGATGGGCGTAATCGAACCAGTTGAAGCGGCGGACCTTATAGGGACAGTTGTTGGCGCAATAACGCGTTCCCACGCAGCGATTGTAGACCTGCATGTTGAGGCCTTCGGAGGAGTGCGACGTGGCCAGGACGGGGCAGACCGTCTCGCAGGGGGCGTTGTCGCATTGCTGGCACATCAGCGGTTGGAAGGACACCTCGGGGCCGGTCGGGCCGTCGGTTTCCTTGAAATAGCGGTCGATGCGGATCCAGTGCATCTCGCGGCGCTTGCGCACCTCGGCCTTGCCGACGACGGGAACGTTGTTCTCCGCCTGGCAGGCGACGACGCAGCCCGCGCAGCCGGTGCAGGCCGAAAGGTTGACGGCAAGCCCCCACTTGTGGCCCTCGTATTTATGGCGCGGCCACAGCCCGTTGCTCGACGCCGCTTCCTCGGCGGAATTGCCGGCCGTAGCCTGCGTCAGGTAGGCGGACAGGGTGGTGTCGCGCGCCACGTCGCGGGTCTGACCCGTGAAAGGCACGGTCATCGAATCGTAGGTCTGGGTCTTCGCCAGCTCCGAGGAGCCGGAAAGGACGGCGACGGAGACCGCGGGCTGCGCGGAAAGCGGATAGACGTCGACGCCTCCGGGCCGGTCGCGCTCGATGGGCAGGAACTTGACCAGCGGGTAGTTCGCCGCGATGGGACCGGCCTTCGTGCGCCCGTAGCCCAGCGGCACGGAAACCGTTCCCTCCGCCTGTCCCGGCTGCACGCAGGCCGGCAGTTCGGCCGTGCCGGCCGGGCCGGAGAGAGACACCATCCGCCCGTCTTCCAAGCCCAGCCTCTTGGCGTCGGCGGGAGAAAAGCAGGCGTAGTTGCCCCAGCTGACCTTGGTGACGGGGTCGGGCAGCTCCTGAAGCCACGGGTTGTTGGCCTGGCGCCCGTCGAAGAGCGCCACGCTCGGGTAGGCGACGAACTCGAGCGCTCCGGCCGAGGGCTTGGGAGAGGCGGAGAAGCCCTTCAGGGAGTCGGCCTTGAAGGCGGGCTTGGGCTTTTCGACGAGGCCCGTCGGCCAGGCCCCGCGGCGCACGGACTCGTCCCAGAAGGCCTGGAACGTGGCGAACTCCTTGCGCTGCGGGAAGATCTCCCGCTGCCAGCGCGCCTTGACGAAGTCGTAGGCCGAGGCCGGGCGGCCCGCCCAGGCAAGGAAGCTCTCCAGCGCCGGGCGGGTGTCGAAAAACGGGGAAACGAGGGGCTGAAAGAGGCTCTCCACGCCCATGGACGGCCGGGCGTCGCCCCACGATTCCAAGGCGTGCGACGCCGCCGCCGTGACGGCGCACAAGGACGCCGTTTCGTCCTGCCGCTCGCTGACGGCCGCGGAAAACTTCACTTTCTTCATCGCGTTCGAAAAGCGCCCGGCGAGCTCGTTGTCGTAGGCGGGATTGACGCCGGCGACGACCAGCGCGCCCACCTCGCCGCGCTCCATCTCTCGGACGAGGCCCTCCAGGGCGCCCGAGCGGCCCTGGCGCTGGAACGACGGGCAGCAGACGTCCATGGTCTGGTTGTAGTTGCCGAGCAAATCGTTGATCCAGTTGACGGCCACCTGCGCGGCCGGGTCCTGAGACCCGCAGACGACGAGGCTGCGGCGCGGCGCGGCCAGGAGCTTGTCGGCGGCCCGCTTGAGCAGCGACTCGTCGAGGGAGTGGGGCAAAACCGGCGGCATCTCGCCCTTCCAGCCTCTCTCGCGGGCGATCAGGCGCCCGAGAGCGAGGATCGCGGCCGCCTGCTCCGAGGGCTTGAGCGCGGCGCGCAGATCGGCGTTGGCGCCGGTCACCGACAGGCGCGGCTCGAACTGGGCGTGCCACGACATCAGCCCGTCGCGGTCGGGCACCCGGTTGGACGTCCAGGCCTTCGTGTATTCCACCGGGGAGATCCAGGTGCCCAGGAAGTCCGCGTCGAAAGAGACGATGGCTCGCGCCCGGTCGAAGTGGTAGTGCGGCAGCACAGCGGTGCCGTGCGTGCGCCCGTGGGCCTCGATGATCGCCGCGCAAGACATCGAGTCATAGACCACGTGCTCGGCGCCGTGGCGGCGGCAGAAAGCGTCGATGGCGGCCTGGAGCGAGGGGCTGACCACGGTCTCGGTCAGCACGCGAACCTTCTTGCCCGCGCGAGCGGCCTCGGCAAGCCCGCGCTCGACTTCGGCGTCGAGCGCGGTCCAGGACGCCTGCACGCCGCCGGAAAGCGGGTGCATCAGCCGCTGGCCGTCGTAGAGGTCCAGGATCGTGGCCTGGCCGCGGGCGCAGAGGCCGCCGCGCGAGAGCGGGTGCTCGGGATTGCCCTCCATCTTGATGGGACGGCCGTCGCGGCTCTTGACCAGCGCGCCGCAGGCCGCGGAGCAGCCGCCGCAAGTCGAGGCGTACCACCGCGCCAGGCCCGGCTGGGCGTCCTCGGGCTGCTCGACGTAAGGCAGGATCTTCTCCTTGGGCGGGCGCAGCTTGCAGCCGGCCGTGGCCAGGGCGGCGAAGCTTGCGGCGACGATCTTGAGAAAATCGCGGCGGCTGACGCTCTCCTTGAGGTCCTGTTCCTCGAACCGGCGCCGCTCTTCTTCGGTCATATCCTCACCTCACCAATGGCAGGCCGAGCAGTCCAGCGGCCCTCCGACCCGCTTCCAATGCGCGGGCGCCGCGCCCGGGCCCTCGCGATGGCAGTCGATGCACCAGCCCATCGACAGCGACGCGGCCTGCCGCATTTGGGTCATTTTCTGCACGGGCCCATGGCACTCCTGGCATTGGATGTTGTTGGCGACGTGGACGCGGTGGCTGAAGTGGACGAAATCGGGCAGGTGATGGACCCGCACCCAGGGGATCGTGCGCGCCTTGGGGCCGTCGCGGCCGTCCCACGCCGCCAGGACCTTGGCGATCTCCGGCGAGGTCCCGCTTTCCCCGGCCAGCTGATGGACGGAGCGGTGGCAGTTCATGCAGACGTTCAAGGCCGGCACGCCGGCCACGTCGCTGCGCTGGGCTCCGGAATGGCAATAGAGGCAGGAGATCTGCAGCGTCCCCGCGTGCAGGGCATGGGAGAAAGCGATCGGCTGCCGCGGCGAGTAGCCTTGCTCGTTGCCGAGCAGGTGGTAATAGCGCCGCCCGCCGAAGCTCCAGTAGGCAGCGGCCAGGGCCAGGACCACCGCCACGGCCGAGCCCCGACGCTCGCCCACCTGCCACAGGAACGCGGCCAGCGCCAGGATGAGCAGCAGGACGACGATCCCCGGGATCGACGGGTGCATGCCTTCATTGGGCATGCGCACCTTGAAGGCCAGGGCCTCCGTAGGCGCTTCCGACTGCGTCCGCGGAGCCGGCAGCGGGGCGTCGGAGGCGGCCTTGATGAACTGCAGCAGCCCCTCCACCTGCTCGCGCGTGAGATGAGTGTTCTCCATGCGCACGCCGTCGTTGTCGGCGAGCAGGCTCTTGGCCACCGGATCGGAATCCAGATACTTATCCGGATCCATGATGAAGCCGATGAGCCAATCGTGCGGGTGCCGGTCGACGGCGCCGCGCAGGTCCGGCCCGACGCGCCGTCCCCCGCCGATCGTGTGGCACTTGGCGCACTTCATCAAGAAGAGCGCCGCGTGCTGCTGGAAGGGCGTGACGGACTTCGGCTGGGCCGCCGCGGACAAAACGAGGGGGCCGGCCGCCAGGATACCCGCAATAAGGAGGGTTTTCATTGCGAGTCCCCGGCGGCAGGCCCCCGGATTCATTACTGCGCCTTGGCGGGAGCGTCCGAACCCGACTTGGCTGCGGACTGGTCCGCCTTGGCCGGCGCGGCCTGCGCCGGCTTCTGAGCCTTGAGCTTGGCCTCGATCAAGTCCTTCTTGCGCACCGAGGAGTCGTAGGTCAGGAAGTCGATGATCTTCTTGGCCGAGTCCTCGTCGATGCCCGACCGGGGCTTGTGGCTCATCTTCGTCACGTAGGCCTTCCACTCTTGCGGCAGGGCGAAAGGCGCGTTGATCGGCCGCGCCAGCGTGTGACACCTGGAGCACTTGGCCGCAAAGAGCTCGTAATTGGCCTGCTGCTCCTTGGGATACTGCGACACGTCGATGGTGTCGGGCCCCTGGTCGATCTTATTGAGCTCATCCTGCGTCAGCGCCGCCGGCATGCCGTCGTCCGCCTTCGCGGGATTGTCCTGGGCTTGGAGCGGAGAGACGAAGAGAGCCGCCACCGCCGCCGCCGCAAGAGTCCATTTGCGATCCATGTGTCCTCCTGGGTCTACGAGACCCGGTTAAAAGCCCACCTCGAGCTGGAAGGTCGCCCGGTTGCCGGCGCCGGCGTAGGTGCCGTCGTAGCCGTTGGCCGCCAGCGACCCGCCCTGGTAGGCGCTCTTGGTGTCCACCGAGTATTCGGCGAACGCCTTGAAGTTCGGCGCGAAGTAGTGCGCCAGGTGGAACGTCACGTAGTTGAACTGCTGCTGCCCGTTGAAGGTCGAGTACCAGTTCTCGCGCACCAACGGCATCAGGAAAGGATAATCCTGGCCGGGCCGA
>DAIDHI010000072.1 GCA_027452025.1 Elusimicrobiota bacterium | reverse complement strand
CGCGAAGGAGCGCTCGAACTCCTGGCGCAGGAAGAGCCGCCCGCGGTGCAGCCGCGACTTCACCGCCGCCACGCCGAGCTTGAGGATGCGCCCGGTCTCCTCGTTGGAGAGCCCCTCGACGTCGCGCAGCGTCACGACCAGCCGGTAATCCACCGGCAGCGCCGCGAGGGCGCGGCCCACCTGCTGGGTGAGCTCCTTCTTGCCCGCGGCCTCCTCCGGCGTCGGCTCCCAGTCCGGGAATTGGTGCGCCGGGGCGTCGTCCTCATGGTCGTGCGGGCGGTCGAGGAGGGGAACGAAGGGCTCTCTTTTCTTGCGGCGATGCTTCATGAAGCAAAGGTTGGCCGCGATGCGATAGAGCCACGTGCCCAGGTCGGCCTCCTGGCGGAAGCCCTTGAGCTTCTTGAAGGCGGTCAGGAACGTCTCTTGGTAGACGTCGTCCGCCTCGGAAGGCAGGCCGGCGCAGACGCTCCTGGCCAGGCGGTAGATGCGGTCCTCGTACTTGCGCACCAGCCGCCCGAAGGCCTCGGCGTCGCCGCTTCGGCTGCGTTCGATGAGCTCTCGCTCCGATCTCACGGGCCGATTCTATGAAATTCGAGCCGCCGATGGCCGTTCGTGACGAGGCCGCAATAGGCGCTGGCAGCCCTTCCTTTCATAACGTGCGGGCATGCACTCCGCGATGCGCACGTCCGCCCAAGCGGCCGCCTCGACCCTGGCGATCTTCCTGACGGTGGTCGTCTAAATCGCGGCGGCGGCCACGACCCTGCTCATCGCGTTCTGCGGCGAGGCGATCGAACGCCTCCAGGCGGCCTAGACGGCGGGGGGAGCTGCGCCCAAGAGGCCCTAGCCTTTCGGCCGTTTTGTTGCAACAGCGCAAGGCATGACCGTCGAATCCGGAATACCGGCTCCTGATTTCCGCATCGTCCACCTCGCCGCTCCGGTGAGGCTGGCGATCCGCTCGCTGGCCGCGCTGGCGGCACGGCCGGGCGCTTTCATCGAGACCTCCGCCCTGGCCCGCCGCCTCGAATTGCCTGCGGCGAGCCTTTCCAAGTGCTTCCAACAGCTCGCCCGGCGAGGGCTGCTCTCGGCGCGCCGGGGCCCGGGAGGGGGCTATCGGCTCGCCCGACCGGCCGGGCGCATCACGCTGGCCGCCGTGGCCGCGGCGCTCCAGGACCACGGCGGGCGGCCTCCCATGTGTCTGGCGCAGGACCGGCCCTGCTCGCCGCGGCGGCCCTGCCGCCTGCACTCGGCCGCGTCGCGGGCCGATCGCCTGGTGCACGAGGCTCTGGCGCGCCTGACCCTTTCCGACATGGTCGTCAAAAGAACCGGAGGTACCCGATGAAACGCAAAATCTGGCTGCTGGCCTTGCCGGCGGCCCTGGTCGTTTTCGGCTTATCCCGCGCGAAGGCCGGGGAACCCGTGGAGACGGCGCAGCTGGCCTACGCGCCGAACGTCCCGCCGCCGATCACCCGAAGGACGCCCGCCGTCGTCGTCATCAATCTGGAGGCTCAGATGAAAGACGGCACGCTCATGGACGGCCTGGAGGCCCCGACGCAGTACCACTTCTGGACCTTCAACGGCCACGTTCCGGGCCCCTTCATCCGCGTCCGGGTCGGAGACACCATCGAGATCCATCTCAAAAACCCCGAGTCCGAGACGATGGCGCACAGCATCGACCTCCACGCCGTCAGCGGCCCCGGAGGCGGCGCCGACGCCACCCTGACCCAGCCCG
>DAIDHI010000071.1 GCA_027452025.1 Elusimicrobiota bacterium | reverse complement strand
TCGGCCCGGCCAGGATTATCCTTTCCTGATGCCGTTGGTGCGCGAGAACTGGTACTCGACCTTCAACGGGCAGCAGCAGTTCAACTACGTGACGTTCCACCTGGCGCACTACTTCGCGCCGAACTTCAAGGCGTTCGCCGAGTATTCGGTGGACACCAAGAGCGCCTACCAGGGCGGGTCGCTGGCGGCCAACGGCTACGACGGCACCTACGCCGGCGCCGGCAACAGGGCGACGCTGCAAATCGAGGTGGGTTTCTAGCGCGCAGCCGTCTTCCGGCGGCCGGCCGCGCGCCAGGCCGGTCCGTTGCGCGATCGCGGGGTGATGAGCCATCGACGCCCCGCGACCCCGGCGCGGTGCCTGGACTGCCGCTGGTGCAAAATCAAGGCGGGCTGGTACGGCGGCACGCGCTACTGGTGCGTCAACCTGGGCCGGGAGCTGCCCGGCGCCGTGGCGTCGGGGCGTCCCTGTGCGGATTTCTCTCGCGGCCGTTTCGTTGCGTAATATTTCGTCGATGCAGGACCTGTTCCAAGTCGGCATCGACCACCTGACGGCCCCCATCCAATACCGGGAGCGCCTGGCCGCCTGCGCTCAGGATCCGGTCCAGGTCCTCGCCGAGCTCAAGCGCGAGTGCGCCTTGGACGAGGTCGCCGTCCTTTCGACGTGCAGCCGCTTCGAGATCTACGCGCGCAGCGCGATGCCCCAGCCCTGCCGGGCGCTGGTCGGCGGCTGGTTCGAGCGCAAGCTCGGCGCCGGCGTGCCCGGCTGCCTGGCCTCGCGCCGAGGCCAGGAGGCCGTCGCGCATCTCTTCCGGGTGACCGCCGGGCTCGACTCCTGGATCCTCGGCGAGTCGGAGATCCTGAGCCAGGTCAAGAAGGCCTATCAGACGGCTCTGGCCGCGGGATTCACGGGGACCTGGCTCAACCGGGTCTTCCAGAGCGCCGTGGCGGCCGGCAAGGCGGCCCGCGCCAAGACGGGCATCCAGAACGGCATCCACTCCATCGGCGGCGCGGCGGCCTTGCTCGCCCAGCGCATCTTCGGGGAGAGGGGCAGCGGCCGCGTCGTGGTCTTCGGCGCCGGGCAAGCCGCCGAGGCCGTCTGCCGCCATCTGGCCGCCAAGAACTTCAAGGACATCGTCGTCGCCAACCGGACGCTCGAGCGCGCCCGGGAGCTCGCCGAGAAGGTGGGTGGGCGAGCGGCGGGCTTCGAGGAGGGGCTTCTCGCCCTCTCCCGGGCGGAGGTCGCCGTCTTCTCCACCTCATGCGCCGAGGCTTTGGTGCGGCCGGACTGGCTTCGCGAGCGCATCGCGGGCCGCGGCAAGGCGCTGTTTCTCATCGATCTGGGGCTGCCGCGCAACGTGGCGCCCGAATGCGCTTCCCTGTCCGGTGTCTTCGTCTACGACCTCGACGACCTCAAGACCGTCGTTGCCGACAGCGTGGCGCGCAAGGCCCTCGCCAAGGAGGCGGCCGAGACGATCGCGTCGGAGGCGGCGCGCGACTGCGCCCGCCAGCTGGAAAAGTCTCTTTCGCGCCAGGAGGCGCTGATATGAAAACGTGGATGAAGGCTGCGGCCGTGCTTTTCGCGGCTACGGCGGCGTTGGCCGCGGGCAAGTACACGCAGCAGCAGCTCCAGGCGCGGTTTTACTACGACTTGGGGCCGGACACGATCGATGTCTCGGGCTATCCCAAGGCGCAGCAGGACAACTACAAGGTGTTCGCCCGGACGTGCTCGAAGTGCCACACGCTGGCGCGGCCGATCAGCGCGCCGGAGACGTCGCGTTACGACTGGGAGCGCTTCATCAAGCGCATGCACGCCCGCATCAAGAACAAGCTCGGGGCGGACTTCTCGGACGCGCAGGCCAAGACGATCCTGAGCTTCCTGGTCTACGACTCGCGGGTGCGCAAGATCGCGGGCAAGGCCGCCTTCGAGGCTCAGACGCGGAGGCTGAAGACGATGTTCGCCGACGTCAAGGCGGCTCGCGCCCAAGAGCAAGAGGAGCGCGCGCAGAAGGACGTGCGGCCCTACGTCGACCAGACGCAGGCCGTGCCGCAGCCCCAGCCCCGAGGGGACTGACATTTATCAGGCGTCCGGCTGTCTTTGCGCAGTTCGACTCGGCCCGGAAGTCTCGCATAATCTCGTCACGGGTTCGTCATGACTTGAGGCATCGCAAATGCTTCAATCTGATTCCAGGACGCTGATTAAATAAGGAGACTTCATGAAACTCATCGTGATTTCGTTGCTGGCCGTCGGATCTTGGGCCTCGAGCGCGGCGCCGGCCAAGTCGGATGCGGCCGCGGGACGCAAGATATTCCTGGCCAAATGCTCGACTTGCCACGGCCGGGACGCCAAGGGCAGCGCCGTCATGGCGCACCTGTTTCGCGCCGACTTGGCCAAGATGAACCTGAAGGGCGAGATGACGCAGAAGATGAACGCCGAGGACGTGGCCAAGATCATCGAGAACGGCCAGCCCGGCACGAAGATGCCGGCTTTCAAGGAAAAGCTCAAGGCGCAGCAGGTGACGGACTTGGCGGCCTACATCAAGTCCCTGGGCGCCCCCAAGGCTTCGAAAGGACGGTAACGCCGTGGCGCAAGATCGCCCGGGCGAGGTCTCCCGCAAGACCTTCCTCGGCATCGTCACCGGCGGGATCGTCGCGGCGATCGGCGCCGTGGTGGGCGCCACGGGCCTGGCTTATTTCGCCTCGCCCGCCTTCAAGTCGGAGAGCGAGGACTGGGTTGACATCGGGCCCGCCTCCGCCATCAAGCACGGGGTGCCGACCAAGGTCGACTTCACGCAGCGCCGGCGAGACGCCTGGGACGTCATCGAGCAGCGTTCCTCCGCCTGGGTGGTGACCTCCAACGGCGCGGACTTCACGGCCTTCGACCCGCGCTGCACGCACTTGGGCTGCCCGTATCGCTGGGACGCGGACAAAAAAGAGTTCCTCTGTCCCTGCCACGGCGGGGTGTTCAACGAGCAAGGCCAGGTCGTCGCCGGGCCTCCGCCGAGGCCTCTGGACCGCTACTTCGTCAAGGTCGAAAAGGGGCGGCTGCTGATTCGGCCGCTGGTCAAGAGGGCGATCGCATGAGCGCGTCAAACGACGGCGGGCCGCGAGGCTGGCTTTACGAGCGCACGGGTGTGGACCGGGTCTGGGACGCGCTGTTCGCGCGCAAGGTCCCCGAGGCCCAGGGCTGGGTCTCCTGGCTGTATACGCTCGGCAGCGCGACTTTGTTCGTCTTCGTGCTTCAGGCCGTGACCGGCACGCTGCTGGCGATGAACTACGTGCCCTCGCCGGATCACGCCTACGACTCGGTCAGATACATCAACACGAGCGTGGTGATGGGACACTATCTGCGGGGGCTTCACCATTGGGGCGCCAGCGCGATGGTCGTGCTCGTCGGCCTGCACATGCTGCGGACCTACTTCATGGGCGCGTACAAGTATCCCCGCGAAGGGACGTGGATGATCGGGGTGCTGCTGCTGGTCGTCGTGATCGGCTTTGGCTTTACCGGCTATCTGTTGCCGTGGGACCAGAAGGCTTACTGGGCGACCATGGTCGGTACCAACATCGCCGGCCAGACGCCGTTCATCGGCCCGTATCTCAAGAAGATCTTTCGCGGAGGCCCGGAGATGGGCGCGGCGACGATGACGCGCTTCTACGCCCTCCACGTGCTCGTCCTGCCGGCGATCGTCGGCGCTCTCATCATGGGCCACCTCTTTTTGGTGGTCTGGCACGGTATTTCCGAGCCGCCGACCCGCGCGGCCGACGCCGACGCCGAAAAGGAGCCCGGACGGTGAAGCCCTGGCAGGAGGCTTACGAAAAGCGCTACAAGGCGGCCAAGGAGCGGGGGCGCTCGTTCTTTCCTTACGCCGTCTTCAAGGACGCCCTGGTCGCCTTGATCGTCTTCGGCGTCCTGAGCTACCTGGCGATCCATTTCGGCGCCAAGCTCGAGGAGCTGGCCGACCCCACGGACACGACCTACAATCCCCGCCCGGAATGGTACTTCCTGTTCCTGTTCCAGGCGCTCAAGGCGTTTCCGGGCAGCCTCGAGTCCGTGGCCGCCGTCGTGCTGCCGGGGGCGGCGATCCTCCTGTTGATCGCAGTGCCGTTCATGGACTCCGGGCCCCTTCGACATCCCCTCAATCGCCCGTTCTGGACGGCCCTCGGGATTTTCGCCGCGGGGGGCGTGGCGACTCTGACGTTCTTCGGCCTGCGCAGTCCCTTGCTCAATCCGACCCAGGAGCGCAATCCCCAGGTCATGGCGGGCAAGAGGCTCTTCTCCGAGCTCAACTGCGCCTACTGCCACCGCATCAACGGAAAGGGGGGCAAGGTCGGACCCGACTTGGCCGCCGTGGCGGGCACGCGTTCCGACGACTGGCTCAAGGCGCACTTCCGCAACCCCAAGGCCGTCTCGCCCGGCTCGGTGATGCCCAAGCTCAACCTGCTGCCCGAGGAGATCGACGACCTGACCGCCTACGTCCAGTCGCTCGGCACCGGAGGTCCCTACTCGCCGGAGGCGCCGAAGCTCTTCGCCGCGGACTGCGAGGTCTGCCACACGATGCACGGCAAGGGCGCCGACATCGGGCCGGACTTGTCTCATATCGGCGCGGCGCGCGAGCGCGGGTTCATCAAGAACTACATCATGAACCCGGCCAACACCAAGCCTGACTCGATCATGCCGAGCTTCAAGGGCCAGTTGACCGGCCTGCAGATCGAGGACCTGACCCGCTACCTGGCCCATCAGAGATAGGCGTCGCCTGGCCAAAACGTTGCAAAACGTTTCGGCATGGAACGGGTGTTCCGGCTTGGAAAGGCGGCGGGTTCCCTGCCGGTGGCCATCGCCTGCATGGCCTGGCTCATGGTCCTGGTGGCCGCCTGCACGGTGGCCCAGGTGTGGCTGGGCAATTACGCCGCCGTGCGGCTTTTCATCGACAGCGCCTTCCTCCGTTGGCGCGGCATGCCCGTCCTGCCCGGCGGAGGCCTGACGGGCGGCGTCTTGCTGGTCAATCTGATCTCCGGCCAAGCCTTCCGGCTGGAGTTGTCGCGGCGCAAGGCGGGCCTTTGGCTGACGCACCTCGGGCTGATCGTGCTCTTCGCCGGCCAGTTCGTCTCGGCCGCCTTCCAGAAGGAGGCCCAGCTGGTCCTGCGCGAGGGGCGGCCGGCTTCCTACGCCGAGAGCCTGCACGGCACGGAGCTTTACGTCCTGCGCGCCGGGCGGGAGATCCCGCAAGCCAACTGGCCCTTCGCGCTGCGCGTCGCGGATTCGGGGACTCATCCCGAGCAGGGCTCGGCGCCGGCGCGGCCTTGGGAGAAGATCGACGTCGTCTCCGGGACGCGCGTCCTGGCGCAGGCGACGCTCGAGTCGGGAGGCCCGGCCGCCGGCCTCGCCGCCGAGGGCGGGCCGTGGCAGGTGGGACTGCGTCCGCGGCGCGTCCGTCTGCCCTATTCCCTGACGCTGGAGAAGTTCATCCACCAGACCTATCCGGGCAGCGACATCCCCAAGACGTTCGCGAGCGTCGTGTCCCTCGACAATCCCGCCACGGGAGAGCGGCGCGAGGTCGTCATCTCGATGAACGGGCCCCTGCGCTACGCCGGCCGCGCCTTCTACCAGGCCAGCTTCGACGAGGACGGCGCCGTGTCCATCCTCCAGGTCGTCAAAAACCCCGGCTGGACGCTGCCCTACGCCGCCTGCGCGCTCATCGGCTTGGGCCTGCTGCTGCACTTCGCAACCCGCCTGCGAGGCCTGGCGTGAAGGCGAAGGTGTCAGGCCTTGAGTTGTTTTCCGTTCTGGCCGCGCTCGTCTTGCTCATTCCCGCGCCGGCGCCCTCGCCGGCCGGCTTCGACGCGGGCGCTTTCGCCCGGCTGCCCGTTCTCGACGAGGGGCGGCTCAAGCCGGTCGAGACCGTGGCGCGCGCCGCGCTGCTGGAGCTTCACGGCCGGGAGACGATCGCCTGCTCCGGACGGACTCTTTCGGCCGTGCCCTGGCTGCTCGACGCCTTGGCCAGGCCCGAGGAGGCCGACCGCTGCCCGCTCTTCGTCATCGACGACCCCGGCCTGCTCGGGCTGATGGGCAAGCCGCAGGCTTCCCGGAGATATTTTTCGCTCCAGGAACTCGGCCCGGGGATGATGGACGTCGTCGCCAACGCCCAGCGCGCGCAGGCTCTCGAGCCCTCGCGCCGCTCCGACTTCGACTCCGCCGCGATCAATCTCGTCGAGCGAGTCGAGCTCTATCAGAAGCTCAAGAGCCCGCAAGGCCTGGCCGCGGGCGTCGCGCCCGAAGACCTTCCGGCTTACGTGGAGCTGCTCCTGGCTTGGCGCGCCGGCGACGCCGCGCGCTTCAATGCCGCGGCCGCCAAGGCGCTCGAGGCCGCGCGCGCGCGCGACCCCGCGGGCGATCGCCGCGCCGCTTGGGAGGCGCTCTTCGACCGCGCCGAGCCGTTCACCCGCGGGATGATCGCCTACTTGGCGGCGCTGCTGCTGCTGCTCTTGTCGCGCCTGCCGGGACGGGAAAAGCTGCGGCGCGCCGCCTTCGCCGCGGCCGCGGCCGGACTGATCGTCCACACGGCCGGGCTGGCCGCGCGCATGGCGCTGCAGGGCCGCCCGCCCGTCACCAACCTCTACTCCTCCGCGGTCTTCGTCGGCTGGACGGCGGCGGCCGCCGGCCTGTGGCTCGAGCGCCGCTTCCAAGACGGCCTGGGCCTGCTCTGCGCCTGCGTCGTCGGCTTTTCCACGCTGATCATCGCCCATCACCTCGCCGCGCAGGGCGACACGATGGAGATGATGCGCGCCGTGCTCGACTCGAACTTCTGGCTGACCACCCACGTGGTGACCATCACTTTGGGCTACGGGGCGATGTTTTTGGCCGCGGCGCTGGCCCACGTCCACGTGGCGCGGCGCTTCTGGCAGCCCGAGCGTCCGGCCGATCGTTCGCTCTCCTCGATGATCTACGGCGTGACCTGCCTGGCGCTGTTCTTCAGCTTCCTCGGCACGGTGCTTGGCGGCATATGGGCCGACCAGTCCTGGGGACGCTTCTGGGGTTGGGATCCCAAGGAGAACGGCGCCTTGCTCATCGTGCTGTGGGACGCCGTCGTCTTGCACGCGCGCTGGGGGGGCTACCTGCGCGAGGACGGCCTGGCCGTCATGGCCGTCTTCGGCGGCGTCGTGACCAGCCTGTCCTGGTTCGGCGTCAACATGCTCGGCATCGGCCTGCACTCCTACGGCTTCATGCAGCAGGCCGCGCCGTGGCTGGAGCGCTTCGTCTTCGTCGAGCTCACCGTCATGGCGGCCGGGGCCTTTGTGAGCCGCGGACGGGCCGCCCGCGCGGGCTGACTTCCGTCAATCGAGCGTCTCACTTCCGTCATGTCATCGTCATATCCAAGTCGCGCATCATCTCCCCGGCCGGCTCGCCGGCTAACGGAAATCAATGAGGGGTTGGCCTGAATGTTGCGTCAGCAAAATGCGGGATCCAACCCACCGAAACAAGGAGAGATGAAAACCCAAATGACCCGTCACAAAGCCGTCAAGACGACGATGCGGCTGCTCTGCGCCGCCGCCGTCCTGGCCGCGGCCTGGATCCTGCCGCCGGCCCTGCATCAAGCGCTCCATTATTGCCCCGTGAGGCCCGATGGAGTGCGCCAAGCGCAAGCCCTGCCGTCGTTCGCGCGCAAGTATGGGATGTCGTGCTCGCAGTGCCACTACGCCTTCCCCGTGCTCAACGCCTACGGCCGGCAGTTCAAGATGAACGGCTTCGTGCAGGAGAAAGGCAGCACCGACGGCGTGCTCCAGACCTCGGACAAGCAGCTGTGGACGGAGAAGCTGTTC
>DAIDHI010000070.1 GCA_027452025.1 Elusimicrobiota bacterium | reverse complement strand
CCGCGCGGCGCGCCGCGGCCCCCGCCGAGGCCCCGGCCGTCTCCGCCCTCTCCGCCGCTTCCGCGGCTCCTCCCGCCGCCGCGCCCGCCGCGCGAGACGTCGAAACGCGCGCCCTTCGGGCGGCCAGGGCCGTCGAGGGCCTGCCCTCGGCGTCGGCGAGCGGCGCCCGGACCGCGGCGTCTCGGCAGTTCGACGCGCTCACCGGCGAGCGCGAAGCCGCCGCCGACGGCTCCGCGGATGCCCCGGTCGAGGCCAAAGGCTCCTCCCAGCCGCCTTCCCTGCCGCCGGCGCCCCGCGGCGGCGATAGCGCCCAGCCGCCCGCCTCGCCCAAGCGCGGCTTCCTCAAGGTCTTCAACGATCCGCAGCGCAACCGCTCGTTCTGGCGCTATACGCTCGGCTACGCCGTCTTCGATTTCGGCTTCGAGCTTTACATGGTGGGCCTGCCGTTTTTGATCTCGTCGCTGACGAAGAACTCCCTGCGCGAGCATCACGACCGCCGCCTGGAAAACGCGCAAGCCGTCAACGCGCTGATCCGCACCAACCGCAGCATCACGCGCATCGCCCACTGGGGCGCGCAGGCGATCAGCTACCTGACGGCGCCGCTGATCTCGCGCAAGTCCGGCGAGGAGTCCCAGCCGTGGCTGACGCGCTCGATGTTCGTGCGCGCCGCCGTCCTGGCCGCCGTGCCGCTGTTGTTCTTCGGCTCGGGGGCCGTCAGCCTGCCCGTCGCCATCGGCCTGATGGCCGTGGTCTTCGCGGCGCAGTCCTTCTTCCAGGGCATCACCGTCACCAAGCAAGGCTCCGCGGAGGCGCGCCTGATGGGGGATCCGAGCGTCTCCGAGGGCGAGCGCACGACGGCCAACACGATCCTCTACTCCTTCATCCCCAACGCGATGGCCATCATCGCCCCGGCCTTCGCCGGGCACATGGCGATGATGAAGGACATCTTCAAGAAGTCCGGCTCGGGCAGCGGCGTCATCTTCGCCATCTACTCCGGCGCGGTCGCGCTCTGCGGGCTGATCTGGGCGGGCGTGCGCATCTTCGCGGGCCAGCGGAGCTCGAAACTCGCCCCCGACGCCACCGGCCCGCCGGCCGCCCAGCGGCCGAAGCTTCGCGACGACGCCAAGGACCTCTGGCGCTCGATGCGCGACGGCGTCAAGCTCTTCTGGCGCAGCAAGTTCCTGCGCATGATGGTCCTCGGAGCCCTCGTCAGCGACCTTTTCTCCGATCCCCTCACCTTCAACGTCCTGCCCGAATACGCCGAAAGGATCATCCGCTCCCACGCCGCCCTCGGCCACGTCCTGCAGCTGCCCGTCCTCGGGTGGTTTCTGACCGGCCTGACCAGCACGCCGATGGGCTACTTCTCCTTCATGGTGGTGCTTTCGAGCATCGGCGCCATCATCGGCGCCGCGCTCATGAAGCCCGCCCGGCGCCTGATGACGCGGCTGGGCTTCATGACCGAGGAATCCGTGCTCGGGCCGTTTTTCGCGCTCTCGGTGGTCGAGGCGCCGCTGTTCTGGCTCATGATGCGCTCGCACTCGATGGTCGCCATCCTGATGCTCTACGGCCTGCAGTCGCTGGTCACCGCCTTCGGCTCGCTGACGGAGTCGGGCATCTACCAAAAGACGCTCGACGGCTATTCCAGCCCGGACCAGAACAAGATCATCGCCGCCGAATCCTTCGTGGGCGTGATCGCGGCCATGCTGTCGACCTTCGCCTACGGCTTTCTCCTGACCGGGATCTCCCTCCAGGCGTCGATGGCCATCGCCGCCGCCGCCATCGCCCTCCAGACGATCATCAGCCTGGCGACGCCCTACGTCGCCTTCACCAAGGCGCAGCGCCGGCGGACCTAGCCTCCGGGATCAAAAAGAACGGCGCCCCGCCGCGCGGGGCGGCGGGGCGCCTGGCTTGCCTCGTCCTTCGCTTAAAGGGCGACGGACAGCTTGTACTGGCCGTAGAGGCCGATGAGCTGTTGGCGGACCTCGGTGAACTCCTTCTCGTCGATCTCCCCGTTCTTGGCGGCGGCGCGGGTGCTCTTCTCGACCTCGGCCAGCCTGGCCTTGAGCCGCGCGACGTCCTGGGCGTTCAGGTTCTTGGCCTGGATCTGGGCGTCGATCTTGGCGCGCGCCTCGGTGATGCTCTTGAGGATCGCGTCGAGCCGCGGATGGGCAATCGGGATGATCTGCTTGGAGGGCAGGGCGGCGGCCGGCGGGAGAGCGGGAGCCGGGGCGGAAACCGCCGCCACGGGCTGGGCGGGCTGCTGGCCCTGAGGCGCGTTCTGCGCGTTGGCGCCGTTCTGGGCGAGCGCGGCCAGCGGGAGGGCGAGGGCCATTCCGAGGGCCGTGACGAGCAATTGGGCGTTCTTCTGCATTTTGATCTCCTTGAGTCTTTCGAATATGCGCCGCCCTGCGGCGGGCGAGTCGCACCATTCATACAACGTCGTCGCGAAAAGGTTCGCGCGCGAATCGCGGCCAGGCAGGATAAGGCGGTTTTTGGCTATAATGGCTGATCGCCTTTGACGGTGCGATACCCAAGTGGTCCAAGGGGATGGTCTGCAAAACCATTATTCGCGGGTTCGAATCCCGCTCGCACCTCCAATTTAGACGTTCTTCGACGGTAGGCACTCCGCCCTTCTTGCTGTTGGTTGGCAATAGTTAAGGGCTTCTTGCTCCAAAGCGCGCACCAAACGATTCATCCCCAGTGCGCTCGACCTTCGCTACCATCTTGTCAGCTTGTCACTTTGCCAGGACCTTGACAGATTACGGGTACGACGTATGATGTTCTAAAGATCGTCCCGGAAGCGCTGTTCTGCCTGAGATATGCCGACCAAAAGACCACCGACCGCACTCCAAATGGGGTCTGAAGACGAGGATGACACGCCAAGATCCTCGAAGGGCCAAAATGTCGATACCCGGGGCCGTTTTATTCTTCTCGGCTATTTAGCCGATCTGGGGTGGAAGCCGACGGAGATCAAAGACGATTTTGGTTTTGATGGGACCGTCGCCGTCTTCCAGAACCAGAAACACACTTGCCTTGATTTCCCGTTCCAACTGAAAAGTAAAGGCAAGCTACGGCTCAATAAGGACAAACGAATTGTATGTTCGGATTTTACCCGCAGGACGATCAACCTCTTCCAGAAATCTAATGGAACTCCGGTGATCTTCGCCGTCGAAACTTCCACCCGTAACATTTACTGGGAATTCGCGGCCCTGGCCGTCCAGCGCTGGTTGAAGTCTGATTCCGAGAAACGAAGACGAAGCGGCAAGATCACTCTTCACATCGAACGCCAGAAGCTGGACCAGGCGGGGATAAAGCTTCTGATCGACACGCTCCGCAAGATCGAGAGTGAGGCATTAAAGCCAGTCCAATTAATCGATGGCCGTTCGATCCAACTCGCGAAATTGGATGCAAACTCTGACGCCGCCGATATTAGGCAAGAGCTTCAGGATGCCGTTGATAATTCAAACGCTGGGAACTATAAACGCGCGCTTGAACGCGGCATCCCATTGCTTACACGCGCCACCGGCCAGGATGCAACTCGGGTTAGGAAACTGCTGAGCAAGTGCTATTACGAGCTAGGTCAAGCCGAAAAGGCGATTGCCATTTCAGAGGCAGGCTTCAAATCTGGAGATCCTGGGCTAATTGGAAACCTCATAGCACTTCTCTCTAAGAGTAAACAGTTTGCAAAGGCGCAGTCGTATTCGGGTCGGCTGAGCAAGCAACTTCTAGATAACCCAATCATAATCAACGCGCTTGGTTTCATGAATCTAGCTCGGGGAGATTCCGCGCCTGCGCTTGAGTTCTACGATCGAGCAATCGCGAAGGATAAGAATCTACTAGAAGCACGAATCAATCGCGCCTTTATCTTAAGGGATCGCGGTGACTTGGCTGCTGCGAAATTGGGGTTGAAGGAAATATACGAAGAGAGCCCCTCCACTGAAGAAGCCCGTGTCGCCTACGCCAATATTCTTCTTATGGAGGACAGTTCATCGCACGACAAGCTGTTTCTTGATGAGGCGAGTAAGATCTACTCCAACGTCATTTCACGCTTTTCAAAGAACGAGCCAAAGAACCTCATCCACAAGGATGCTGAGATCGGCGCGCTAATGGGACTGGCGGTCGTTGAGACTAGAAACGCAAACATGGATCGGGCTCACGCCCTAATGACTACGGCTGTACAGAAAGGCGGAACATGGACCACTGTTTACTTCAATCTCGCGCAATGCGAAATGGCCCTAGGGCGCCCAATTGATGCCAGAAGGAATTACGTCCTTAGTCTTCGTGCGCCTGAGGATGATGATCGCAGGCCAGTACTCGCGGGACGCCAAAAGTATTGGCAAGGCCTGGCCGGTGCATGTATTGCGATCTACGATCTAAAGGACGATAGGAAGCATCGGGACAGGTTTATCAATAAGGCGCTGTGGGCGTATCGAATTGCCTCAACGAATGAAACATTCCCCTTCGGATTTCTTAATTATGGTGTAACGCTCATCAAAGCTAACCGGATTAACCAAGCCGCGGCATTGGCGGAAAATAATCTCAAAAAGCGCGGTGGGCACTATTTACGCGCCATGTGCTTCAAGGCTCGAAAGAATTTCCAAGGGATGCTGGACGAATTGGAAATCGAACGCACCCAGGACCCAAAGGACTTCCAAGTCAACGCAGAGATCGGCGATTACTATTTTGGGCAGGATCAACTAGCTAAGGCTGAGCCCTACTATGAAACAGCTGCCGCTGAACCCGACTGGCACCTTCATTCATTCTCAGCGGAGCTTGGAGCAAAACTCGCTCTCTGCCTCAATAAATCAAAGGGAATGCAAACGGCATTGACCTATCTTCACGACTTGCCTGAATTCATCCGAAAGACTGATCCAATAAAATACGCGATCAGCGTAGTCGTAAAGAAGCAACCCGACAAGCTGCCGCCCATTTGGCTACCGAGGAAGAACCAATAGTGGCCGCTCCGCTGATAGGCCTTAGCGACACACCTCTCGCTACAGCCCTCGCTCAAAATTAATATCCTGGATTCGATGTCGTCCAGGAAGCCTCAGGAACCGCTCTGCATCACGACGCCCCTGTTCAAAATCCCAGCGGCGAGTCTCTTTACCTTTCGGGATCAAATCACTTTTCAACGCGCAGCTTGGCTGGATGACGAAAAACTGCAAGGCGTGATATAAGTCTGCTCGGAATCTACAGTTCACTTGTAGTTGCGCTAGCTCAAGCTGTGCCCTTACCTGCTCCCTCATTGCCGCCGATATGGATGAGAGGAGGAGCCCGTGCCAAAGTTCATCTCGCCAATACGGCACGCTGTCTATGAACACAACGAGCACGAACTCGACCTCGTTCTTGCGCAGGCAGCGAACGAAGTCCAGGAAGTCAGCTTGGACGCTCAAGCGGTTGGCGCAGCGAGATAGTCTTTTCCAGGCGCAAGGAAGGATCTAACCCGGCGACGGTGAAGGCACTTTGCCGCAGGAGCTCCATGGCGGCGATGCGCTCGGCAGCCGGCCGCGCCAGCCAATCATCTCGGTCCCGCCGAGGGTCTTCCCGACTCACCATGCGCACCATGCGTTCCACGGCAAAATTATAACCCCTGCAGGGTAAATATTCCACCCGGTCGTCTATCCCTTAGAAAAGTTCTGATATCGTCGGTTAAAGTCCTCCACTCTCAACAAGCTGAAGTAAGCCTGCCGGCACGCAAAAAGCCCTCTGCAAAGAGGGCTTTTTTTGCGATCCACCCTGGCGAGCGCCGGGGCTTCTATTTTAACCGCTGATCGGATGCGCGCGCCAAGAGCCCGTTGGCGATCGCCACGGCCGGCGAGTTCTCGCCCGCGATGCGTTTCGCTTGGCTGACCAAAATCCTGGCCTGCGCCAGGGCGGAGGGATCGCGCTTGGCGATCAAATCCTCGACTCTCAACATTTGCGCCGCGGACTCGTCGAGCGCGGCCTCGCGGCGGAAGGCTTCGGCGCACCGCCTTTCCGCGGCGGGAAACGCGATAAGCATCCCGGCCGCCTCATTCATTACGCCGGCATCTTGAAGGAGAAGGTCGAGGCGCCTCGCATGGACGTCCGTCGCCGATCGTAGCAGCGCGGCTCGGCCGCGCATCATCCAGAAAA
>DAIDHI010000069.1 GCA_027452025.1 Elusimicrobiota bacterium | reverse complement strand
TTGCCGTTGCCGCGGTTGCTCCACAGCTCGATCTGCGCCATGACTTGGTTGGTGAAGGAGGCGCTCATGACGAAGGAGGGATGGCCCTCGGCGCAGCCGAGATTGACCAGGCGCCCCTCGGCCAAGACCGTCAGCACCTTGCCGCTGGGCCAAATGTACTGGTCGACCTGGGGCTTGACGTTGACCTTCTTGAGCTTCTTGTCGCCGTTCAAGGCCGCGATGTCGATCTCGAGGTCGAAGTGGCCGATGTTGCAGACGATGGCCTGCGACTTCATCGCATCCATATGGCGCTTCATGATGATGTCGCGGCAGCCCGTCGTGGTCACGAAGATGTCGCCGGTCGAAGCGGCCTCGTCCATCAAGACGACCTGGTAGCCTTCCATCGTGGCCTGCAAGGCGTTGATCGGGTCGATCTCGGTGATGAGGACGCGCGCGCCCATGCCGCGCAGAGACTGCGCGCAGCCCTTGCCCACGTCGCCGTAGCCGGCCACCACGGCGGTCTTGCCCGCCACCATCACGCCGGTGGCGCGCTTGATGCCGTCGAGCAGGGACTCGCGGCAGCCGTAAAGGTTGTCGAACTTGGACTTGGTGCAGGAGTCGTTGACGTTGATGGCGGGGCAAAGCAGCGTGCCCTTCTGCTGGCGCTGATAGAGGCGATGAACGCCCGTGGTGGTCTCCTCGGAGACGCCGTAGACGCCCTTGGCGAGCTGCGGGAACTTGTCGAAGACCATGTTGGTCAGGTCGCCGCCGTCATCGAGGATCATGTTCAGGGGCTTGCCGTCCGGCCACTTCAAGGTCTGCTCGACGCACCAGTCGTACTCTTCCAACGACTCGCCCTTCCAGGCAAAGACGGGGACGCCGGCCTTGGCTGCGGCCGCCGCGGCGTGGTCTTGCGTCGAGAAGATGTTGCACGAGGACCAGCGCACGTCGGCGCCGAGCTCCTTGAGCGTCTCGATCAAGACGGCCGTCTCGATGGTCATGTGCAGGCAGCCCGCGATGCGCGCGCCCTTCAAGGGGAACTTGCCCTTATACTCCTCGCGCAGGGCCATCAGGCCGGGCATCTCGGCCTCGGCGATGGTGATTTCCTTGCGGCCCCACTCGGCGAGGGAGATGTCTTTGACTTTGAAATCGTTCTTGGTCTTGGGCATGGCGGCGGTGGGCATTGTGTCCTCGAGATGACGGGATTTCGACGGCGAAGCGGCGAAAAGGAAGTATAGCAATTTCCCGGGAAAGCCGGAATTGCTAGGATGCGGCCATGCCCCACTGGCCCTTCGACCCGCGGCTCATCGGGCTCGGGGAAAACGACGCCCGCCAGGTCGTCCTCGCGGCCGCGATCTTCATCTGGGTCTACTTCGGCATCGTCCTCTTGCGCCGGCACGTGATCGGGCGGCTGCAAAAGGCCATCGAGCGCTCGCCAGACGCCCACGTCAAGGAGCTGCTCGAAAACCTGCTGGCGCAGGTCAGCGGTCCGGAGGCGCCGGTCGTCGCCTTCTTCCTCGCCACCCGCAATCTCGCCTGGCCGGCGTTCGTCCAAAAGTTGATCCTGATCGCCGTCGTCCTCGCCGTGGGCTATCGCCTCATCCGCGCGGCGCAGGACGTGGCGGGCTTCCTCATCCGGCGCATGGTGCTGGCGGCGCAGCCGTCGCGAAGCGAGGCTGCGGCGCAGAGCGTGACGGTCGTCTCCAACGTGGCGATCTGGGTGCTCGGAATCCTGCTGATCCTCGCCAACCTCGGGGTCAACGTGTCGGCGCTTTTGACCGGCCTCGGCATCGGCGGCGTGGCCGTGGCCCTGGCCGCCCAATCCATCTTCGCCGACTTTTTCGCCGCCATCGTCATCTTCATGGACCGGCCCTTCACGGTGGGCGACCGCGTCGCCCTCGACAACGACTGGAAGGGCCGGGTGGAGCGCATTGGATTCAAGACCACCCGCCTGCGCGCCGACGCGGGAGAGCTGCTCGTCGTCCCCAACTCCGTGCTGACGACCAATAAGCTGCGCAACCTCGGCCAGCCTCGGTAACAAAAAGGGACTGGAATTCGCCGGGCCCCCTGTTATAGTAGCGGGGAAGACCATGTCCAAGTATTGGGTGCTGCTCAAGCGCAGCGTCGGCGGGCCCTACGCGCCCGACGACCTGCCCGCTCTCGAAGGCTACGGCGCGGCCACGCTGGTCTGCCCCGAAACCCGCCAGGGAGCCGACATGCTCGACTGGCTGCACGCCGGCGAGGTGCCCGAGCTCTACCCGCATCTCGGGCCGCCGCCGTCCGTCGTCGCGCAGGTCTACGATCCCCTGCCGGCTTGCGACGCCTCCGGCTGGCAGAGGGCCGTCGTGGCCGGCTTGCGCGAGGAGCTGGCCAAGGCCTGCCGGCGGGAAGCCGACGTGCGCCGCGGGCTGGCCGACGCCTCCCGCGCCATCGCGTCCCTTGAGGAGCGCCTCGCTTACGTGACGGAGCACTTGAAACGCCTGGCCGCCGTCGAGACCGACGCGCGCGCCCGCGCCCAGGCCGCCGCGGCCGCGAAGCTCGCCCTCGAGCTGCGCCAGGCGCGCCTGGCCGAGCTCACGCTGCGCATCGCCGTGGTCAAGGCCGAGGTCGAGCAGGCGCAAAAGGCCGAGAAGACGACCGTCCAGAAGACCAAGCCCGGCCGCGCCGCCAAGGCGCGGCCCAAGCCGAAGCCCAAGAAGGGCCCGGTCCTGGGCGCGCTGCCCGTGCTCAAGGCCCCGACCCTCAAGCCCCTGTCCTAGACCCCTAGGTCCATCGCCGCTCGCCTCGGGGGCCTAAAGGCCCAACCGACGGACACCGCTTCCTTTTAAACTAATCCCATGAAAACGCGCCTGCGCCTGGCCGCTTGGCTGCTCCTGATCCCGCTCGCCGTCCCGGCGGCGGAGTTCAAGGACGTTCCCGAGATTCCGCAGCTGCCGCAGGCCGTCTCGCCGCAGCTCGAGGCGCCCGAAGCCGCCGCGGCCCTGACGCCGTCGGCCGCCGACGCCGCCGAGGCGATCTCGGCGATCCCTCAGATTTCGCTGCCGCAGGCCGCCGTCGCCCCCGCGGCCGCCGCCGCTCCCGTCAAGGGCGTCGAGGCCGCGCTCTCCGCCCAATCCCGGCAGATCGCCAAGGCGATCGCCTCCGATCCGAGCGGCCGGCGCGGGCTGCGCAAGCTCGACGCCGTCTTCTCGGGTTCTCGCGACCGCGGCGACTCCGGCGCCGTCTCCTCGCGCGGCGGACGATTCAACGCCGGCGGGGCCGTCTCCAACGACGAGGGGATGATCGTCACGGGCCGCACGGCGGCCCAATACCGCGAGATCAAGCGCCTGGAAGCGGAGTTGACGCGCAAGGGCGTCGACCTCGGCGAGAGCATGAACGTCATGGACGACGCCTACGCCGAGATCCGCGCCAAGCTCACGGCCATCGAGCACGTGGCGCGCGCGCGCGGCGTGACGGACTCCAACACCCATCTTCTGAGCACCCTGACCTGGGTCGACGGCGTGATCACGGACGATTCCGGCCGGCGCATCGCCGTCCACACCACGCGCGTGTTCTTTCATCCCGCGCCCAACCGCAGCTCCGAGATTCAGGAAGGCATCCGTCGCGTGGCCAAGACGCTCGACCAGCAGAAGGTCCAGTTCGCCCCGGGAGGCGCCGCGGAGTCGGCTTTGGGCCGCTTCGATCAGGTCGTGCTCGCCTTCGACACGCGCGGCTACGACGAGATCAAGAGCTACATCAAGAGCCGCGAGCACGAGTTCGGTCCGCGCTTTCGCTTTGAGTTCGTCGACGAGATGGGTCCGACGCCCAAGAACGTCGCCCAGATGCGCGAGGACGTCCGCCGCCTGGCCGCGCATTTCCCGGAAAACCAGGCCGCGCTCGCCAACATCTACGACGGCGTGACCTACAGCCGCTACGTGGGCCTCCTGCTCGAGCTCAAGACCATCGAATACTTCGTCGATCGCGGCTACCGCATCCTCGAAAGCGGCCGCGACTTCTTCGATCCGCAGGGCCAGTACAAGACCGAGTTCGACGCCGTGGTGAAGTCGCCGCAGGGCCAGATCCTCATCGTCGAGGCCAAGTCGGCCCGCGTGCCGCTGACGCTGGCCAAGGGCGCCCAGGATAAGGCCGAGCTCGACAAAAACGGGATGCTCGACGTCATGGAGGAGAAGTTCCTTTATAAGCTGCGGATGTACCAGCGCGACCGCGCCATCATCGACGCCTACGTGCGCAAGCATTATGGCGACGGCCCGATCGGCATACTCTTTTCCACCGATCTGGGCGGCTCCGACCGCAAGGCGGCCCGCGAGGGCGTGCTCGTCTGGAAGGATCCGGGCCAGGCCGATCTCAAGACGCACCTGGAGGCCGAGGCCCCGAAGCTCTCCGCCGAGTACGGCTATCCCGTCTCGTTCCTGTTCCTCAACAGCCATCCGGGCGAGGACCCGATGCTGTTCTACCAGGAGCCGACGCCGCTCGACCAGTGGCATCCGACCCAGCAGGGCGGCGGCCGCCGCGACCGCCGCTCCCGCCGCTCCCGCCGCCGGCGGTAAGTGAACGGCCTCGCCCTCGCCGCGCTGATCTCCGCCGCTCCGGGCTTCACGCCGCGCCTGCCGCCCGCGCCGCCGGCCGCGCCCGCTCCGGTCTACGCCGCCAAGAGCCGCTCATTGCTGTCGGAGGGCGCCTTGGCCGCGCGCCTGGCGCGCGACCGGATCGTCTACGTCGGCGAGCGCCACGATCAGCCGGCCAGCCACGCCGTGGAGGCCGAGGTCGTGCGGCTGCTCTCGCGGCGCGAGCCGAACCTCGTCGTCGGCCTCGAGATGGTCGACCAGAGCCGCCAGCAAGTCCTCGACGACTACGTCTCCGGAGCCATGAGCGAGGCCGACTTCGCCGCCTTCTGGCGCAAGGAGTGGGGTTTCCCTTACTCGCTTTACGAGCCGGTGCTCGCCTTGTGCCGGGCCCGGCGCATTCGTCTGGTGGCGCTCAACCTGCCGCAGAGCGTGGCGCACCAGATCTACGTCGGCGGACTCTCGTCTCTGACGAGCGCCCAGCGCCGCTGGCTGCCGAAGGTGGTCAACCCCATCACGGACAAGGCCTACAAGGATGCCGTCCTCGCCGAGCTTGGCGGCCACGGGGCCATGCCGCCGCAAGTCGTCGACCGCATGATGCAGGCGATGGCGGCCTGGAACGAGACGATGGGCCAGGCCGTCGTCGATCAAGTCAACGCCGGCAAAAAGGTCGTCGTGCTGGCCGGGGCCGGCCACGTGATGCTCGACGGCGGCATCCTCGACAGCGTGCGCTCGCGCTCCGCCGCCTCGCAGGCTTTGGTGCTCCCCTATCCTCAGGACGGTTCCGCGCGCTCGCGCGCCGACCTGCTCAAGAAACTGCGCCAGCCCGCCACGGCCGCTCTGGCCGATTACTTCTGGCTGTTGTACTAGCGCGCTGACCTCCACCGAAGGAGGTGATTTTGGAACGGCGTTCCGGCTTGGACTTTCGCTATCGAGAGTTCTCGAGCCGAGCGCCCGAGCGTCAGCGAGGGCTCAACCGGCCGCCGAAGGCGGACGGCAAGCACGGAGGCCTTCATTGCGAGCACGTTTTCTTACGGCCCTCGGGGCCGCGGCTCCGCGGCCTGCGGCCGCAGAGCTTCAGAAGCGCTTGAACTCGACGAGCGCGGGGCGCTCGTTGACCACGGCGTTGATCATGAGACCGCCAGCCTCGCCGTAGACCTCGGTCTTTTCGCCGACGGACTCCACCCACTCGCGGAAGCCTTTCCCCGGCCAGGCGAGGATCTCGACGCGCTGGGGCTTGTCTAGATGCTCCTCGACGTCCTTGCGCGCGCGCGAGGCGTCGCGTTCGCTTTCCTTGAGCACGACGATGCGGGCCTGGGAGAGCCTTTTGACGAGCTTGCCGAGCTTGTGCATGGTGGCCGTGCCGCACTCGACCCACAGCTTGATGTCTCCGCCCTCGTCGAGCCCGAGGACGTCGGGGAGGAACTCGAACTGGGACAGCGCCGGGGTCTTCACGCTCGCGTCGACGATCGGGTCTTCGTCCCAGAAGAGCAGGTAGGCGGCGAGCTTCAAGGCCAGGTGCTCGCCCGGCTCGTTGGGGCCGGGCACGAGCAAGAGCTTGCGCGACCCGCCGTTGACGTGCAAGTCGCAGCGGATTTTCACCGGGGCGCGCGCTCCAGCGCGCAGCCGGGCAGCCAGGCGGAATCGCCGTCCTCGTAATGCTCCTTCTTCCAGACGGGCAGCCGGCGCTTGATCTCTTCGATCACGTAGCGGCAGGCCTCGAAGGCCTCGGCGCGATGGGGGCTGCCGGCCGCGATCGCCACGCTCGCCTCGCCGACTTCCAGGCGCCCGACGCGATGGGCGCAGGCGAGGCGCGATCCGAAGCGCTCCTGCGCCTCGCGCGCGATCTCCCGAAGGGTCTTCTCGGCCAGGGGCTTGAAGCAGTCGTAGCTGACGGCGCGGACCTTGCGGCCCTCGTGCTCGGCGCGCACCACGCCCAGGAAGAGGTCGCGGGCGCCGTGGGCCGGGTCGGCCAGCCAGTCGAGCAGCTCCTCGGCTCGCAGCGGATGCTCGGTGACGGCGCAGGCGGGGTCCTTCATCCGCCGCAGACCGGGGGCAGCGCGGCCAGGCGCGCCTGGGCCGCCGGCAGCCTTTCCGCGCCGGACAAGACGGCGTCGGCCGTGGCCAATGCCGCGCCCTCGAGCAGCGCCGCGCGCGGTCCCAAGGCTGCGCGCAGCGCCTCGAGCGCCTGGAAGGCGGTCGCGCCCTCCGGCAGTTCGAGGCTGACGGCGGCGCCTAGGCCGGCGTCGCGCAGCCGCCCGTAGAGCTCGACTTGGACCGTCACGTGCGCGCCCCGGCGAGCGGAGCCCAGGAGGAGTCCTCGGGCAGGATGGGGGCGACGTCGACCTCGGCGCCGGCCGCAAGCTCCTCCGGCTCCTCGGGCAGGATCGCCCAGGCGTTGGCCTCGAGCAGCGGCCGCACCTGGAAGGAGCCCTGCCCGGGAAGCACCTGGACGCTCGTGCCGGCCGGGCCCGCGGCGGCGCGCGCCTTGAGGAAGCAGCGCAGCCCCGCGGGCTTTTGGACCGGCTGCGCCAGGGCGGCGCGCAGGAAGCGCTCCGGCGGCTGGCCGAGCAGGCGGCGCAGGTAGGGGGCGACGAAGAAGCGCAGGCCGACGACGGTCGAGACCGGGTTTCCGGGAAGGCCGAGGAGCAGCGGACCGTGGCCGAAGCGGGCGGCGAGGATGGGCTTTCCCGGGCGCATCGCCACCTTGTGGAACAGCGGCCTGCCCCCGAGCTCGGCCACGGCTGCGGCGACGAAGTCGTGGCGGCCCATGGAGACGGCGCCGGTGGTCAGGATCAGGTCGTTTTCCTGGGACAACGCGGCGTCCATGCGCCGCTTGAAGTCGACGGGGTCGTCGGCGACGGTGCCGTAGACGCGCGGCTCGGCGCCCAGCTCCGAAAGCGCCGCGGCCAGATACGGCCCGGTGGCGTTGCGAATCTGCCCGGGCAAAAGCGGCGCGCCGGTTTCGATAAGCTCCCGGCCGGTGGAGATGACGGCCACCTTCGGCTTCCAGCGCACGGGCACCCTCGCCACGCCCAGAGCGGCCAGCGCGAGCAGATGGCGCGAGTCCAGCCGTTCTCCGGGGGCGACCACCGGCAGGCCGGCTTGATAATCGGAGCCGGCGCGGCGGACGTACGCGCCCCGATCGACGGGAGAAAAGACCAGGACCTCGCCGTCCTCGCGGCGCACGTCCTCCAGACGGGCCACGGCGTCGAAGCCCGCGGGAATCGGGGCGCCAGTCATGATCTCGAAGGCGCCGAAGGCCCGCGCCGGAGAGGGAGGCACGTCGCCGGCCGCCACCGAGCCGACGATGGGCAGGCGCGCCGGCGAGGACTTGGAGGCGGCCGCCGTCTGGGCGCAGACGACGGCGAAGCCGTCCATGGCGGAGTTATCGAAGGCGGGCAGCGGCTCCGCGCTGGCGATCGGGCTTGCGGCGACGCGGCCGGCGGCCTCCCGCAGCGGCGCCGACGAAAAGGGCAGCAGGCCGACGTCCTCGGCCGTCTCGACGAGCAGATGCAGCGCTTCGGAGTAGCCGATCATAGGGCCATCCTCCCGAGCTTGAAGACGGCGACCAGCAGCACCAGGCCCAGCAGCCGGCGCAAGGCCGCGGCCGGGACGCGGCGCGCGCCCGTCGAGGCGCCGAGCCAGCCGCCCGCGGCCGCGGCGACGGCCAGCGGCCAGAGGGACGCTGCGTCGAGACCCTGGGAGCGGATCTGGCCGATGAGCCCCGAGGCCGAGTTGACCCAGATGAAGGCCGCCGAGACCGCGGCCGTCTCCTTGGCGTCGGCCCAGCCGAGCAAGATCATGATCGGGGACAGGAAGATCCCGCCGCCGACTCCGACCAGGCCGGAGAGAAGCCCGATGGCCCCGCCGGCGCCAAGCGACGCGCCCAACGACGGCCGGCGCGGCGGCCGGGCGGCTTCGGAGGAGGGAAAGACGATGAGACGGAAGGCGGCGAAGAGCAGCGTGGCGGCGAGAAGCCCCGCGTAGACGCGCGCGGGCAAGGCGATCCAGCCGCCCACGAAGGCCAGCGGGATCGAGGCCGCGGCGAAGGGCCAAAAGAGCGACTTCTTGAAATGCCCAGCGGAGCGGAAATGATGGAAGGAGACGGCGGCCACGAGAAGGTTGAGCACGAGCGCGCTGGCCTTCATGGATTGCGGGGCGAAGCCGAAGAGCGCCAGCACGGCCAAATATCCGGAGGCGCCGCCGTGGCCGACGCTGGCGTAGAGCAGGGCGACGGCGAAGACCGCCAAGAGGACCAGCGGATGGCCGCTCACCCAGGCCGGCGTCAATGCCCGCCTCCGCGCGCGACGTGGAGGGCGTGGGGCAGGAGCTCGGAAAGGACCTGCAGCCCGTCGCGCACGCCTGAGGGGCTGCCCGGCAAGGCGACGACGACGCAGCGTCCGCGCAGCCAGGCCCCGCCGCGCGAAAGGCGCGCCAGCGGCGTCTTTTGCGCGCCCAGCGCTCGCAGGGCCTCGCCGAAGCCCGGGATGTCGCGGTCGCACGCCGCGGCGGCCGCTTCCGGCGTGACGTCGCGCGGCGAAAGCCCGGTGCCGCCGGTCAGGGCGACGACGTCGTGGCTTTCGCTCAGCCTCGCCACGGCGGCGGAAATCTTCTGCCGGTCATCCGGCACGATGGCGGGCTTGGCCGTCTTGAAGCCGAGCTGGCGCAGTCCTTGAGCCAGCAGCGGCCCGCCGACGTCGGTTTTCCGGGATCTCGTGTCGCTCACGGTTAAAACGGCCGCGCGGCCGAGCTTCTTGGATGCACTATGGCCGGCCATAGTCGGCCGCTTCGCGCTTTGCGGATGCCTCCAAACGCCCGACTTGCCGCCCTCTTTGACTTCGAGGCGGACGTCGGAGATCGTGAGCGCCGGATCGACCTGCTTGACGACGTCGTAGACGGCCAGAAGCGCGGCGGCGACTCCGGAGAGCGCCTCCATCTCCACGCCCGTCTTGGCGAAGGCGGCCGCCTCGCACTGGGCGCGCACGCCGGGCAGGTTGGCGTCGAGCAAGAAGCGCACGTCCACGCGCTCTAGGGGCAAAGGGTGACAGAGCGGGATGTGCTCGGGCGCGCGCTTGGCGGCCAGGATGCCGGCGGCTTGGCCTAGCGCGAGCGCGTCGCCCTTGGGCAGGCGGCCGCTTTTCAAGAGAGCGAACGCCGCCCGGCCCATGCGCAGGGACCCCGTGGCCAGGGCTCGTCGCCGGGTGGGCGTCTTGCCGCCGACGTCGACCATCTGAAAGCCGCGCTTCATGGAGTCAGCCTCCCATCAAAGCGAAGTTCTTCGCCGTGCCGAAGCGTCCCTCGGGCAGATAGTGCGAGGGCTCCTTGCGCCCGAGCAGCGTGCGCACCCGCGCCTTGAGCGCTTCCTTTTGCGCGTCGTCTTGCAGCAGGTCGCGCAGCGAGAAGTCCTCTTCCGCGAAGAGGCACAGCCGCAGCCCGCCGCGCGAGGTCACGCGCAGGCGGTTGCAGGCGGCGCAAAAGTCCTTGGCGTAGGGGGCGATGAGGCCGGCCTCGCCGGCGTAATCGGGATGGGAGAAGCGCTGCGCCGGGCCGTCGCCCTCCAGCCTCGGCTTCTCGCGCCAGCCGCGCGAAAGCAGCGCCTCGACGACGACCTGCCCCGACAGGTGCCGCTTCTCGAAGATCGGGCCCGCGGCGCCGTTGCGCATGAGCTCGATGAAGCGCACGCCGAGCGGCCGGTCCTTGGCCAGGGCGAGGAACGCGCCCAGCTCCCCGTCGTTGACGCCGGACAAGAGCACGGCGTTGATCTTGGTGGAAAGCCCCAGCTCTAGGCAGCGGTCGATGCCGGAAAGGACCTCGCGCAGCAGCCGCCGGCCGGTCAGCTCCTCGAAGCGGCCCTCGTCGAGGCTGTCGACGCTGACATTGACGGCGCGCACGCCGGCGGCCGCGAGGTCGGGCGCGAGCGCGCTCAGGCGGTAGCCGTTGGTCGACAGCGCCACGCGGCGCACTCCGGGCGTTTCGGCCGCCGTCCTGGCGATGTCGACGATATCCTGGCGCAGCGTCGGCTCGCCGCCCGTCAGGCGCACCTTCCAAAGACCCAACTCGGCGAAGGCCCGCAGCAGGCGGGCGATCTCGGGCACGGAGAGCGGCGGCGCCTCGATCGTCTTGCGAAAGCCTTCGGGGAGGCAATAGACGCAGCGGAAGTTGCAGGCGTCCTCCACCGACAGCCGCAGGTAGTGGAAGGGCCGGTCGAGCCCGTCGCGCAGGACGGCGGCGCCGGCGGCTAGGCCGTCTTCGCGAGCCAGGGCTTCTTCGCGCTGAGGAACTGCCCGATGCGCTGGGCCGCTTCCTCGAGGCGCGCCTCCGGGGCGATGAGGGAGATGCGCACGTAGCCCTCGCCGTAGGGCCCGAAGCCCACGCCGGGAGAGATCACCACGCCGTGCTCCAGGATCAGCCGCTCGCAGAACTTGAGGCTGCCCTGCTTCTGGGCGGCCTTGGGCAGGCGCGCCCAGATATACATCGTGGCGCGCGGCGTGGGCACGGTCCAGCCGACGTCGGAGAGGGCGGCGACGAGGGCGTCGCGGCGCCGCTCGTAGGTCGCGGCGGCGCGGACGGTATAGTCCTGCGGCCCTTCGACGGCGGCAACGGCGGCCTGCTGGATGAAGCCCGGGATGCCGTAGTCGAGGAAACCTTTGAACTTGGAGAGGTTCGCGATGGCGTCGGCGTTGCCCGCCACCCAGCCGATGCGCCAGCCCGCCATCGAGTAGGACTTGGAGAAGGAGTGAAACTCCACGGCGTGCTCGAGCGCGCCCGGGATCTGCAGGATCGAGGGCGCCTTGTAGCCGTCGAAGGTCAGCTCGGAATAGGCGTTGTCGTAGGCGACGAGGCAGCCGTGCTTGCGCGAGAAGGCGAGGGCGTCCTCGAGCAGGACGTTGCTGGGCAGCACCGCGCCCGTCGGGTTGTTGGGGTAGTTGAGCAGCAGGACCTTCGAGGCGCGCGCCTGCGCGGGCGTGACTTTGCGCAGGTCGGGCATGAAGCCGTTTTCCTCGCGCAGGGGCATGAGGATGGGCTTGCCGCCGGCCAGCACCACGCCGTTGTAGTGGACGGGATAGCAGGGGTTGGGCACCAGCACCCCCTGGCCGGGCTCGAGCAGGGCCATGAGCAGGTGGGCGATGCCCTCTTTGGAGCCGATGAGCGGCAGGACCTCGGTCTCGGCGTCGAGACTCACGCCGAAGCGGCGGCGATACCACCCGGCGATCGCCTGGCGCAGCGCGGGCAGGCCGAGGTTATTGGGGTAGCGGTGCGTGGACGGGTCGTCGATCGCTTTCTTCAAGGCGTCGACGACGTGCTCCGGGCTCGGCAGGTCGGGGCTGCCCTGGCCGAGGTCGATGACGTCGAGCCCGGCGTCCTGGGCTTGGCGCTTGAGCTGGGCCAGGCGCACGAAGAGATAAGGAGGCAGCGAAGAAAGCTTTTTAGAGGGCGTGGGTTTCATGTTGGAGGCGCAGGGACTTGCCCGTGGCGCGATGCTTGGTCATGAGGATCTCCGAAAGGATCGACAAGGCGATGGCTTCCGGACTGCGGCCGCCCAAATCCAGTCCGATCGGGGCGTGGACCCGCGGATCCCCGGCGGGGTCGAGCTCGCGGCGGCGGCAGAGCTCGAAGAGGCGCTGCGTCTTGGTGCGGCTGCCGATCATGCCGATATAGAAGGCCGGCGTGCCCAGCGCGGCGACGAGGCAGCGCAGGTCGAAGCCGTGGCAGCGCGTCACGATCGCCACGGCGGTGTCGGCGTCGACGCGCAGGCGCTTGAGGACGGTCTCCATCGGGCCGACGAGGACCTCGCGCGCGCAGGGGAAGCGCGCGCGGCTGGCGTACTGCTCGCGGTCATCGACGACCCAGTGCGGCACGCCGAGAAACGCCGCGAGGGCCGCCGTCTTTTCGGCGACGTGGCCGGCGCCCAGGATGACGAGCTTGAGGCGCTCGCAGAAAACCTCGATGAAGACCTCGACGCGCCCGCCGCAATACATTCCCAGCATCCGGGGCTCGAGCTCGTAGGAGGCGTTGCGGGGCGCGCCTTCCTTTAGCGCCGCCAGGGCGTCCTGGACGGCTTGCGCCTCGAAGCGCCCGCCGCCCACCGTCCCCAGAGTCTCGCCGCCTTCAAAGACCAGCATCTTGGCGCCGATTTCCCGGGGCGCCGAGCCGGAGCAGCCCGTGACGGTGACCATGGCCGCGCTCTGGCCGCGGGCCAAGCGCTCGGACAGCGCCGCAAGCAGCTCCGAGGGGGTCACGGGGCCATTATAGCAAGGTCTAATCGGGCGGGAACGGCCAAGCTTCCCGGGAGGGCGGCAGCTGGACGACGTCGGTCCAGAACCTTTCGATGGCGGCGAGCTTGACCAGGAACTCGTCGAGGCCCAGGGGCTTGGTGACGTAGCAGTTGGCGCCCCAGGCGTAGCAGCGCGCGACGTCGGCGCGGGCGTCCGAGGTGGTCAGGATGATGACGGGGATCATTCGCAGCGCCTCGTCGCGCTTGACCTGGCGCAAGACCTCCCGGCCGTCGAGGCGGGGCAGGTTCAGGTCCAGCAGCACCGCGTCGGGGCGGGGGGCTTCCTGGTAAGGACTCTGGCGGCGCAGGAACTTGAGGGCCTGCTCGCCGTCGGAAACGACGTGAAGCGCGATGCGCTCCTTGGCGGGGGCCAAGCCCTGACGGATGAGCTCGACGTCTGCGTCGTCGTCCTCGACGAGAAGGATCCGGCGCGGCGCCTGGGGCTCGGTCATCGCCGCGACGCCTGCGCGCAGGGCAGCTCGACGCTGAAGGCCGAGCCCCGGTCGGGCGCGGACTCCACCCAAAGGCGCCCGCCGAGCGTCTCGACGATCTTCTTGCACAGGGCCAGGCCGATGCCCGTGCCGGGATATTCGTCCTTGCCGTGCAGCCGCTTGAAGGGCTGAAAGATCCGCTCGAAGTAGCGCTCTTCGATGCCGATGCCGTTGTCGCGCACCGTCAAGACGCACCGCGCGCCCTCGCGGCGGGCGCGGATCTCGAGGCGCAGGGGCTCGGGCCCGCGGAACTTGATCGCGTTGTCGACGAGGTGGCGCAGGACGAGGGTCAGCCGCGCGCGGTCGGCCCGCACCCGGCCGCTCGCGCGGGAGTCGACGGCGGCCGAGACCTCGCGCAGGCGCGGCTGGAGGGTGCGCAGAGCGTCTTGGACGGCGTCCTCGAGCGCCACCGTCTCGATCTTGTAGTCCCGTCCGGCCAGCGAGTAGTCGAGCAGGTCGTCGAGCAGTTCCTTGAGGCGCCGCGCGCCGCCGCCGATGTAGTCGAGGTAGCGGCGCGCCTCCTCGTCCGCCACGCCGCAGATCCGGCGCTCGAGCAGCTGCGCGAAGCTCACCAGCTTGCGCACGGGCTCCTGAAGGTCGTGCGAGGCCACGAAGGCGAAGTCCTCGAGGTCTCGGTTGCTGCGCGTGAGCTGCTCGACGGTGCGGCGCAGGGCCTCCTCGGCGCTCCTGCGCTCGGTGATGTCGACGATGACGCCGGTCTTGACGGGGCCGGCCTCGCGCGCGAGCACCCGCCCGTGGGCCTGGACCCAGCGCACCCGGCCGTCCGCTCGGATGACGCGGTATTCGAAAAGGAACGGCGCGGGGTCGGCCACGGCCTTGCGGGTATCGGCCTGCAGCGTCTCGCGGTCGTCGGGATGCACCCGCGCCATCCAGTCCGCGATGCGCCCGGGCGACGGTCGCGTCAGACCCATGATCCTGGCCGCGTGCTCGTCCCAGAACAGGACGTCGGCGGCGGCGTCCCACCGGAAGGTGCCCATGTCCACGGCGTCGAGGGCGGCGCGCAGCTGCTCGTCTCTTTCGCGCAGGGAGCCTGACTGCGCGCGCTCGAAGGTGACGTCGCGCAGGATGCTCAGGGCGCCGAGCTCGAGGCCGGTGGGCGCGAGCAGCGGCTCGCAGAGCCAGCGTAAATACATTCCCTGCGGCGCGCCGGGCCCCTTGAGATAGACGACGTCTTCCTGGGAGCCGGCTTGCCCGCGCAGCACCCGTTCCACGGCGCCTTCCTCGAAATGGAAAGGCGTCCGGGTGTCCTCGCGCAGAAGGGCGTTGCCGTCGATCCACTCGCGCAGATGCGCGCCCAGCGGCCGCGCGCCCAAAAGCTCCTCGAAACGCTCGTTTCCGTAGATGACCCGTCCCTGGCGGTCCACGGCGGCCACGCAGTCGCCGACGCGGTCCAGGGCCTGAAGCAGCATGTGCGGGCGCACCTGCGGCCGGGGCGAAAGGCCCCTTCGGCCGCCGCGCCAGCGGCGCCACGCGCGTCTGGTGAATTCGGGAAGGACCCGCATACCTGGTGACGTCATTTTAGCGCGCGAGCACGAAAGCGGGGTGAAGGTCCGGTCAAAGGCCGGTGACCAAGCGCACCTGGAAAAAGGGCGCCCGGGGCGCTATGCTTGCGGGGTGCGCCGCTCCGTGCTCGTAGGGATCGCCATCGCCGCGGCCGTTTCCTGGGTGGTTTGGCGGCAGGACTGGCCGCGTTATGAGCGGCTGCAGCGTCGCGGCGTGGCCGCGGAGGGCTGGGTCACGGCCAAGGGCCTGGACGGCTCGCGGCTGGTCAACTATTCCTTCATGGTCGGCCAGAGCCTGCACAGCGGCATCGATAAAGCGGGCTTGGGCTCGCCGGATTACGATTCCCTCGGCGTCGACGACGACGTCATCGTCTACTATCTTCCCGAGGATCCCGACGTCTCCTCCCTTGGAGACCCCAAGGATCATCTGCGCGCCCAAAACCGCTATCTGCTGCTGGGACTGCTGGCCTGCGTGCCCGTCTTGTGGATCTCGGTGCGGCGCGAATTGCGCGTCCAGTGAGCCGGGGACTCAGCCCCAGAGGAAGCGGCCGAGGCGGTGTCCGCCGAGAAAGCCCGCGGTCGCGCCGGCCGCGGCGCCGATCGGCCCGCCGAGGAGCAAGCCTACGGCGGCTCCCAGCAGCCCCAGTCCCAGCGCCGCGAACCATTTCTTGTGCCCGGAGACCTTCTTGCGCGCGAGGTTGAGTTGGTCGAGCTCGCTTTGCTCGGACCGCGGGGAGGGGACCTTGAGCGAGGGGCCGACGAGATCGGGCAAGGTCGGCGGCTGCAGGCTCGGCAGCTCGGGAGGCGACGAGCCGCCGGGGTCGGCGTATGTCCCGCCCGCTTCCGCGGGGGCGGAGACCTCGGCGCGGCCGCCGTCGTAGCCGCCGTTGCCGGCTTCCTTGGCTTGTTCCGCCGAGCCGCCGCTTGCCTGCCGGAGCGTTCGGCTCGCGCCCTCGGCCTGCCGTCGGGCCGACGCCAGCCGACGCGCCGCTTCGCTTTTCTTGGCCGCCGCGGCGTCCGCGGCTTGCTTGCGCCGCCGCGCGGACGCCTCCTGGGCGGCCTGCGCCTCGGCCCGCTGCTGCCGGCTTTGGTTTTGCCGCTGCTGCTGGAGCGCCAGCGCGCGCAGGCGCAGGGCCTCGGCGAGCGCGGAGCGGCCGACGGGGCCGGCCAAATAGTCCCGCATCGACTCGGTCAAGTCGGAGCGGCCCATGGCGATGACCTTGTGAGCCATGCGCGAGTCGGGAGGGTTGGCCGCGAGGTCGCGGTTGGCGCGGTCGATCATCGCCAGGAATATGCGGAACTTCGCCTCTTGGGCGAGGCCGCCGGCGCTGAGCATGCGCAGCGCGGTCATGAGCATCTCCCATTCCGCGGGGACCACCATCTGCTCGAGGGAGCGGCCGGCCTCGTTGATGGGGGGCGGGGACTGGAGGTACTGCTGCGAAAAGAGCGCGACGCGCTCCCTCCACTTGTCGAGCGCGGCCTGCCCGGGAGCCGCCGCGTCCTGGGCGAACTCGCGCGCCTCGGCCGGGTCGGCCAGGACGCCGGAAAGAAGGATCCGCTCCTGCGGGGCGAACTCGCGCGCAAAGGCGTCCGAGGGAGAGGCGGCCCGGCCCGGCGCCGGCGCCAGCAGAAGAGCCAGCCAAAGCAAGGCGCTCTTTCGCGGCATTGGGCGATTGTAGCGTCTACGGCCGGCGCGCGGGAGGGGATTGCGGCCCACAATGAGCGGTCTTAGGTCCTAACGCGGGCGAGGACCTTCTTCCTAGGGGTCCGCTCGAAGTGATAAACTCCCTTCATGTCCATCCCCACGATCACGGTTCAGGACCTCAAGAAGATGCGCGAGGAAAAAAAGCCGCATCTGCTCGTCGACGTCCGCGAGCCGGACGAATACGAGATCTGCCGCATCGAGGGCGCCAAGCTCATCCCGCTGCGAGAGCTTCCGCAGCGCCTCGGCGAGCTCCCGAAGGGCGCGGAAATCGTCGTGCACTGCCACCATGGCGGGCGCTCGGCGCAGGCCGTGATGCTGCTGTGCCAGAAAGGCTACGCGGCCAAGAATCTGGCGGGCGGCATCGACAGCTGGGCCTGCCACGTCGACGCCAGCCTGGCTCGCTACTGATCGGGCGCTTCGACGGCTTCGAGATCCTTGTAGAGCAGCAGCGTAAAGGCCGCCAGCCACGCGAGAGCGAGGCCGGCGGCGCAGCGCTGCGCGTAGCCGACGAGCTGCCACCGCGCCAAGCCGGGAGGACCGCCGAGCCGCGCGACCTGGGCCAGCAGCCAGATCGCCCCGCCGCCGGCCGCCACGGCCGCGGACGCCGCCGCGCTCAGGTAGCCCGCCGCGCGGCCCGGCCGGCCCTCGACGAGCCTGCGGCTCTGGGACAAGGCGTGGCGGCCCGACAGGCCGTCGACGACCACCGCCGCGCCGGCGAGGGCGAACACATAGGCCAAGAACACGCCTGGGGCCACGAAAAGCAGCAAGCCTCCCGCCACCAGCAAAAAGACCCTCGTCATCGTGGCGAAATAGGGCCATAAACGCTCGAGCGTCGCGGCGAAGGCCCGGCGCAGGCCCAAGGGCGCTCCGCGGTCGCGGGCGTCGAGCACCAGAAGCAGCGTCAGGCTCGCCACGAAAGCCGACGCCTCGCCGGCCGCCCGCGCGGCGGCCGCCGGAGCGTAGCGGCCGAGGTGGCCGCCGGAGAGCGTCCGGCGAAGCGTCTCCGGATCGCCGAGGCCGGTGGCTCCCAGCGTCCACGCGCGCAAGAGGGCGTCCGGCAGCAGGCCGAGGGCCACGACGACGGCGACCTCCCCGGCGCCGGAAAGGACCAGCCGCAGGCTGCCCCGCAGGAGGGCGCCCAGGCCGTGCGGCGAGCGCGGCCGCGTCATGGCCGGGCCGTCAGGGCGTCGCCGAGCATGACTCCCCCTCCGGAGAGGCGCACCTCGCCGCCGCGGACGCAGCCGAAGACGGGCACCGTCCCTTCCACGCGGGCGCCGGCCACGTAGCGGCCGTCGCGCTCGAGCAGGACGTCCATCGCCGGCCTGGCCCAGCCGTCGATGCAGCCGGGCGTGCCGTCGACGACGGCGGCCACGACGACGGGCAGGCGCCCGCTGGACAGGCCGCCCGCGCCCTTGAACTGCGCGACGCCCGTGAGCAGGACCAGGCGCGGCCGTCCCGGGCGCAGGCCGCCGACTCGCCCGCGAAGCAGGATCGGAGAGCTGACTCTCACGAGCTCGGTCGTGGCGGTCTTGGTCGGGCCGGAGGAAGGGTCCAGCCGCGTGGCTGCGGCCGGCGAGGCGGCGAGGATCAGCGCGAGCGTCGCCAGGGCTTTCATGCGGCGATTCTAGCAGCGGGTTTTGGCGTCCGCGTGGCCGCCGGGTCACGGTCCCGTATGGGGCTCTTGGACCGCCCGGCGCGGGACTTTGGGCCCTAGGAGGGCCGGGCAGGCCGCCTTTATAATAGGAACCCGTGAAGATTTTGGTTCTGCTTTTGGCCTCCTGGACGGGGGCCGTTCGTGCGGCCGACGTCGAGCGTCCCGCTTTGCCGCAGCGCTCTGAGTCCCTGCCGGCGCCTTTCGCGCCGCTTCCCGCCTTGCCTGAGCCCGCTGCCTTGGAGGCGGTGGATGCGCTCTCGGCTCCCGACGCCGCCGCGGCCGCCGCCCCGCGGGCCGCTGCGCCGGCGACGGCGCGGCGCGCGTCCGCGGGGGCCGTTCCGAAGGCCGTCCCGACGGCGGCCGCCGGAGCGGCTCGCCGGTCCCCGACGCCGCTGGCCTCTCTGCGCGCTTTCGCCGCGCAGGCCGGGCGCGCGCGCCCCGGGTCCGGCGCCCTCGCCTCCGAGCTGTCGCGCGACTATGACGCGGCCGCGCCCCGGGCCGAGGACGACGACGCTCCGGCCGCCTCCGCCTCCGGCGGCCCCTCCGAGCTTTCGCCCGCCGCGCAAGGCCGCCCCGCCGATTCCGGAACCCCCGCGCCGCCGCGGCCCAATGGGCCCAAGAAGTATCTCGGTTTTCTGCCCAATCTTCTCACCGGCTTGAACCTCACCAGCGGCTTGGCGGCCATGATGCTGCTGTCCTGCGGCGGCTCGGTTTTGCTTGCCGGCGGTCTCATCCTGCTGGCCAACGGCTTCGACGCTTTCGACGGGCGCGCCGCCCGCTGGCTCGGCATTCACGATCCCAAGGGCATCGAGTTCGACTCGCTGGCCGACGTCGTCTCCTTCGGCGCCGCCCCCGCTTTGCTGATCTACAAGGCTGCGCTGTCCGGCCTTGGCGCCGCGGCGGTCCTCCCGGTCGCGCTCTACGCCTTCGCCGGGCTCTATCGCCTGGGCCGCTTCAACGTCGGCGCCATGGCCGAGGCGGCCGGACGGCAAAAGAAAACCGGCTATTTCACTGGCCTTCCGATCCCGGGGGGCGCCGGCGTCGTCGTCGCGCTCACCCTAGCGCTGCCGCTTTTGGGCGCGGCCGCGACGCCGGTCGCCGTGGGAGTCACTCTCGCCGCGGCGGCGGCCATGGTGTCGCGCCTGCCCTATCCGAGCTTCAAGCTGGGCGGCTCCAAGGCCCTGATCGCTCCGGTCGCCGCCGCCGCCGCGCTCGTCGCCGGGCTTTCCGCGGCCGGCCTGGCCAGGCTCGCGCCCGCGGCGGTCTTCGGCGCCTATCTCCTGACCGGCCCGGCGATCGCGGCCTGGCGCAGCGGCGGCGAGACGTTCCGGCGCGAGCTGCGTCGCAAGGCGATCCATTTCTGCGGGCTGCTCTACATCCCGGCCTATCTGCTGCTCGGCTCTCACGCGGCCTGGGCCTTCGGCGCGTGGGCGGCGGCGGCGGCGGGCTTCGAGGCCGTCCGCCTCAAAGTCCCGGCGACGAGGCCCTTTTTCGAGCGCTTCTTCAAAGGAGTGTTTCGCGACAAGGAAGCGGCCAGGCCGTCCGGGTTCTTTTACGCCGCGCTTGGGCTTGCCGCCGTCGTCGCCGCCTTCGGCGCTCGTCCGGCCCTCGTCTGCGCTTCGATCGCCGCCTTGTTTATCGCGGACGCCGTCTCGCCTCTGCTGGGCCTGCGCTTTCCCGTCGGCCTCTACAAGGTCTTCGGCGCGACGCGTTCCTGGCCCGGCAGCCTCGCCGCCGCGCTGGCGGCCTTCGGCGTCGCGGCCTTCTTCGGCTTCTCGCCCCTGGTTTCGCTCGGCGCGGCGGCCGCCTTCAGCGCCGTCGACATCCTTCCGGTCAAGCCCGACGACAACTTCTGGATTCCCGTGGCCTTCTCGCTGGCGCTGTTTTTCCTCTCGCGCTGAGTTCAGCGCGCGCCCGGAAGCTCCAGGCTTTGCAGGAACCGGTCGAAGACGGCTTGCTGCCCGGCGAACTCGTCTTGCGGCGCGGAGTAGACCAGGGCCCAGAAGCCGCCCGAGGCAGGGATGACGACGGCGCGGTCGCGGCGCAGGACGGCCGGCCCAGTCCGGTGCAAGACGGGCACGCGGCGCTCGACCGTCATCTCGAAGGCCGAGCGGCCCTTCCAAGAGTAGGAGGTCAGCGGCGTCGAATCCTTGGCGGAGAGCGCTTGGGCGCGGGCCCAGTCCTGGGGCGTGGCGAAAGGCGAGCCGGGCCCGTAGAAGTAGGCCCCGATCGAGAAGGCGTAAGGACGCGGCCCGTCGGGCGGGCCGAAGAACGTGGCGCGTTGGGCGCCGCCCTGGTCCTCGAGCACCCGCCAATCCTTGGGGACCTCGCAGCGCAGCGAGCCGTCGCGCGTCTCATAGAGCGCGTCCTGAGGCGAGAGCAGCCGCGGCGCGCGCCGGCAGGCGGCGGGCCCGAGCAGCAGCAGCGCGGCGAGGCAGGCCTTCTTCATCGTAGCTTCTCCTTGGCGGAGCGCACGGCGGCGATCAGCGACGCGTCCGCGGACGCGTCGGCGTAGCGGGCCGCGTCGTCAAGATCTTCGGCGCGGGCCATGCCGCGGTCCGCGCGGGCCGCGGCCAGGAAGGCCCGGGCGAGGAGGGCCGGGGAGTCCTTCTGGATCGCCGGATATTCGGTCTTGCGAAACCGGTCGAGGAGCCCGTCGGCGCGGGCGCGGTAAGCCTCCTCCTCGGCCGAGCCCTGGGCCAGTCCGAGGAGCTTGAGGCTCTCCACCCGCCGCCACCAGGACCCCAGGGTGGAAAGGCGCCGGGCGGCCTTCACGCGCTCCGCCTGCATCTGCTCGCCCGTCGGCAGGGTCGCCGCGGACTGAGGGTCCTGCTCCAGATACAGCTGGTCGATCTGGCCGCGCCACCCGTCCAAGTCGAAGGCGAAGCGCCGGTAGAGATCGAGTTCGTCGGGGTCGCCGTCGAGCGCCGCGGGATTCGCCTTCAGCTTCTCGTAGACGTAGCGCATCTCGACGAGATAGGCTTCCTGCTCCTGCTCGACGTAGTCCGAGTAGGGGAAGTTCCCGCGGTCGATCTCGGCAAAGAGAGGGTCTCTGCGGCTTTGCCAGGCGTGGGTCAGCTCGTGGGCGACGGTGTAGTCGTTGCGCGACAAGAAGGCTTTCAAGGCGGCCGGATGCGCCAGCAAATAGCGCGTCAGGGCGCGGGAGTCGGCGAGGCCGGCGCGCAGGGCCGCGCGCCGGGCGCTCGGCGCGGCGCGGACGATCGCGGAGACGACGGCCTTTTGGCTCAAGGCGATCTCTCCGCCGGCGTAGGTGGCGGCGGCGTCGGATTCGATGGGCAGGACCACCATCCTCGGCAGGCGCAGGGCTCCCGAGGCGTCTCGGAAATGGGCCAGCAGCTCGGCTCCGACGGGATTGAGCGACAGCCGGGCCTGCGTGGCTTGCTGCAGCAAACGCCCCAAGGCTCGCTCCGAGGCGTCGAAGTAGGGCGGCGGCGCCGGCTGCGGCGGCGGCGAGGCCAGGGGCACGGCGCGGGCCTGAAAGTCCGACAGCGGCCTCTGCGCGTCGAAGACGCGGGCGGACCTGAGATAATCACGGTCCGCCTCCGCGGAAACGGCGCCGGCGAGCAGCCGCGCGGAGCGCAGGTCTCTGGCCAGCCGGGGAGGCACCCCTTCGGCCTCGGCGATGCGCTCGGCGCGCAGGCGCGCGCCCGGATCCAAGGGCTTGGCGGGGTTCTCGGCGTCGACCAAGGCGGCGATGCGCTCCAGGCCGTCTCGGCGATAATCGGCGGCGAGCTGGCGCTTGAGATCGTCCAGCTGCGCCACGGTCAGCGGCTTATGGGTGTCCGGCGACAGGACGTGCCCCGTCGAGGCCTCGAAGCGGTAGCCCTGGAAGAGGAGGTCTGTGCGCAGATCGTCGGAAAGGGGGTGCGGCCGGTCGTCGTAGAGAGCGGACGGCGCGGCGGCGCCGGCGGCCGGCGCGAGCAGCAGGACCATCAGCAGAGTCGGCAGGAGCGGCCGCATGGGGAGATTGTAGCCCCGTTGCCGGCGTTTGTCAGGGCCCGAGGGGCCAAAACGACGGACCGGAGGACCTACCAACGAAATCAACCCTTTTTGTAGAATAGGCTCTCCTTGAAAAGCCTACAAAAGCAGGAGAAATTCGTAGGCCGAAGCGGGCTGCGCCGCGAGGGCCCGGCCAAGCTCTGCGGCCTGGCGCGCTATGTGGACGATTTGCCGCTGCCGGGCTGCCTGCACGGGGTGACCCTGCGATCCTCCATCCCCTGCGGACGGATCAAGGGCCTGCGCTTCGACCCCGCGTTTGCCTGGGACGAGTGCGTCGTCGTCACGGCCAAGGACATCCCGGGCAAGAACGTCGTCGCCCTCATCGAGGACGACCAGCCGCTTTTAGCCGACGGGCGCGTGCGTCATCCGCAGGAGCCCATCGCCCTCATCGCGCATCTCTCGCGCGCCCGCGCCTACGAGGCGCTCAAGCACGTCCGCGTCGACTACGAGCCGGAAGAGCCCGTCTTGACGATCGAGGACTCCCTGGCCAAGAAGCGGCTCTTGCACGGCGCCGACAACGTCTTCAAGCGCTTCGAGATCGTCAAGGGCGACGTGGACAAGGCCCTGGCCGAGTCCGACGTCGTCGTCAGCGGCGAGTACCGCGTCCCTCACCAGGAGCAGGCCTACATCGAGAACAACGGCATGGCGGCGTGGGTCGAGAAAGACGGCACGCTGGTCGTCACCGGCTCGCTGCAGTGCCCCTACTACGTGCACAAGGCGCTCATGAAGGCTTTCGGCCTGCCCGAAAGCAAGGTTCGCGTCGTCCAGGCGACCACGGGCGGGGGCTTCGGCGGGAAGGAGGAGTATCCCTCCATGATCGCCGGCCACGCCGCGCTCTTGGCGCTCAAATCCGGCAAGGCCGTCAAGATCGTCTACGACCGCGCCGAGGACATGGCGGCGACCACCAAGCGCCATCCCGCCGTCGTGCGCCATCGCACCGGCCTTTCCAAGGACGGCAAGCTCCTGGCCCAGGACGTCGAGGTCGTCATGGACGGCGGGGCCTACGTGACTCTTTCTCCCGTCGTTCTCTCGCGCGGCACGCTGCACGCCGCCGGCCCCTACGAATGCGACCACGTCCGGGTGCGCGCGAGCGTCGTGGCCACCAACACGCCGCCCAACGGCGCTTTTCGCGGCTTCGGCGCCCCGCAGACCCTGTTTGCCGTCGAGCTGCACTGGGAAAAGATCTCGCAGTCTCTCGGGATCGATTCCTTGACCCTGCGCCGTAAAAACGCCTTCGACCTCGGCTCGACGACGGCCACGGGCCAAAAGCTTTCCGAAAGCGTGGGCGCGCGCGAATGCCTGGAGCGGGCCGCGCTCCGCAGCGGCTACGCGGCGCGGCGCAAGCGCTACGACCTTTGGAACAAGAACCCGCGCAACCGGACCTGGCGCGGCGCGGGCTTGGCCTTGGTCCACCACGGAGCGGGCTTCACGGGTTCCGGCGAGGTCTACCTGGCGAGCAAGGCCGGCGTGGAGTTGACGCGCGACGGGCGCGTCGTCGTCCTGGCGGCCTCCACCGAGATCGGCCAGGGCACCAACACGATGTTTTCCCAGATCGCGGCCGAGACCTTGGGCGCGCCGCTGGACTGCGTCGAGGTCGCGGGACCCGACACCGGGCGCGTGCCCAACAGCGGTCCCACGGTCGCCAGCCGCACGTGCATGGTCGTCGGGGCTCTGGTGCGCCGCGCCTGCCTCCAGCTCAAAGACGAGCTGGATCGGGCCGGCCGCGGCGCGCGCGACGCCGCGGCGCTGCGGCGCGCGGCGCGCCTCTTATGCGGCCGCGAAGCCTCGCGGCGGTTCATCGTGGAATACGAGCCTCCGCCCGAGGTGCGCTGGGACGACGCCTCCTACAAGGGCGACGCCTACGGCGTCTACAGCTACGCCTGCTGCGTGGCCGACCTCGAGGTGGACAAGGCGACCTTCGAGGTCCGCGTGCTGCGCCTGACCACGGCGCAGGACATCGGCAAGGCGATCAATCCGCTGCTGGCCGAGGGACAGATCGTGGGCGGCACGGCGCAGGCCCTCGGTTACGCTCTTTTGGAAAACCCCGTCTACAAGGACGGAGCGATGCTCAACGCCCAGTTGACCAACTACATCATCCCTACGGCGCCCGACACTCCGCCCATCGACGTCGAGCTCGTCGAACGGCCCTATTCTCGCGGGCCCTTCGGCGCCAAGGGCGTGGGCGAGCTGCCCATGGACGTGCCGGCGCCGGCCATCGCCGCCGCCGTCTTCCACGCCACGGGGCTATGGGTTGCGTCCTTGCCCATCACGCCGGAGTGCCTCTGCCGGGAGTTCCATGATCGCTTTTAAGGTCAACGGCAAAAAGCGCGTCTTCAAGGGCGCGCCCTTCACCCGCCTCATCGACGTCCTGCGCGAGCACCTGCGCCTGACCGGGACCAAGGAGGGCTGCGGCGAGGGCGAGTGCGGGGCCTGCACGGTGCTGCTCGACGGCGAGCCGGTCAACAGCTGCCTCGTGCCCGTTTGCCAGGTGGAGGGCCGGACGGTGGAGACCGTGGAAGGCCTGGGCTCGCCGGAAAAGCTCGGCGTCCTGCAGCGCTGCTTTCTCGAGCGGGGCGGGGCGCAGTGCGGCATCTGCACTCCGGGCATGCTCATGACCGCCCAGGCGCATCTGCGCCGCGGCGGCAAGAGCGACGACGCCTCGATTCGGCAGGCTCTGGCCGGCAATCTGTGCCGCTGCACGGGCTACCGCCACATCGTCGAGGCCGTGGCCGAGGCCGCGCGCGCCGAGGGCAAGCGATGAGGGGCGATCCGGGCGCGACGACCGTGCTTCGGCCGGCCACGCCCCGGCAGGCCCTCGACGCCCTGCGCCGCGAGCCGCGCGCCCTGCCGTTGGCCGGCGGCACCGACCTCATGGTCTCCTGGAACGCGGGGCTTTTGGGCGGCCGCACCGTCGTGGATCTTTCCCGGCTGCGCTCCTGGGCGGCCATCCGCTCCGGGCGCGAGAGCGTCGTCGTCGGCGCCTTGGCCACGCACGCCGCGCTGCAGGAAAGCGCCGTCGTGCGCCGGGAGTTCCCCCTGCTCGTCGCCGCCTGCGCCACGATCGGCGCGGTTCAGATCCAGAACCGGGGCACGATCGGGGGCAACATCGCCAACGCCTCGCCGGCCGGCGACACCTTCCCGGCGCTCGCCGTCTACGAGCCCCTCATCCAGGCCGTTTCGGCCAGCGGGCGCCGCCTCATCGCCTTCTCCGAGATCTTCGCCGGCGTCAAGAAGACCACGCTTTGCCCCGGCGAGCTCATCGAGTCGCTCGAGCTGCCCTTTTTGAGGCCGAAGCCCTCGCGGCAGCTTTTCCGCAAGGTCGGCACGCGCGCCGCGCAGGCGATTTCCAAGACCGTGGCGGCGGGCCTGCTGTGGCTGGACAAGAAGGGGACCGTCGCCGAGCTGCGCTTCGCGCTGGGCAGCGTGGCGCCCACCGTGCGGCGGCTCTCGGCGGCCGAGCGCTTCCTCGCCGGCAAGCGCCTGGACGCCGATTCCATCGCCGAGGCTTGCCGCCTCCTCGAGAAAGACATCTCGCCCATCGACGACATCCGCTCGACGCGCCATTATCGCCTGGAGGTCTCCAAGAACCTCCTGCGGCAATTCCTGGAAGGAAGGTGACGACTTGAAGACCACGCTCAGCCCCAAGACGACGAGCCCGATTTTCCGAGACCTCCTCAAGGCCAACGCCGCGACGGCCAGGCTCTACCCCGGCGACTCCTCGCGGCGCCAGCCCGTGCACACCGTCTACGGCGGGGCCCATCTCTTCAAGTCGGACACCACGGCCAAGCTCGGGACGCTGGCCCTGCGCGCTCTCCACCAATACGCGCCGGAGCCGGGCGTCTTCGCGCAGGCCCTCGGCCTGCCCGAGCGCCTGGCTCGCCCCGTCTACGAGCGCGTCGTCGAGAAGCTCAAGCGCGAGCCGGTGGAGGACTTCCGCATCGACTTCGAGGACGGCTACGGCAACCGGCCCGACGAGGAGGAGGACCACCACGCCGTCGCCGCGGCCGAGGAGGTGGTCAAGGGCCTGCGCCACCGCGCCTTGCCGCCGTTTCTCGGCATCCGCCTCAAGCCTTTCTCCAGCGAGCTCCACGCGCGCAGCGCCCGGACCCTGGACCTCTTCGTCACGTCCCTCGTGACCAAGGGCAAGACGCTTCCCGCCAACTTCGCCGTCACCGTTCCCAAGCTCGCCAACGCCCGCCACGCCGCCGCCGTGGCGCGGCTGCTCGACGTTCTCGAAAAGCGCCTGCGGCTTGCGCGCCGCGCGATCCCCATCGAGCTCATGATCGAGACCACCCAGTCGATCCTGACGCCGGACGGCCGCGCGGCGGTGCTGGAGCTTGCCCGCGCCTGCGACGGGCGCTGCCGCGGCGCTCACTTCGGCACCTACGACTACACGGCCTGCTGCAACGTCACGGCGTCCCAGCAGCGCATGGACCATCCGGTCTGCGACTTCGCCAAGCACTTCATGCAGGTGTCCTTGGCCGGCACCGGCGTGACGATTTGCGACGGCGCCACCAACGTCATGCCCGTGGGCCCGCACCGGGCCGCTCCCGGCGGCAGTCTGACGAGCGAGCAGGTCCACGAGAACGTCGTCGCCGTGCAGCGGGCCTGGAAGCTGCACTTCGACCACGTCCAGCATTCGCTCACCCACGGCTATTACCAGGGCTGGGACCTGCACCCGGCGCAGCTGCCCACGCGCTACGCCGCGGTCTACTCGTTCTTCCTCGACGGGCTGCAGGCGGCCTCCGTCCGGCTGCGCAACTTCATCGAGAGAGCGGCGCAGGCGACGCTGGTCGGCGACGTCTTCGACGACGCCGCCACCGGCCAGGGCCTGCTCAACTATTTTTTGCGCGGCGAGAGCTGCGGCGCGATTACCGAGGACGAGGCGCGGGCGGCGGGGCTGTCGCGCGAGGAGTTGGAGACGCGCTCCTTCCTCAAGATTCTCGAGGGGCGCCGGGCCAAGAGCCGATCATAGGAGAACTTATGAAGCGAAGAGACCTCATCAAGCACCTCACCGACAACGGCTGCGTCCTCATCCGCGAGGGGGGCAAGTATTCCGTCTATCAGAATCCCGTCAATCAGAAGGAAGTGCCGATCACGCGGCACCCCGAGATGGAGGACTTCGCCGCCCGCAAGATCTGCAAGGCGTTGGGCATCCCTTTGATGAGCTGAGCCGCGCTAGCGGAACAGCTCTCCCAGCCACTGCAAGTCCGTGGCCCGCCCGGGGATGAAGCTCCGCGGCTTGTAGCCGGCCTGCTCTTCCAGCGCGCGCAAGTCGAGCTGGGTGAGCAGCGTGATCGAGTCGCTTCCGCGGCGCCCGTGTTCCAGGGCCCGGGCTGGCCCTCGCCGGGCAGGAAGGTGACGTTGGCGGCGTTGAAAAAAAGCCTGGACCAGACCAGGTCCTGGGCCACCACGGGGACGCCGTAGGCCGCGCCGAAGACCGCGTAGCGCTTGGCCGCCAGCTCTCCATTGTAGTAGCCGGGAAGCTCCAGCGGAAATTCCCCCGAAAAGGGCAGCGTGCCGCCCAGATGATAGCCGGACAGGCGGTCGGCGTCGGCGCTGCCGCCGGCTTGGAGCGTGGCCTCGAGGTAGCGCTTCTCGCCCTGCATGAAGTTGATCAGCGAGCGGGCCCAGTAGTAGTTGGGCTGACGGCTGAGCAGGCGGTCGCCGCGTAGCCGTAGGGCCCGTAATTGTCTCGCAGGATGCCCTCGTACCACGCCGAAAGCTCGGCCGCCTGCATCGGGCGCAGGCGCGGCGGCTTGCCCCCCAGGCGCAGCCCCGCCCGCATCGCGGCCTCCATATGATCGGGCGGCAAGACGAAGTTCCCGGCCGTTTGCGACGTCCCGGCGTACGTCGCGCCGTGGACGGTGAGCCGGTAGACGCCGTTGAGCGGGATGCGTTGTCCCGGATTGAACAGCGGATAGACGCTGACCGAGGCCGCGCCGCCGTAGCCGTCGAAGGACTGCTCCGGGAAGTAGTGCCCTTGATGGACCTCGTAGTAGTTGTCGGCGAAGCCCCCGCCGGCGAGTCCCAGCCCCAGGTCGACGTGCGGGCCCAGCGCGTTGCGAAAGCCGAGTTCGCTGTCGACGTAGGTGGGCGCCAGCGCCACGCGCAAACTGACGTCCTTCTTGATGAAATTCGGCTGGTTGGCGTAGTAGAAGACATAGGCGCCGCTCGGCGCCGGGCCGACGAAGGGCTGCTCGTAGCCGAGCTGAAGCAGGCGGCGCGGGGTCGGGTCGACCTGGGCGCGCGGGGAGGACGCCAGCAGCGCCAGAAGGGCGAAAACGGCGGACATGCGGCGAGTCTAGTGTCTTGCTCGCCGCCGGTCCATATCAGAAAAGTATGCCGAGGGTGACGTTCTGGGTGTTGTCGAAGACCCGCGAGACGCCGAGCGCGTAGTCGACGACGAAGCGGCCTTCCCGCAGCCCCACGCCCGTGCTGAAGGAGTTGATGTCGCTGTTGACCACGTAGCCCATCCGCAGCGCGATCTGCCCGGTCTTGAAGACCCGGGCCGCCAGCTCGATGCCTCCGGCGGCGGCGGCGGGCATATCCTTGACGCGCACGGCGTCGGCGGTCAGCAGGATGTAGCTGAAGGCGATGGGGGCGTCGGCGGCGGGCCGCAGGTCGAGCCGGTAGCCGGCCCCGGCGCGCGCCGTCTGCGGCAGAGGATCGCCGGCCTGCTCGAACTTGACGTCCGGACCGAGCTGCGAGAGAGACGCTCCGAGCGTCAGGCCGGAGATGGGGCTTTGCCACAGGGCGCCGAGGTCGCCGGCAAAGCCGGTCGCCGTCGCCTGCTGGGCCAGATTGAAGTGGTAGTACTTGGCCGTGCCTCCGAAGGACAGCCCGTCGGGCCCCGGGACGGCCGCCGAGACCATCCCGGCGAAGTCCTCCTCGGCGATCACGGTCTGGTTGTTGCCGTTGAGGTTGAGGTTGACGCCGCCGGCGTTGTAATAGAGGCCGCTGACGGAGACCACGCCGAAGGGCACGGGATGGGCGTAGCCGGCGAAGCTGAAGTGGTCCTGGGCGATGCCCTGGGTGTAGAAAGTCGACAGGCGGGCCCGTTTTTCGCCGATCAAGCCGGCCGGATTGTAGCCCAGGGAGTCGATGCCGCCGGCGACGCCCGTGAAGGCCTCCCCCATCGCGATCGCGCGCGCGCTGGTCGGGCGCGTGAGCGTGGTGCCTCCGGTCAGCCCCGCCTCTCCGAAGGCCGCGGCCGGCAGGGCCAGGCAGAGGGCCGCCCAGAGCGCGCGCCTCACTTGATGACGACCACCTTATTGACGGCTTCGAGCTTGGGACCGCGCGCCTCGACGAGATAGACGCCGCTGGCCACGAGGTTGCCTTGAGCGGTGCGCCCGTCCCAGGTGAAGTTCGTTGTTCCTTGGGCGATCGGGCCGTCATAGAGGGTGTTGACCAAGTGGCCGTCGAGCGTGTAGACGCGCACGCGCGCCGTGCCGGCGGCATAGACGGTCACCGCGATGGTCGTCTTCGTGCCGTCCCGAGGGCGAAGCAGGTTGTCGATCATGGAGACCGTGCCGCTGGCGAAGTCCTGCCACACGGCGTTGGGCAGCGTGGTGGATTGCCCGTCGGCGCCCGTCACGACCAGGTTCCAGTAGCCCAGGGCGGCGCTGAGGGTGTTGAAGCTGCATTGGACTTCCTGATCGCTGACGACGCTCACGCTCGTGGCCGGGATGGAGGGCTGCCCCGCCATCTGAAGCTCGGCCGTCACCGGCTGGGCGGCCGAGCCGAGGACCTCGCCGGAGATCGTGAAGACTCCGGGGCCTTGCGCGTAGATGATATGCGAGGGAGAGATCGCCTGCGGATCAGGCTCGTCGGTGACGGCGGAGAAGACGTCGGCCGTGGTCAGGCCGACTTGGAAGGGCTTGAAATCGTAGTAGAGGCGCCAGCGGAAGGTATCCGTGGTCTTGACGACCACGGGATCGGAGATCGAGCCCAGCCCGGTGCTCGTCGAAAAGCGCAGGCCGGATTCGAGCGAGAAGATCAGTCCGTTGACGTCGGCCGACAGGGCGCTGGCGATGGCCGTCGTCGTGGCCACGCCCACCGAGGGGGCCACGGTGTAGTAGAGGCGCACGCGGTCGTCGGTGCGCCGCACGCCGGCCACCTGCTGGGCCGTCTGCGCCACGACGGTCTCCGTCGAGGAGAAGTCCCGGCCGTAGTTGGTCGACAGCGCCGTGGCGATCTCGTTGCCCGCGAAGCTCGCGCCTCCCTGCACGTTATGGGTGTAATAGAGCCTCCAGTCGCCGCTGCCGAGGTCGACGAGGCTGGGGGAGCCGACGAACGAGGTCCCGCCGTCGATGCGGGTGCCGGTGTCGTTGGCCCAGTTGATGCCGTCGGCCGAGGTGGCGCTGTAGATGCGGAAATCCCCGGTCGAGCCGATGACGGAATAGACCATCCGGTAGCCGCTTCCGCTCAGAGGCAGGACCGACAGGCCGGTGATCGAGCTGATGGCGATGTCGAGAAGCGGCTCGGTGGTGCTGGAGAGCCTGATGCCCGCGTCCTCGGTGAACGTCAGGCCGCCGTCGGAGCTTGAGGCGGAATAGACCAGGCTGCTGCCGCGGATATAGTAGATTCGAGGCGAGGACGCCGAGCCGACGACGGCGCCGGGGACGGCCGAGGATATCCGGACGCCGGGCTCCAGGTCGTTGAAGGAGGGCACGGCGGCGGCGCGGCCGGAGAAAACGGCAATAACCGCGAGGGCGGCGGCGAGAGGGGTCAGGCGGCGCACGCGAGGGGAGTGTAGCCTCGCGTTCCTAATACGTCAAGACCGCCTACAGGACGTCTCGAATGACCTTCGCGGCGGCCCAGCCGGCCAGGATCAGGCCGCCCAGGATGAGCCAGTTGTACCCGCGCCCGAAGGTCACGCCCGGGAAATGGTTGCTGATCATGCAGAAGATCAGCGGCACCGACATGTAGGTGTTGTGGCGCGAGCACCGGGCGGCGCGCTGTCCGAGCTCCGGATCGGGCTTGCCGCCGGCTTCGGTGATCGCCATCATCTTGCGCTGGTTGGGCAGGATGATCATCCAGACGTTGGCGACCATGATCGTGCCGAACATCGCGCCGATGTGGAGGTAGGCGGCGCGGTCGGTCAGCAGCCTCGTGAGCTCCCACGCGAGGGCGACGATCAGGACCCAGCTGACGGCGATGCCGAGGCGCTCGCGGTTTCGCAGCGGGGAATAGTTCCACAGCAGATTGTAGACGAGCACGCCGCCGACGAGGACGCCGGCCGAGATCCCGACGCCCTGCAGGCGCGAGAGCGGCGAGCCGTAGGGCAGAAGCGGGGCGCCCGCCCAGTAGACGACGACCAGCAGCAGAAAGCCGCTGATCCAGGTCATCATCGATTCCCACTTGAACCAATGGAGCGTGCGCGGCATGATCTCGGGCCACTTCTGCTTCTCGACGAGGTAGAAGCCCCCGCCGTGGACCATCCACAGCTCGCCCGAGATGTTGGGCTTGGAGGCGGCGTCCTCCGGCGGCGTGAAGGTGCGCTCGATCCAGTTGAAGAGGTAGGTCGAGCCGATCCACATGATGCCGGCGATGACGTGCATCCACCGCAGCACGAGGTTGAGCCACTCCTGAAGCGCGCTCACCAGTCCGCCTTGGCCGTGTTGGCCGAGTCCAGGCTCTCGACGTAGGCCGCGAGAATCGCGATCTGAGCGGGCGAGAGCACCCGGCCCCAGGCCGGCATGGCGACCAGCGGCGCGCGCTGGGAGGGATCGGCCGGTTGCGGCCGGGAGCCGCCTCTGATCTTGCCCTCGAGTTCGGCGGGAGTGTAGCCTTCGGCGGCCTGGGACAGCGCCGGGATGAGGCCGCCGGGGACGTTGTTGTTAGGCTGCCCGCCGCGGCCCTCGGGGCCGTGGCAGGCCACGCAGCCGACGCGGTCGAAGAGCTCGCGGCCGGTCGGCGCGGCGGCCGCCGAGAAGCCCTGGCCCTTGAGCGTCGAGAGGAAGGCGACGAGAGCCTCGCGGTCGGCCGGGCGCAGGCGGAACTCCGGCATCAGGGTGCCCGGCTTCCAGGCGCGGGGGCTGGAAAGCCAGACGCCCAGCCAGGCGGGGCTGCGGCGAAAGCCCACGAAGGTCAGGTCCGGACCGGTGTTTCCGCCCACGCCGGCGATCTTGTGGCAGGAGCGGCAGCCGTCGGCGTCGAAGAGGGCGCGGCCGGCGGCGACGATGGCCGGGGTTTGGGCCGCGGACAGCGCGGCCAGGCACGCCGCCAGCACCAGGGCCGCCATCAGCTGCCCCGGTAGGTGGAGTAGCCGAACGGCGACAAGAGCAGCGGCACGTGGTGGTGGCGCTTGTCCTTGACCTCGAAGACGATCTCGACGAACGGGAAAAAGCAGTCCGCGCCGAGGCTTCGGAAGTAGGCCGCCGTGTCGAAGGTGAGGCGGTAGATCCCGGCTTCGAGGGGAAAGTTGTCGGGCAGGAGGTCCTTGACGCGCCCGTCGGCGTCCGTCCTCGACTCGCCGAGCAGCTGCCAACGGTCGGGGGCTTTGCGCTGCTGCAGCCGCACCGGCATTCCGAGCGCCGGAACGCCCCGGGAGACGTCGAGGGCGTGGGTCGTGATCGGGCTCACGGCGAGAGGTTAGCGTTTCCGTCGAACATCCGTCAACGCCTTCTAGCGCCGCGACAACAGCTTGCGCAGGCGCAGCTGGGTGATCTTGGCCTGCTCGGCCGCGGCGATCTTGAGCTCCTTGTGGGGCGGGTGGGACAGACGCTCGCGCAGCAGCTCCAGCATCTCGGCGGCCGACTTGCCCGTGGCGCAGACGATGAAGATGTAGCCGAAGCGGCGCTCGTAGTCGGCGTTGCCGCGCTCCAGGGCCGCGAGCACTTCCTCCGAGGCCTGCGCCGCGCCGGCCTGCTCGCCCCGGGCCCAGGCGCGCGTGGCGGCGAACTTCTCGCGCAGGGCGTCCTTGCCGCCGATGCGCGGATGGGCGGCGAAGGCCTCCAGCCAGTCGGCGGGCGCCAGGCCCTCCCAGACGCGTTTGGCCACGGCGAAGAGATCCTCGGCGTCGGCGAACGGCCGCAGGTCGGCCATGGCCTGCGCCCAGCGCCGCGAGCCGCAGCACCGCCTCAGCCGCTCCACGGCGGCCTCCGCGGGAAGCGCGTTAAGCGACGGCAGGCCGTCCATAGAGCCTCAGCCGGCTGACGCCGCCGTCGGGATAGATGTTGAGCCGGACGTGCGTCAAAGGCGCCGCCGCCCCGTCGGCGAGGCTGAAGAAGTGCCGCCGGTGGGGGCGCAGCTTGAGCCTCGGCAGCAGCTCCCTCCAGCCCCCGGTTCCCGGGGCCAGCTGCGCCGGCTGGGCATCGGGAGCGTAGAGCCCTTCCAGCGAGAAGGAGTCCGGGTAGTTGCCCTTGAAGTGGTTGGTGTCGAGCTCGATCTTGGACAGGACGCCGGAGGCGCCGAGCTTGACGACGCACCAGTCGTGGCCCGGCCCGCGCCGCCGCTTGGTCTCCCAGCCGTCGCCCATGTTCTTGGCCCGGCCGGGCATGAGCATGTTGGTCGCGCGGCCGAAAAACATGTCCGACTGCGCGACGGCCAAGCCCGCGTTTTCGACCGCCGCCAGATCGATCAAGCCGCGGCGCCTGGCGCGCTCCCAGTCGGGCACGACGTCTCCGTAGACGCGCAGGCGCGCCACGCCGCCGTCGGGATAGATGTTGAGGCGCAGGTGCGTCCAGGGCCGAAGGCTTCGGACCGGCAGCAGGTTGTGCGACCCGCCCTCGAGCGCGGTCTTGGGCAGGATCTCGGTCCAGAGGGCCGGGTCGGCCGCCAGGCGCGCCGGGGCGGCCGAGGCCGGGGCGTCGCACGCTTCCAGCGAGCAGAACTCGGGATAGTTGCCCGTGAAATGCGAGGTGTCGACGTCGAGGCCGCGCACGACGCCGCGCAGGCCGAGCTTGAGCACGCACCAGTCGTGTCCCGGCTGGCGCCGCCGGCGCGTCTCCCAGCCGTCCATCCATTTGCCGCGAGGCGTGTATTTGCCCTCGAGCCACACGGGCGCGGCGGCCTTGACGAGGTTGGCCTTGGGCGCGAAAAACTCGTCGTTGGCGAGCACGGCCTTGCCTCCGACGCGCTCCGAGGCGAGATCAATGAGTGCGGTGAAGTCCATGGGCGGGGCTCCTCGAGACGAGGCGGCCGCGGGGCGGGCCGTCCGGGTCTGCGGCTTGAAAGACGCGCTCGCCGCGCAGGTAGGCCGCGGCCACGCGCCCGGCGAGCGCGCGCCCGAGGTAGGGCGTGAGCTTGTGACGATGGCGCAGGGCGCTTTCCTCGACGGTCCAGGCGGCGTCGGGGTCGAACAGGATGAAATCGGCGTCGCACCCGGGGAGCAGGCCGCCTTTGCGCTCCTCGAGCCCGCAAAGGCGCGCCGGCGCCTCGCTCATCCACCGCGCGACGCGCGCCAGCGGGATGCCCCGGCGCCGCGCCTCGGTCCAGACGGCGGCAAGGCCAAGCTGAAGGCTGGAAATGCCGCCCCAGGCGGCGGAAAAGTCCCCGGACTCGCGCTTCTTGAGGTCCGGCGAGCAGGGCGAGTGGTCGGAGACGATGAAATCGAGCGTGCCGTCCTCGAGCGCCTGCCACAGCTTCTCGCGGTTGTCCGCCTCGCGGATCGGCGGCGCGCACTTGAACTCCGTGCGCCCGTCCGGGACCTCCTCGGCGCTGAGGCAGAGGTAGTGCGGGCAGGTCTCCGCCGTCAGCGGCGCGCCGTCTTTCTTGGCGGCGGCGACGGCCGGCAGGGCCTCGGCCGAGGAGAGGTGGACGATGTGGACGCGGCAGCCCGTGCGGCGCGAAAGGCGCGCGACGAGGGCGACGGCCTCGTTTTCCCAGGCCTTGGGCCGCGAGGCCAGGTAGCCGCCGTAGCGGCGCCGGTCGGCGGCGGCGGGCGCGGCGCAGCAGGCGAGTTCGGCGTGGACGAGCAGCGGAAGACCGAGCCGGGCGAGGACCTCCATGGCGCGCGAAAGCTCCGTCTCGCCCACGGGCGGAAAATCAGGGATGCCCGAGTCGATGAGGAAGCATTTGAAGCCGAAGATCCCGGCCGCGGCCATGGCTTCGAGCTCGCCCTCGTTGCCGGGCACGACGCCGCCCCAGAAGCCGACGTCGACGGCACAAAGGCGCTCGGCGGCCCGGCGCTTGGTTTGGAGGGCCGATACGGTGGTCGTCACGGGCCGGCTGTTGAGCGGCATGTCGATGATCGTCGTCACGCCGCCGGCCGCCGCGGCTCGCGTCGCCGTCTCAAAGCCTTCCCACTCGGTCCGTCCCGGCTGGTTGACGTGAACGTGGCAATCCACGAGACCGGGCAGCACGCACAGCTCGCCGGCGTCGAGCGTGCGGCTCGCATCGGTGGGCTCGTAGGGGCCGACGAGCTCGACGCGGCCGTCCTGGATCCAGACCACGGCCGAGCGCAGCCCCTCGGGCGTGAGCACGCGGCGCCCGCGCACGAAGCTCCTCACGCCGCCGGGCCTCCGTTCCAGTTCTCCACGACGCAGGGCCACGGCACGTCCAGCCGCTCGACGCGCCGCCCCCTCAGCCAGGCGTCGAGGCGGTCGGTGGCGGCGTCGAGCTTGCCGATGGCCTCCAGGCCGCCGGCGCGCACGAGCAGGGGGTGTCCGCCTCGCCCCGCGAAGCAGGGCACGACGGCGTCCGCCTTGGAGACGGGCGTGCGGGCAAGCAGCGCGTCGAAGAGCGCCGGCTCCCAAACCGGCATATCGACGTGGTAGACGAAGGCCCAGCGCCCTTGCGGCGGCGCGGAGCGGCGCACGAGCGCCTGCAGCGAGGCCAGCGCGGGAAGGTCGGGGTCGACGCAGGTCCAGCGCACCTCGGGGGCCAGCAGCCGGCAGCGTCCTTCCCAGGCCTCTTGGATCGACACGGCGACGGCGTCGCCGGGGAAGCGCTTGCAGAGAAAGGAGAGATGCCGCTCCAGAAGAGGCTTGCCGTGAGCGGGCAGCCAGGCCTTGGGCCCGCCGGCGCGGCGCCCGCGCCCGGCCGCGAGAAGATAGACCTGCGCCATCAGACGCCGCGTCCGGCCGGCGCCTTCTCGGCCAGGGCTTTCGCCTGCTCGTTGGCGCGGCGCGCGATGTCCTTTTCGTCGGCGTTGACCAGCCGGCCGTCCTCGACGACGACGCGGCCGTTGACGATGGTCCACTTCGTCCGGTGGCTGCTGCCGCAAAACAGCAGCGCGGCCACGGGATCGTGGAGGGCTCCGGCATAGTCGACTTTATCTAGGTCGAAGATCGCTAAGTCGGCGGCTTGCCCCGGCGCGATGCGGCCGAGGTCCTCGCGGCCCAGGACGGCCGCGCCGCCGCGAGTCGCCAGCCACAAGGCGTCCCTGGCCGTCATCGAGGAGACGCCCGTGCGCACGCGGTGGACGAGCATGCACTGCCGGGCCTCGCCGAGCATATCGCCGCTGTCGTTGGACGCGGAGCCGTCGACGCCGAGGCCCACGGGCACGCCGGCGTCGAGGTACTCGCGCACGGGGGCGATGCCGGAGCCCAGGCGCAGGTTCGAGGACGGGCAGTGGGCCACGCCCGTCTTCGTCTTGGCCAGCCGCGCGACCTCGTCGGGCCGCAGGTGGACCATGTGGGCAAACCAGGCGTTGCCCGAAAGCCAGCCCACCGACTCGACGAAGTCGAGAGGCCGCATCTTGTAGCGCTCGAGGCAGTAGTCGTCCTCGTCCAAGGTCTCGGCCAGGTGCGTGTGCAGCCGCACGCCCCAGCGGCGGGCCTGGTCGGCCACGGCCTTCATCAGGCTGGGGCTGACGGAGAAGGGGGCGCAGGGCGCCAGCCCCACGCGCAGCATGGAGAAGGGCCCGGCGTCGTGATATTGCTTGACCAGGCGCTCGCAATCCTCGAGGATGACGTCCTCGTCCTGCGTGCAGGACTGCGGCGGCAGGCCCCCCGAGGCCTGCCCCACCGACATGGAGCCTCGGGTCGGATGAAAGCGGATGCCGAGCTTGCGCGCGGCGTCGATCTGCCGGTCGATGAGTTCTCCGGGCCGGCCGCGGGGAAAGAGATAGGTGTGGTCGGCGGCCGTCGTGCAGCCGGTGAGCAAAAGCTCCGAAAGCCCGACCTCGGCTCCCACGCCGGCGGCCTCGGGGGTCAGGAACTGCCAGATCTGATAGAGATGGACGAGCCAGTCGAAGAGCTTCGCGTCCTGGACGGCCGGCACGGCGCGCGTCAGCGTCTGGCAGAGGTGATGATGGGTGTTGACCATCCCCGGGATGACGACGCAGCCGCGGGCGTCGAGGACCCTTGCGCCCGGTTCCTCCAAATCCTTGCCGACCGCGACGATGACCCGGCCGCGGATGAGGACGTCGGCGTCGGAAAGCTCGCCGCGCGCGTCGTCCATCAGGGCGACGCGCAGGGCGTTCTTGACGAGCAGGGAGGGCCTCATCGACGGGATTCTACCAATTAGCCTTGGCTCTTGGACTCATCGACGTAGGGCTTCTTGCGCTTCTTGAATTTGGAAAAGACCCGGTCGTAGATCGCGTTCGGGAGGTTGGGCATGAGGTAGACCATCGGCGTCGACAGCGGCCACGGGAAGTGGACGAGGCTCCTGCCTTTGCGGATTCCCGAGAGCATGCGCCGCACTCCGTCCTCGGTCTCGAGAAGAAAAGGCATCTGCCGCGGGTCGTTGCGGGCCGTCATCTCGCTTTTGACGAAGCCCGGACATACGGTCACGATGCGCACGCCGCTGCCGCGCAGCTCGACGCGAATCCCCTCCAGGAGCGTGGTCAAAGCCGCCTTGCTCGCGCTGTAGGAGGCGGCTCCGGGCAGGCCGCGAAAGCCCGCGATGCTCGAGACGCCTGCGATCGTGCCGGATTTCGCCGCCAGCATGTCGGGCAGCACGGCTTCGATCCACTCGGCCGCGCCGAAGACGTTGGTCTCGAAGGTCCAGCGGACGTTCTTGGCCGTGAAGCTGCGCGCGCTCTCGGAGTCGCCCACGCCGGCGTTGAGGATGGCCCAATCCAGGCCGTCCCAGGCCGCCTTGATGCGCGCATAGTGGCGCTGGACGTCCTCGCGCTTCGTCGTGTCGCCCAGCAGTTCGAGGACTTCGGCGCCGGCGCAGCGGGCGCCGTCGGCCGCCTGCGCGAGCTTCTCGGCCCGGCGTCCGGTCAGGGCGAGGCGGCAGCCCTCCTGGCCGAGCTGGCGGGCGAGCTCCCGGCCGAGTCCGGAAGAAGCTCCGGTGATCAGGACTCTGAGAGGCATGGCTCCATTTTGCAATTTTGCCGTGGTGCCTGGCTTTAACTAGTTTAACTTATGGGCCGATTCGGCCCATAAGTTAAACTAGTTAAAGCCAGGCACCACCTTTCCCACCTTTCCGGCACCACCTATCTTCGTTCGAGGACCGGCGCGTAAAGGCCGAGGAGCTTGCGGTGCCACCAGTCGCCGGTGGCGCGGCGCTCGGCGACGCTGGTGAAGCGGTATTCATAGCCCAGGGAGCGCAGATAGCGCGGCGGATGGTTCGGGAAAGGGTTGTCGGCCAGCAGCCCGAGGACCTGCGGCGAGCCCTCGAGCAGGCGGGCCAGGAACTGGAGATACCACGGGCTCTGCTGATAGGGCCCGAGCGCGGCGAACCACATCTGCCAGTCCAGGCGCGGCATGCGCGGCTCGCAAAACGCGGGGCGGCGGGCGGGGTCTCCCGGCTTCCACTTGAAGCGATAAGGCTTCCAAGTCCGTCCGTCGTCGCTGCCCTCGACGGAGATCTCCAGCCGCCGCGTGGTCATGACGGCGAAGAGGCCGTAGGGGCTGCAGAGGTGGAAGCCGTCGGCGGCCGACACCAGCCGCGCCGCGGCCTCCTCGCCGGGCAGGCGCGCGGGCAGCAAGCGCGCGAACTGGAGGGCGCTGGAGACCGCGATGAAGGCTCCGAGCGGCCAGGCGAAGGCCCGGCGCCACGGGCGGCCGGGGGGGCGGGGCTCGAAGCGCGGCAGCCAGCGCTCCAGGCCGCCGTCGTCGAGCAGAAGAACGCAAAGGGCGATGGTCAGGAAGTTGAAGAAGCCGTAGTTGCCGGTCAGCGCGATGAGGGCCTGCAAGGCGGCCAGCAGCGCGCAGGCCAGCTGGCGCGGCCGCCGCGGCATGAGGATGAGCCAGGGCACGCCGAGCTCTATGACGAACATCGCGAGCACGCTGGCGCGCTGGAAGGCGGCGGGCAGCTGATGGGCGTACCAGCCGATCCAGGTCGGCAGAGGTTGCGTCTGATAGTGGTAGTAGAGGGCGGTCAGATTGCGCCACGCGGGGTCGCCGCTGGCGAGCTTCACGAGGCCCGACTCGAGCATCAAGCGAAACAGCAGCCAGCGCAAGAGCCAAACGAAGGCCCGCGAGGGTTCGCTGTCGCGCAGGCTGGGCTTTAGCCGCCAGGGCGCCAGGAAGACCGCCAGAAAGCCCGCCTCGAGCAGCAGGACGTCCCATTGGAAGCCGAGGAAATCGCGGCCGACGTTGACGAGCGAAAGGTAGCAGGCCCAGCTGGCGAGCAAGGCCGCTCCGGGCGCGACGTCGAGGACGGCGAGCGCGGCCGCGGCGGCGCCGCCCCAGCAAAGGCCCTTGAGCGCGGTGTCGCCGGCGCCGAAGGCCCAGGCGAGGCTCGGCAGCGCCAGGTAGGCGCGGTCGCCCAAGGCCTGTCGAGCGGCCGAGAGCCAAGGCCCGGCCGGAAGGATGCCGCTCGGCCCGAGCAGCCCGGCCACTTGCGAGCCCAGCGAGAGGAAGGCCGCCAGGTAGACCAGGCCCAGCAGGCGCAGGAACAGCCAGCGCGCGGCGAGCACGCTGCGGGGCCGCGGGTCTCCCCAAAAAAGGCGCGTGACGCGCGCGGCGAGGACGCGATGCCGCGCGAGGAGGCCGTAGGCCGCTTCGCTGGCGGCGGCAAACGGCGGGACGCGGTCGTAGAGTCGCAGCGCTCGGCCTCCGTGCGGGGCGTAGGAGAGGAGGGCGAAGACGCCGCGCGCGGCCTCGCTGACGCGCCCGGGCTCTTCGAGGCGGGAGGCGCGGATGCCAGGCCGGGGTTCGAAGTCGACGCGACCGGCCGTCCGGGCCTGCCAGGCGCGCGCCCAAAGGCGGCAGAAGCCGCAGTCGCCGTCGAAGATGAACTTTGGCTTGTCCGGCGGCGTCACGTCCCCGGTACGCGGCGCTGCCGCCGGAGACCGATGGGACCGGCCAGGGACTGCTCGGCGGGCTTGGCCGAGAAGACGAGGTCGTCGCCCTCGCGGCGCACGCCGATATAGATCCCGTTGACGACGACGAGCCAGGTGTTGGACGCCAGCTCCTGCGGCGTGCGATACGCGATATAGACGCCGCCGGACAGATCCCGGTGCCAGAGCACGGCGCCCGCGCCGGGCGTCGGACCGGGCTCGTAGACCGCGGAGTAGACGACGTCCTCGCTCAAGCGCGCCTGCGGGGCGTTGGCCAAGACGGCGTCGGCGAGCTTGTCGAGGGAGAAAGAGGCTTCGCCGTTTCGCGCGTCCTCGGGCCGCACGACCAGGTCGTTTTGCTCGAGGTCGACCGCGTAGCAGGCGGCGCCGAAGCAGGCGCGCCGGGCCGACGACTCGAGGTCCGACAGAGGCAGGACCCGGTCCCGGCCGTCCTGGCGCAGGCGGATCCAGAATTCTCCGGAGCCGTCGGCCGTGATCTCGGCTTGGATGGAGGCGCCGCCGAGGGGGCGGCTGACGAAAGTCCGGTCGCGGGCGGCTTGCGCCTGAGAGACCGGGATGCGCGCCAGCGGCAGCAGGGAGGAAGCGGCGGCGGCGGCGGCCTGGAAGGCTTGGGCGAGGGTCATGGCGCCGATTATACGCAAAAGCGTGACGCGCGGACCATGGGCGAGGGGCGAGCGGGCCGCTAGAATCGGCCTGTGCCGCTTGCGCTGCTGCTTCTGCTCGGGGCGGCCGCTTCGCCGGCTTGGCCGCAGGCGCCCGAAGAGCCGCCGCCCCCCATCCTGCGCCCCATCCTCCACCCGATCCCGCGGGGGATGCTGCTGCTCTTGCCGGTCATCGACACGGACCCCAACCGCGGCGTCACCACCGGCGTCATGCCGGTGTGGGTGCTTGAGGGCGAAGGGGGCAAGACCGTGCGCGAGATCTACGCGCCTTCCGTCGACTACAACCCGATCTTCGGCGTCACGGGCACCTATCGCTATTATTTCTATCCCAAGCCCGATGCCAGCTTCGCGGCAAGGGCCGCGCTGTCCCAAGTCGTCGAGCACGAGGTGATGGCCCGCGGAGACGATTTGAGCTTCCAGGGCAGCCGCTTCAGGGTGGGCGGCAAAGGGAGCTGGAACGTGGATGGGTCGAACCGCTTTTACGGCATCGGGCCCGACGCGCCCAGGTCGGCGCAGACCGACTATACCGAGGACAGGCTAGGCTACTTCGTGCACGTCGGCTATCCCCTGTATCGCCGGCTCTTTCTAAGCGCGGAACAGAGCCTGCAAAGCGTGCGCATCAGCAACGGGCCGATCGCCTCGCTGCCGGGAACCGGCGAACTGTTCCCGAGCGAGGTTGCCGGGCATCGGCATCAGGACGGCTCCGACCGCCTCTACCTGACCTACGACAGCCGCGATAGCGCGATCACGACGACCCAAGGGCTTTACGCCGAGCTTTCCGCGCAGACCGCGCAGAGGGGGCTGGCGAGCGAGTATACGTACCAGGATTACAGGGCGGACCTGCGCGGCTTCTTCAAGCGTCCCGGCCGCCATCGGCAGGTCACGGCCCTGCGGCTGCTCTTCGAGCAGATGACGGGGCCGCCCGTGCCCTTTTGGCTGGAGCCGGAGCTCGGGGGAAAATACACGCTTCGCGCCTACGGCGAGGGCCGCTTCACCGATCGCGGGCTGGCCGAGGCTTCTCTTGAGCGGCGCGTGCTCGTCTACCGCCGCCGGCTGGCCGGCGTGGCGACCGAGCTGGAGCTCGCGCCCTTCGTCGAGGCCGGCACGGTGTTCGCGCAGCCGCAGGCCATGGCCTGGCGCTGGGTGCGGCCCGCCTTCGGCACGGCCGTGCGCGTCGTGGCGCGGCCGCAGGTGGTAGGCTCCATAGACTTCGGCTACGGCCAGGAGGGCCTGGCCGCCTTCATGGACATCAACTACTCGTTCTGAGCTTTATGCCGTCGCCTGCGAGACGTGACGCACCACCTCGTGCACCCGGTGCGGCGAGCCGCTCTTGACGGCGATGTCGGCTTGGGCCACGATGCCGCAGAGCCGTCCGGTCTCGTCGATGACGGGCACGCGGCGGATCCGATGGTCCTCCATGACCTGGCAGATCTCGTCGATCGACGAGTCCTCGCTGACCGTGACGGCGGGGCTGGACATGCAGTCCTGGGCCTTGAGCTCGAAGGGGTCGCGTCCCTGGCCGACGGTGCGGCAGGCGATGTCGCGGTCGGTGACGACGCCGATCGGCTTTCGGCTCTCCTCGCTGTCGACGACGGGAATCTCGCCGCAGTCGTGCTGGCACATCAGTCCGGCCACGGACTTCAGGTCCGAGTCCGGCGTGCAGAACGTGGGATTCTTAGTCATGATGTCTCGCGCATTCTTGGGCATGTGAGCCTCCTGGGGGTGTCAGACGTTGACTTGTTGACTTGTCGACCGCAAGTCAACAAGTCAACGTCTGACACCCCCAGTTTACCCGCGGGCGGCGGCGCCGGCCCACGGCCGTCCTGTAACGTTTGGTCGCCCTCGGCGCGTCACTCAAACTTTGCCGGGGCGCGATGGTCGCGGCCGCTGGACCTGCAGATATTCTCCGCGCGGGATTTTCGGTCGGAGCTCGGGACCTGGGGGCCCGACGCCGTCGGCTTCTCCCTCAATTATCTCGCCAACATCCCCGAGGTCCTGGACCTGGCCAAGCCGGCCCGGACCGTCCTCGGGCCGCGCGCGTTCATCTTCTGCGGCGGCCACAGCGCTTCCTTAACCGCCGCGCAGATACTGCGCCACGCCGGCGGCGCGATGGATTGCGTGGCCCGGGGCGAGGGCGAGGCGGTCCTGCCGGGGCTCCTGCGCGCCGTCGAAACCGGGCAGCCGGTGGACGGGCTGCCCGGCGTGGTCACGGGCAAGGGCTCGGCCCCGCGCCGCGCCTGCTGGACTCCATCGACGCGCTCGAGCCCGCCCGCGGCTGCCCGTGGGACTGCGCCTTCTGCTCGGCCTGGACCTTCTACGGACGCTCCTACCGACGATGACGCCGCGGCGCGCCGCGCAGCTGCTGTCTCGCGTCGAGGAGCCGGGCGTCTTCATCGTCGACGACGTCTCCTTCGTCCATCCCGAGCACGGCTTGGCGATCGGCCGGGAGGTGGAGCGCCTGGGCATCCGCAAGGAATATTATCTCGAAACCCGCGCCGACGTGCTGCTGCGCAACAAGGAGGTCTTCCGCTATTGGCGGCGACTGGGGCTGCGCTACATGTTCCTCGGCGTGGAAGCCATCGACGAGGAGGGACTCAAAGCGCACCGCAAGCGCGTGAGCCTCGACAAGAACTTCGAGGCTCTCGAGTTCGCCCGCTCCCTGGGCTTGAACGTCGCCCTCAACATCATCGCCGATCCATCCTGGGACGAGCGGCGCTTCGCCCTGGTGCGCGAGTGGGCGGCGGGCATCCCGGAGATCGTGCACTTCACCGTCAACACGCCCTATCCCGGCACCGAGACGTGGCTGACCGAGACCCGGCGGCTGAGCACGCGCGACTACCGGCTCTTCGACGTCCAGCACGCCGTCCTGCCCACGGCTTTGCCCCTGGCGCGGTTCTACGAGGAGCTCGTGGAGACTCAGTCTGTCCTTAATAAGAAGCACCTGGGCGTCGGCGCGCTGCGCAAGGCGGCGGCCACGGCGACGTCTCGCCTTCGGCGCGGCCAGACCAACTTCGTGCGCATGCTCTGGAAGTTCAGCCGGGTCTACGATCCCCGGAGGCAGCTATCCGACCATGCCCGCGCCGCGGCCTACGAGATGGACCTGCCCACGCCCGACGCCGCTCCCGCGCGCGACGCCCTCTTCGTCCACGCGCACGACCTGAACCCGGAGAGCAAAAAGAGATAAACTAACTCGTCTATGGAGCCCGCCGCAGCCCGCCGCTTTGCCGCCATCTCCGCGGCTTGCGTGGCGATCGGCCTGGCCATGGCGGTGGCCGCCAAAGTCCTGCTCTGGCTCATCGCCGTCGTCACCAATCTCGCCTTTTACCACCGCCTCTCGGACGCGCGCGTCGTGGCGGCCGGCCATCATCTCGGGGCCTGGGTCATCGTCGTGCCCGCCATCGGAGGCCTGATCGTCGGCCTCATGGCGCGCTACGGCTCGCGCGCGATCCAGGGTCACGGCATCCCCGAGGCCATGGAGCAGGTGCTGCTCAACGGCAGCCGCGTGCCGGCCAAGGTGCTGGCTTTGAAGCCCTTGTCGACCTGCATCGTCATCGGGACGGGCGGCCCCTTCGGCGCCGAGGGGGTGGTGATCGCGACCGGAGGAGCGCTGGGCTCGCTGCTCGGCCAGTTCGCGCCGACCACGGCGATCGAACGAAAGACCTTGCTGGCCGCCGGCGCGGCCGCGGGGCTTTCGGCCGCCTTCGCCTGCCCGATCTCGGCTGTGCTGTTGGCCGTGGAGCTGCTGCTTTTCGAGTTTCATCCCCGTTCGCTCATCCCGGTGGCGCTGGCCAGCGCCGCCGCCTGCGCCCTGCGTTCGGCCGTGCTCGAGCCGGGGCCGATGTTCCACGTGCCGGCCCTGCCGGCTGCGAGCGCCTGGACGCTGGGCGGCTATCTCGTCTTGGGCGCGGCGCTAGGCCTTTTAGCCGTGGCCGTCGTCGAGCTGGTCCACCGCGCGGAGCACTTCTTCGAGAGCCTTCCGCTGCATTGGATGTGGAAGCCCGCGCTGGGCGGTCTCGGCATCGGGCTTTTGGCGCTGGTCGACCCCCGCGTCCTCGGGCCGGGCTATCCGGACATCCAGTCGGTGCTCTCCGGCGCCTTCACCGCCGCCTCCGCGGGACGTCTCGGCGCCCTCAAGCTGGCGGCGTGGGTGGCGGGCGTGGGCAGCGCCACGTCCTCGGGAACGCTCGCCCCGCTGCTGCTCATCGGCGCCAGCGGCGGGACCATGATCGCGCACGCCATGGGAACGCTGCTCGATCCGCGCGTGGCCGCCCTGGCCGGCATGGCGGCGTTCTTCGGCGGCATGTCGGGGGCCTTCCTGGCCTCCGTCGTGCTGGCCTTCGAGTCCACCTATCAGCCGGCCGTGCTCATGCCGCTGCTGGCCGCCGCCGCCTCCTCCTATCTCGTCTGCCGGATACTCTCGCGCGAGAACATCATGACCCAGAAGTTCGTCCGGCAGGGCATGGCCGTGCCGGAGGGTTTTGTCGCCAATCCGCTCGACTGGATGCACGTCGCCGAGGCGCTGACGCGCCGGGAGTCCTCGCCGGAGTTCGAGGCGCTTCGGGCGGCGGGCGCCGTGGTCTCGGAAGACGCGACCCTGCGGGAGGCCGCCCGCCGCATGATCGAGCGGGGCGCCGAGCGCCTGGCCGTGCTGTCCTGCTCCCAGCCCTCGACTATCGTCGGCATGATCACCCAGCGCGACGTCCTGGCCGTCCTGCGTTCCGAGGACGGCGTGGGCTCGGCGCGGCCGGAAAATCTGCTAACATCCCTGGTCGCCAACAGGAGGACGGAGTGAAGAGACTCGGATTCGCCGTCGTTTTCGCCGCCGTGTGCGCCGCGCAAGCCCTTGCCGCCGACGCCCCCAAGAAGGCCGAGAAGGACGCCGCGCCAGCGCTGGGCTTTTTCAAGCCCGCGCAGAAGGAGACGGAAGGCTCCGTCCTCGTCGAGGGCAAGCGCGTCGATTACCGCGCCGTGGCGGGGACGCTGGTGGTCCATCCGCAAGGCTGGGACGACGTGCTGCCCAAGAAGGGCTCCGAGGCCCGCGAAAAAGAGCAGAAGGAGCCTCCGGCCGAGGCTTCGATGTTCTACGTCGCCTACTTCAAGCGCGGCGCGCCCTCCGAGACGCGCCCGATCACGTTCCTCTATAACGGCGGCCCCGGCTCGTCGACCGTCTGGCTGCATATGGGCGCCTTCGGCCCGCGCCGCGTCGTCACCAACGACGACACGCACACGCCGGCCGCCCCGTATCGCATCGTCAACAACGATTTCAGCCTCCTCGACGCCAGCGACCTGGTGTTCGTCGATGCCCCGGGCACGGGATTCTCGCGCATCGCCGGCAAGGACAAGGAGAAGGCGTTCTGGGGCGTCGATCAGGACGCCCACGCCTTCGCCGAGTTCATCAACCAGTTCCTTTCGCGATACGGCCGCTGGAACTCGCCCAAGTACCTCTTCGGAGAGAGCTACGGCACCACCCGCTCGGCCGTCCTCGTCGACCAGCTCGAGACCAACTACGACGTGGATTTCAACGGCGTCGTCCTGCTGTCCCAGATTTTGAACTACGATCTCAGCCCCGACGGGCCGGAGACCAATCCCAGCGTCGATCTGCCCTACGTCCTGGCGCTGCCCACCTACGCCGCGACGGCCTGGTACCATCACAAGCTTCCGGGGGCGCCGCGGCCCCTCAAGGACGTCCTGGCGGACGTCGAGAAGTTCGCGACCGGCGACTACGAGCGGGCGCTGGCCGCGGGCCTGAGCCTGGACCCGAAGGTCCGCGATCAAGTCGCCGGCGAGCTGCACCAGTTCACGGGGCTGCCCGTCGCCTACATCGAGAAGGCCAACCTGCGCATCGATGGAGGGGAGTTCGAGAAAACCCTCCAGGACGACGCGGATGCGACGATCGGCCGCCTGGACACCCGCTTCTCGGGCCCGACGCTTGATCCGTTGAGCAAGGAAGCCAGCTACGATCCGCAGGGCGCGGCCATCGGCTCGGCCTACGTCTCCGCCTTCAACGACTACGCCCGCAAGGTCCTGGCCTACCAGCCGGCTCGCGAGTTCGAGCCCGAGCTCGACGTCATCGAGACGAAGTGGGACTTCCAGCACAAGCCGCCGACGTCGGAGCAGCCGCTGCCGCAGACGACCAACGTGATGCCGGACCTGGCCGACGCCATGAAGCAGAATCCGAACCTCCGGGTCCTGCTCAACGCGGGCTACTTCGATCTGGCCACGCCGTTCTTCGAGGGCATCTACGAGATGCGCCACCTCCAGATACCCGAGAAGCTCTTCTCCAACATCTCGTTCAAGTTCTATCCCTCCGGCCATATGGTCTACGCTCACCAGCCCTCGCTCAAGAGCCTCCACGACAACGTGGCCGCCTTCATCGGCGCCACCGACAACGAGGGCTCTTCGGGCGCCTTGGTCACCAAGAGCCGCTAGACTCGGCGGCTCTGGCCGCTTCGTTGCGGGTCGTTTCGGCGTCATGACCCGCCGGCGCATCGTTCTCGACGGCAACGAAGCCGCGGCCTCCGTCGCCTACGCGACGAGCGAGGTCGTCGCGATCTATCCGATCACGCCCGCTTCCCCCATGGGGGAGCACGCCGACGAATGGGCGGCCCAGGGGCGCCGCAACATCTGGGGCTGCGTGCCCTCCATCGTCGAGATGCAGAGCGAGGCCGGCGCGGCCGGAGCGCTCCACGGGGCGCTTTTGGGCGGAAGCTTGGCCACGACCTTCACCTCCTCGCAGGGCCTGCTGCTGATGATCCCGGAGCTCTACAAGATCGCCGGCGAGCTGACCCCGGCCGTCGTCCACGTGGCGGCGCGGACCGTGGCGACGCACGCGCTGTCGATCTTCTGCGACCACGGCGACGTCATGGCCTGCCGGGGCACGGGCTTCGCGATGCTCGCCTCCAATTCGGTGCAGGAGGCGATGGACCTGGCCCTCGTCGCCAAGGCCGCCACGCTCGCTTCGCGCGTGCCGTTTTTGCACTTCTTCGACGGCTTCCGCACCTCGCATGAGATCGCCAAAATCGAGGCGGTGGAGCCCGAGGACCTGCGGGCCATGATCGACGAGGAGCAGGTGCGGGCCTGCCGGGGGCGCGCGCTGACTCCGGAGCGGCCGACCATCCGCGGCACGGCGCAGAACCCGGACGTCTTTTTCCAGGCCCGCGAGGCGGCCAGCCCCTTCTACGCCGCCTGCCCCGGGCTGGTGCAGGCGCAGATGGACAAGTTCGCGTCCCTGACGGGACGGCGCTACCGCCTGTTCGACTACGAGGGCGCGCCCGACGCCGAGCAGGTGGTCGTGATGATGGGCTCCGGGGCCGAGGCCGCCCAGGAAGCCGTCGAGCGCCTGGTTCGCGAGGGCCGCAAGGTCGGCCTGCTCAAGGTGCGGCTCTACCGGCCGTTTTCCGCCGTCGATTTCCTCAAGACGCTGCCCAAGACCGTCCGGACCCTCGCCGTGCTCGACCGCGTCAAGGAGCCGGGCGCGGCCGGCGAGCCCCTCTACGCCGACGTCGTCTGCGCGCTGGCCGAAGGCGACGGCGCGCGACCGCGCGTCATCGGCGGGCGCTACGGCCTCTCCTCCAAGGAGTTCACCCCGGCCATGGCCATGGCCGTCCTGGACGAGGCGGCGCGGCAGGCGCCGCGCAATCATTTCACGGTGGGGATCGTCGACGATGTCGCGCGCTCCAGCCTGGACTACGATCCCGAATTTTGCACCGAGGATCCGGGCACGATCCGGGCCGTCTTCTTCGGCCTCGGCTCCGACGGGACGGTCGGCGCCAACAAGAACTCGATCAAGATCATCGGCGAGGGCGCCGGCCTCGAAGCCCAGGGCTACTTCGTCTACGATTCCAAGAAATCCGGCGCGGTGACGGTGTCGCATCTGCGCTTCGGTCCCAAGACCATCCGCTCGACGTACTTGATCAGCCGGGCGAGCTTCGTGGCCTGCCATCAGTCATCGCTGCTCAGCCGCATGGACGTCCTGGGGCTGGCCGAAAAGGGCGCGACCTTCCTGCTCAACAGCCCCGACGGGGCGCAAAAGGTCTGGGACCGGCTGCCGCGGGCCGTGCAGCGGCAGATCATCGACAAGAGGCTGCGCTTCTGGGTCATCGACGCCGGGGCCGTGGCGCGGGAGACCGGCCTGGGGCGGCGCGTCAACACGATCATGCAGACCTGCTTTTTCGCCTTGAGCGGGGTGCTGCCGCGCGACCAGGCGGTGGCGGCCATCAAGGGCGCGATCGAAAAGACCTACCGCAAGCGCGGCGAGGCGGTGGTCAAGCAGAATTTCGCGGCGGTGAACGCGGCCTTGGCGCACCTGCACGAAGTCCCGGTCCCCGCGACGGCGACCAGCGCCATCGCGCTCGAGCCCCCCGTGCCGCCGCAGGCCCCCGATTTCGTCCAGAACGTCACGGCGCGCCTTTTGGCCGGCGAGGGCGACCGGCTGCCGGTCAGCGCCTTGCCTGCCGACGGGGTCTATCCGACGGGCACGGCCCGGTGGGAGAAGCGCGACATCGCGCAGGAGATGCCGGTCTGGGACGAGTCCCTGTGCATCCAGTGCGGCAAGTGCGTCCTGGTCTGTCCGCATGCCGTCATTCGCGCGAAAGTCTGCGAGCCGGCGCGCCTGGAGGGGGCGCCCGCCGGATTTAAGTCAGCCAAGCCGCTGTGGCGGGAGTTTTCGCAGAGCCGCTACACGCTCCAGGTCTCGCCCGAGGATTGCACGGGCTGCGGCCTGTGCGTGGAGGTCTGCCCGGCCAAGGGCAAGGAGGCGCCGCAGCGCAAGGCGCTGGAGATGGCGCCGCAGGCGCCGCGGCGCGCCGCCGGGGCGGCGAATTGGGAGTTCTTCCTCGGACTTCCCGAGACCGACCGCGCGGCGCTGCGCGCCTCCCAGGTCAAGGACGTCCAGCTGCTCGAGCCGCTCTTCGAGTTCTCGGGAGCCTGCGCCGGCTGCGGCGAGACGCCTTATCTCAAGCTCCTGACCCAGCTCTTCGGAGACCGGGCGGTCATCGCCAACGCCACCGGCTGCTCCTCGATCTACGGCGGCAACCTGCCCACGACCCCTTACACCGTCGACGCGGCGGGCCGCGGGCCGGCCTGGGCCAACTCCCTTTTCGAGGACAACGCCGAGTTCGGGCTGGGACTGCGCCTGGCCTTCGACGCGAGGGCCGGCTACGCCCGCGACCTGGTCGGCCGGCTCTCGACGCGGATCGGATCCGATCTCGCGGCGGACCTGCTCGGGGCCGCCTCCCCGGGCGAGGCCGGTATCAGCGCGCGGCGCGAGCGCGTGGCGCGCTTGCGGGCGCGGCTGTCGGGCGCCGAGGACGTCGAAGCGCTCGATCTGGCGGCCGCGGCGGACGCCTTGATCCCCAAGGACGTGTGGATCGTCGGCGGCGACGGCTGGGCCTACGACATCGGCTACGGCGGGCTCGACCACGTGCTGTCCTCCGGGGCCAACGTCAAGATCCTGGTCCTCGACACCGAGGTCTACTCCAACACCGGCGGCCAGCGCTCCAAGGCCACGCCGCGCGGGGCCGTGGCGCGCTTCGCCGCCCACGGCAAGGACCAGGCCAAGAAGGACCTGGCGCTCATGGCCATGAGCTACGGAGGCGTCTACGTCGCGCGCGTCGCGATGGGCGGCGGCGACGCCCAGACGGTCAAGGCGTTCCTGGAGGCGCAGGCCTACCCCGGTCCGGCGCTGATCCTGGCCCTGTCGCCCTGCATCGCGCACGGCTACGACCTGCGCTTCGGCCTCGACCAGCAGAAGAACGCCGTGCTCTCCGGCTATTGGCCGCTGTTGCGCTATAATCCCGCGCTCGCCGCCGAGGGCAAGCCCGCCCTGCAGCTCGACTCGCGCCCGCCCAGCATCCCCGTCGAGCGCTACGAGGCCGCCGAGACGCGCTTTTCCTCGCTCTGCGCCGCGGACCCCGAGCGCGCGCGGGCGCTGCGCGAAGCCGCGCAGCGCGACGTCGACGCTCGCTGGCGCCTCTACCAGCTCCTCGCCACCCAGGCCTAGCATTTGATATAGCTGGAAGGGTGAGCCAGGACGCATTCGGCCGCCCGGGGCTTGAGCCCCGCTGGACGCGCAGCAGCAAGGAAGGCCTCGGGACGGCGTACAATACCGCCAGCCGGGTCTGGTTCACGCTGTCGCACGGCATCCTCAACGAGATCTACTTCCCGACCATCGACTCGCCGCAGACGCGCGATCTCCAATACCTCGTCACCGACGGCGAGACGTTCTTCCACGAGGAAAAGCGCGACCTGCGCACGACCCTGGACTACCTGGGGCAGGGCGGCCTGGGCTACCGCCTCGTCTCCGAGGACCCGAAGGGCCGCTATCGGCTCGTCAAGGAGCTCATCTGCGATCCGCACCTGCCCTGCGTGCTCCTGCGCACCCGCGTCGAAGGCGACGAGGCGCTGCTCGAGAAGCTGCGGCTCTACGCGCTCTTGGCGCCCCACTTGGGAAGCCGCGGGTGGGGCAACAGCGCCGTCAAGGCGAGCGTGGCGGGGCGCGAGGTGCTCGTGGCCTACCGCGACCAGGTCCAGCTCGCGCTCGGAGCCTCGATTCCGTTCTCGCGCTCTTCTTGCGGCTACGTGGGCCAAAGCGACGGCTGGAGCGACCTGCACGCCCACAAGCGCCTGGAGTGGACCTTCGACGCGGCGTTGGACGGCAACGTCGCCCTCACCGGCGAGCTCGACCTTTCCGCCGGGCGGGAGTTCACCCTCGGCTTGGCCTTCGGCTTCGGCATGCACGGGGCGATCTCCACGCTCCTGCAGTCGCTGGGGGTGCCGTTTGCCGAGCAGCGCGAGCGCTTCCTGGAGCAATGGAGCCGGGCCGGCGCGCACGTCGAGCCCCTGGAGAAAGCCTCCGGCGACGGCGGCCGCCTCTGCCGCATCAGCAACAGCCTGCTCCTGGCCCACGAGGACAAGACCTACCCGGGAGCGATGATCGCCTCCCTGAGCATCCCCTGGGGCGAGGCGCGCGGGGATGACGACGGGCTGGGCGGCTACCATCTGGTCTGGACCCGCGACATGTGCAACAGCGCCGCGGCGCTGCTCGCCTCCGGCCACCGCCGCACCCCGCTCAAGGCCCTGATCTACCTCGCCGCCACCCAGTTGCCGAGCGGAGGCTTCTTCCAGAACTTTTGGATCGACGGCGAGCCCTATTGGCGCGGCGTGCAGCTCGACGAGGCCGCCTTCCCGATCATGCTGGCCTGGCGCTTGAGCGAGCTTCGGGCGCTGGAGGATTTCGACCCGTATCCCGTCGTCCTCAAGGCCGCCGCTTATCTCATCGAGCGCGGCCCCGTCACGCCCCAGGAGCGCTGGGAGGAGAGCAGCGGGTTCTCTCCCTCGACCTTGGCCGCCTGCATCGCGGCGCTCGTCTGCGCGGCGGCGCTCGCGCGCCGCCGCGGCGACGGCAGGACCGCCGCGTTTCTGGAAGACTATGCCGACTTCCTGGAATCGCGCGTGGAGGCGTGGACGGCGACCGGGCAGGGCCGCCTGCTGCCCGGCGTCTCGCGCCACTACATCCGCATCCTGCCGGCCGATCCCGCGGACCCGCATGCGCCCGAGGATCCGGACTCCGGGTGGCTCGACGTCAAGAACGTGCCGCCCGGCCTGCCGTGCCGTTTTCCGGCCAAAGACATCGTCGACGCGGGCTTTCTCGAACTCGTGCGCTACGGCATCCGCAAGCCCGGAGACGCCTTGATCGAGGACTCCCTGCGCGTCGTCGACGCCCTTTTGAAGGTCGACACGCCGGCCGGGCCGTGCTGGCGGCGCTACAATCACGACGGCTACGGCCAGCAGGCCGGCGGCGGCCCTTACTCGGGCTTCGGCCAGGGCCGGGCTTGGCCGCTTCTGACCGGCGAGCGCGGCCACTACGAGCTTTCCGCCGGACGCGACGCGGCGCCTTATCTCAAGGCGATGGAGGGCTTCGCCTCCCGCGGCGGGATGCTTCCCGAGCAGATATGGGACGCCGCCGACGTCCCCGGCCAGGAGCTGTTCTTCGGAAGGCCCACGGGCTCGGCCATGCCGCTGATGTGGGCGCACGCCGAGTATCTCAAGCTCCTGCGCTCGCGCGCCGACGGCCGCTGCTTCGACCTCCTCGCGCCGGTGGCCGAGCGCTATCTGGCCGGCAAAGGGCGCAAGGATCTGGAGGTCTGGAAGGCCAACCGCAAGCCTCGCGCCGTCGCCGCCGGCGCCACGCTGCGCGTCCAGGCGAGCGCGCCCTTTCGCTTGCGGCTTCTGGCCGAGGGCGGCGGCGCCGGACAGGACCTGGAGGCCGTCGCCACCAGCCTCGGGATTTACTACGCTGACGTCGCCGTCGCCCGCAGTCGCCGCGCCCCCGTGCGCTTCTCCCTCTCCGAGGCCGGCGGCCCTTGGGGCGCGGTGGAGTCCGTGGACGTGCGCGGCCGCTAGGCCGCAAGGGGGTCTGTTATGCAGCTCGGTATGATCGGTTTGGGGCGCATGGGCGCCAATCTCGCGCGGCGCTTGGTCAAGGACGGCCACCGCTGCGTCGCTTACGACGTCAACGAGGCCTCGGTCAAGGCTCTCTCGGGCCCGGGCATCGAGGGATGCTTCACCCTCGAGGATTTCGTCGCCAAGCTCGCCCGCCCGAGGGCCGTCTGGATCATGGTGCCCGCCGCGGCCACGGGCGCCACGATCGACGCCCTGGCGCCGCTTTTGTCCGCCGGCGACGCCGTCATCGACGGCGGCAACAGCTACTACCGCGACGACATCGCGCGCGCCGCCGTCCTCAAGGCCAAGGGGATAGACTTCATCGATTGCGGCACCAGCGGCGGGGTCTTCGGCCTTGAGCGCGGCTACTGCCTCATGATCGGAGGCGACGAGGCCGCGTTTCGGCGCCTGGAGCCGATCTTCAAGAGCATCGCGCCGGGAGCCTTGGCCGCGCCGCGCACGCCGGGACGCTCGGGCGCTCCCGGCGCGGCCGAGCAGGGCTACTTGCACTGCGGCCCCAGCGGCGCCGGACACTTCGTCAAGATGGTCCACAACGGCATCGAGTACGGCCTCATGGCCGCCTACGCCGAGGGCCTCAACATCCTCAAGAACGCCGACGTCGGGCTGCGCCCGCGCCAGGCCGATGCCGAGACCACGCCCCTGCGCGACCCGCAGGCCTACCGCTACAGCCTCAAGCTCGACGAGGTGGCCGAGGTGTGGCGGCGCGGCAGCGTGATCTCTTCCTGGCTGCTCGACCTGACGGCGGCGGCCCTGGCCGAGGATCCGAAGCTCGCCGGCTTCGCCGGCCGGGTCTCCGACTCCGGGGAAGGGCGCTGGACGGCCCTGGCCGCCATTGAGGAGGGTGTGCCGGCGCCGGTGATCGGCTCGGCGCTCTTCGAGCGCTTTTCCTCGCGAGGCCAGGCGGACTTCGCCGACCGCCTGCTCTCGGCGATGCGCAAGGAGTTCGGCGGCCACCAGGAAAAGAAAGCGGAGGCGCGCTGACATGGAACGCTCGGACGCGCTCGTCGTCTTTGGGGCCACCGGCGACCTGGCCCGCAAGCAGATCTTCCCCGCGCTCTACGCCATGGTCGCGCGCGGGGTTCTCGACGTTCCCATCGTGGGCGTGGCGTTCTCGAACTGGAACTTGGAGCAGCTCAAGGCTCGCGCCGAGGAGTCCGTCAAGAAGTCGGGGAAGGCCGATCCCAAGATCCTCAAGCGCCTGCTGTCGTTGTTGCGCTACGTCGACGGCGACTACAGCGCGCCGACGACCTTCCAGCGCCTTAAAAAGGAGGTGGACGGCGCCAAGGCCCCGGCTCACTATCTGGCCATTCCTCCTTCCCTGTTCGGCGCCGTCATCCAAAGTCTCGGACGGCATGGACTGGCCGGCAACGCCCGGGTCATCATCGAGAAGCCCTTCGGCCGGGATCTGGCCTCGGCGCGGCAGCTCAACCGCGTCGCCCTGTCGGTGTTTCCGGAAAGCGCGATCTTTCGCATCGACCACTTCCTGGGCAAGGAGGCGATCGAGAACATCCTCTACTTCCGCTTCGCCAACTCCCTGTTCGAGCCGATCTGGAACCGCAACTACGTCGAGAGCGTGCAGATCACGCTCGCCGAGGACTTCGGCGTCCAGGGCCGCGGGCGCTTCTACGAGAGCGTGGGCTGCCTGCGAGACGTCATCGAGAACCATCTCTTCCAGATCGCCGCGCTGCTGGCCATGGAGCCGCCCTACGGCCGCCGCTTCGAGGCCCAACGCGACGAGAAGGGCAAGGTGTTCAAGGCCATGCGGCCGCTGGGTCCCGAGGACGTCGTGCGCGGGCAGTTCGCCGGCTACCGCAAGGAGCCGGGCGTGGCCAAGGACTCGGACACGGAGACTTTCTGCGCCGTGCGCCTGGCCATCGACTCCTGGCGCTGGGCCGGGGTGCCGTGGTATCTGCGCTCGGGCAAGTGCCTGCCCGTCGAGGCCGCCGAGGTCGTGATACGCCTTAAGCAGCCGCCGCAGGCGCTCTTCGCCGATCACGCCCATGCCCAGCGCAACTACATGCGCTTTCGCCTGGCGCCGCGGCCGGCCATCGCCGTGGCGGCGCGCGTCAAGAAGGCCGGCGAGGAGTTCGTCGGCGTTCAGCGCGAGCTCTACATGCTCGAGGAGCAGCCCAAGGAGATGGCGCCTTACGAGCGCCTCCTCGGAGACGCCTTGGCGGGCAACGGCGCCCTGTTCTCGCGCCAGGATTCGATCGAGGCGGCCTGGGCCGTGGTCGACCCGGTGCTCAGGAAGCACGGGCCGGCGATCTCCTACAAGCCGGGCACCTGGGGGCCCAAGGAAGCCGACGATCTGATCGCCGACCACGGCGGCTGGCACAATCCCGTCGTCGGCGCCCGGGCGGCGCTGGAGGCGGCGCTGTGAAGCGCCCGGTGCTGGTCATCGACGTGGGCGGCACCCACGTCAAGATCCTGGCTACCGGCCGCAAGGACGAGGTGAAGATCCCCTCGGGACCGGCGATGACGGCCTCGCGCATGGCCGCCGCCGTCAAGCGCGCGGCCAGCGGCTGGAGCTACGACCGCGTCTCGGTCGGCTACCCGGGCCCCGTCGTCCACGGCCGGCCGATCCACGAGCCTTACAACCTCGGCGGGGGCTGGATGGGCTTCGATTTCCGAGCGGCGTTCGGCAAGCCGGTGAAGGTCATCAACGACGCGGCCATGCAGGCCCTGGGCAGCTACCGCAAGGGGCGGATGCTGTTCTTGGGCCTCGGCACGGGCCTTGGCTCGGCGATGATCGTCGACGGCGATCTGGAGCCCATGGAACTGGCTCATCTGCCCTACAAGAACGGCAAGACCTACGAGGACTACCTCGGCAAGCGAGGGCTCGAAAAGCGCGGCAAGAAGAAGTGGCGCCGCTCCGTGCTCGAAATCGCGCAGCGCCTCAAGGACGCCCTCGAAGCCGATGAGGTCGTCATCGGCGGGGGAAACGCCAAGAAGCTCAAGCGGCCGCTGCCCGCGGGCATGCGGCTGGGCGGCAACGACAACGCCTTCACCGGAGGCTTCCGGCTTTGGGCCGGCGAGCCTTGAGCCTGCGGAACATGCGGGCGTAGTCCGGCACCTGGAAGTGCGCGTTGAGCCCGCTCGGGTTGGGGAAGACCCAGAGGAGAGACTCGCCGAGGCGCTCTCTCTGCAGACCGACTTGCGCGGCGGGCCGGTCGAAGGCGTCGCGGTAGAGCCCCAGGCCCAAAAACGCCACCTGCTCGGGCTTGTAGCGCGCGACCAGCCGCGTCAGTCGCTTGGCCCCGCGCCGCAGCTCCGGGATCGTCAGCTCCGAGGCCGCCGCCGTGGCGCGGCGCACGATGTTGGTGATGCCGATGTTCGACTTGAGCAGGCGCCGCGAGTCGTAGGGCGTGAGCTTCGAGCGCAGGAGCCCGGAAGCGTTGAGCGCCGGCCAGAACCGGTTGCCCGGCCGCCCGAAATGGTGGCCGATCGCCGCCGTGTAGAGGCCCGGGTTGATGCCCACGAAAAGGACGTCGAGGCCGGGACCGATGACGTCCTTGACGGTCTTTCTCCGGGCGGCCTCGAGGTCGGCTTTCGCGGGCCTCCAGCGGCGGTCCTCGACGCGCTTCATGTCCGCAGGGTAGCAAACCGGTATAATTGTTAGCCATGGCCGAATCTTCCGGGCTCGCTTCCGAGGCGCCTGCCGAAGGAGCCCGCCGCCAGTTCGCTCGCCACATGAGCGCGTTCACCCTGGCGACCCTCTCGTCGCGCATCCTCGGCTACGTCAGGGACGCCGGGATCGCCTACTTCTTCGGCGGAGGCTCCTACACGGACTGCTACTACGCCGCTTTCCGGATCGCCAACTTCCTGCGCCGGACCCTGGGCGAGGGGGCGATGAGCGCCTCGTTCGTGCCGGTCCTCACCTCGGTCACCCGGGAGGAGGGGGACCGGGCCGCGGCCGAATTCCACGCTTCGCTGTGGTCCGGCCTGGTATTGTTCACGGCCGCGCTCACGTCGCTCGGCATCGTGTTCGCGCGGCCGATCGTGCTCGCGATGACGTACGGCTTCTCCTCCGATCCGGGCAAGCTCGCGCTGACCACCCTGTTGACGCGCATCCTGTTTCCGTTCTTCGTCTTCATCACGGCGGCGGCGCTGGCGCAAGCCGCGCTGTTCGCCCGCCGCTCGTTCTTCGCGGCCGCTCTGGCGCCCACGTGCTTCTCCATCTCGGTTTTGGCCTACCTGGGATTGCTTGCGGCCGGCATCCTGCGCCCGGCGGGGATGCGCGAGCGCGTCATAGGCTTGGCGGTCGCCGCGGCCGCCGGGGGCCTGCTCCAGTGGCTGGTGCTGCTGCCGGGCCTGGCCCGGCAGGGGCTGCTGCCCAGGCCCCGGGCGCCCTGGGGGCATCCCGGCGTGCGGCGCGTGCTCGCCCTCCTCGGGCCCTCGCTCATCAGCGTCGCCGCCGAGCAAGTCGACGCCTTCGTCGACACCCTGTTCGCGAGCTTTCTGGCGGCGGGCTCGATCACCGCGCTCTACAACGCCAACCGCCTGCTGCAGCTGCCGCTGGCGCTTTTCGGGATCTCGACGGCCACCGTCGCGCTGACCCACCTCTCCGACCACGTCGCCAGCGGGGACGTTTCCGAGTATCGCCGCACGCTCAGCGACTCCCTGGCCTTGACGGCCTTCGTCCTGCTTCCCGCCAGCGCCGGCCTTCTGGCCTTGGCCGGGCCGATGGTGCGGCTGCTGTTCCAGCACGGGGCGTTCACGCCCGAGGCGGCGCGGACCACCGCCGGGGCCCTCGTGTTCCTGGCGCTGGGGCTGACGGCCTACGGCTGGATGAAGGTGCTCGTCATGGCCCACTACGCCCTCAAGGACGCCGTGACCCCCGTGCGCGTGGGCGTCCTCAAGGTGGCCATCAACGTGGTCTTCTGCCTGGCCTTCATCGGCGCGCTCAAGGTCAGGGGCCTGACGCTGGCGGCCTCGCTGAGCTCCTGGATATGCTCGGCCGTCCTGCTGGCCCGGCTGCATTCGCGCGTCGGTCTGGAAAGGAGGCTTTGGGTCTCCGTGGCGAAGTCGGCCGGGGCCAGCGTCCTGCTCGGGCTGGGCTGCCTGGCGTGGCTGTCGGCGCTCCACCGCCTCGGCGGGACGCGCCCGTGGATCGAGACGACGACCACGATCGGGCTGGCCGTGCCCGTCTATCTCCTGCTGGCCTCCTTGTTCGGCATCGAGGAGCGCCGCGTGGTGCGTCGGCTGCTCAAGCGCGCCTGAGGGCCGTCCTTATTGACGCAGGGCGCGCAAGAGCGCGGTGACCGCTTCGGCGCGCTCCTCCGCGACGAGGACCAGCTCTGAGAGAACCCAGCGCGAGGCCGCGTCGTCCTCGGCCGCGAAAACCCGCAGCCTGGCGTAGTCGTCGACGCAGGCGCGCTCCTCGGCCAGGTCCTCGTCCAAAACCTCGGCGATGGGCCGATCGAACGCGCCCAGGCGGCCCGGGTGCGCGGCGAAGTCTCCGGGCGCGACGCGCGGCGGGCTTCCCAGGCTCACCAGGCGCTCCCGCAGCCGCTGGGCGTGGGCCCTGGCTTCGGCGGCGTGGCGCCGGGCGCTCAGCGCGGCGGACGGGATTCCCAGCGTCCGGGCGATGAGTTCGTGGCGCTCGTAGCGGCGGGCGCAGAGCAGCGCGGCGTAGAGCGCCGCCTCGAGCGCCGCCGCGTGCGGGGTCGGGGTATCGGAAACGTCGGCCTCTCCGGGGAGTTTCTCGGCCATGGCTTCCTCCGTGGACGCCCTCATTCTAGTTTTGGGGCCGGGCCGCGGCCACGCAGGCCCTGTAAATTCCGTGAAACGGCGGTTGGAGCTTGGCCTGCGGCGCTAGGGGCGGGGTTTGGGGCCCGCCGCCGGGCCGCCGGCAATGGGCGCCGGACGCAGCACCACGAAGGGCTGCAGGACGGCCAGCGCGGCGCAGATCCCCATCACGGCCATGACCAGCCCCAACGCCAGGCCGGTGGCGAGCTTCGCCATGACGAGGCCGAAGACCAGGTCCCCGGCCATGGTGAAGACCTGGCTGTAGACGCTCATGGCCGACCAGATCTTGGCCTGATCCCGCGGATAGGTCCGGTTGAGCACGTCTTGCTGGAGGCTCGACCAGACCATGCCCGCGGGGCTCTGCAGGAAGGACGACAGGGCGAAGGCGCCCAGGGCCAGCCACAGGTGCGAGGTCAGGAAAAGCGACAGACCGGCGACCCAGCCGACGCCGTTGGAAACCGAGCTCCAGACGCCCTGCTTTTGCAGGGGCGTCAGGTCCGCTCCGAGCTTCCGGCCCAGCCAAGCGTCCACGGCGTCCTTGAGCGACAAGAGGGGCTTGAGCCAGGCGGGCTTGCCGGAGGCCGAGCGGGCGGCCTCGCTCTTGCCCTGCCGGGAGATGAAGAGCGCGTCGAAAACGGTCGCTCCCAGGTTCGAGGCGGTGAAAAAGAACCCGAAGATCGCCGCGGAGGTGCCGAGAAGCGCGGCGACGAGATGACCGACGAGGGGGAGATGGGCGATGAAGGCCGGCACGACGACGGCGCCGATCTTGGCCAGATAGCTGGGCAGCGCCAGGAAATAGATCGCGTCGCCGATGAGCAGGGAGGCGGTGGACAGGAGCAAGGTCAGGCGCAGGAACCGGTCGCGCCAGAGCAGCTGGAAGCCGACCTTGAGCTGCGCCAGCGTCTCCTTCCACGATATCTTCTCGCGCGGGCCGGCGGCCTTGGACTGCGGCTGCCGGTTGACGAGGCCGACGCCGCGATAGATCAGCGCCGTCACGATGGACGCCGCGCCGTAGACTCCGAAGGCCAGGGCGTTGCCCGACGAGACGCCGAAGAGCGACGTGGCCCAGCCGATGAAGGCGCCCGCCAGAGCCGGACCGACGACTCCGGCCAAGTTCACGACCAGCGAATTGGCCGCGTTGGCCTTGTTGTAGTAAGCGGGATCGTCGCCCAACAGCCGGTTGAAGCCCACGTTCGAGGCCAGGACTCCGGCGCTTTGCAAAAACGACATGCCGACCAGGACGCCGATAAGCGGCAGCGTGGGAAACAGCCCGCCGTGGCGGAAAAAGGCCAAGGACAGGACGGGAATCGCGATCAGGAACAGCCCGCGGCCGAGATACGTCTTGAAGAGAAACGAAGACGTCTTCTTCTGGTCGACCGAGGGCCCCATCGCCACGTCGGCGCCCAACTGGGCCCCGAAGCTCGCGGCACGCACCACGCCCATGCGGCCGGCCAGCGTCTTGGTCGGGGCGACGAAGCCCGGCAGGGCGGTGGAATAGAACGTCGCGCCCTGGGTGATGACGACCTGGGCCAGGTTGTAGCGCCAGAACTGCCGGTTGCGGACCTTGTCCGGGAAAACGCGGTAAAAGCGCAGCAGCCATGCGCGGGCGCGCGGGAGAAGCCCGCCGCGGCGCGGAGGCTGCGGGGCCTGGCCGCCGGGCGCGGAAGAGACGAGCCGGGGCGGGGAGGCGTCGGGGCCGCGCGCCGACGCCGGCCGCAGTCCCGGGCCGAGGAACGCCGGGGGCGGCGAGTCGGGCGCCGTCTCTCGGGCCCCCTCGACGAGGGGAAGGCGCCAAGGCTTGGTTTCCGCCAAGACCCGCGCATGAATTCGAAAGAAGCTCGGCGAGGCCGCGGCCGCCCGGGCAAACGGCGGCGTCGCGAGAGATCCTTGGGTGCGGCCCGCGCCGTCGTCCGGCTCGGGCGAGGGCCGCGCGAGGGCCGCTTCCTCGGCGCGGCTCCGGGCCGCCGGCTTGGCGTCGGCTTCGGCTCGCGACGCCGGCGCCGCTTGGGACGCGGAAGCCTCCGGCAGGCCGGGGATGGCCAAGTCCCTCAAATCAGGGGCGCCCGGAAGCTGCCCGGGAAGTCTTGCGGGAAGCGAAACAGCCTCGACGCGGCCGGCCGGAATCTCCGGATCGGCGGTCTCCCCGAGCTGAGCGTAGCACTGCAAGCCCGGAGAAAGCAGGACCAAGCTCAGCGCTACGGTGCCGGCCAGCGCTTTCTTCATCGTCGATATATACGTTATATCGGCGGCGGCGGGACGGGAAGAGCCAAAGGGCCTAAGGCGCGGGGGGTCTTCCGCTGGCGCTCAGGCCGCCGGCGCGGCCACGTTCTTGAAGCGCCGGTGCATCCACAGCCACTGCTCGGGCCTGGCGCGCACCCAGGTCTCGACGCGGCCGGCGATCGCCTGGGTCGCGGCCGAGGCGTCGTCGCCGGCCGCGCCGAGGTCGAACTCCGGCTCGATGCAGGCCGTCGTCGAGCCGTCCGCTTCGCGGTAGGTGCAGAGCGGCACGACGGCCGCGTCCGTGCGCTTGGCCAGCGGGCCCACCACCGACAAGGTGTCGACGCGCGTGCCGAAGAAGGTCACCGGAACGCCCATCGGGGGCGGCGCGTATTGGTCGTTCATGAAGGCGACCGAGCCGCCCCGGCGCAGCGTTCTTAGGACGGCCGGCATGGAGCCCGGATGGAAGGCCGCCGACATGCCGACCGTCGCCCGAGCCGCCGTGATCTTGTTGTGCAGCCACTCGGGCTCGAGCACGGTGGTCACGATCGTCGCCGCGACTCCGCTGAGGCAGACGGCCGCGGCCGCCGTCTCCCAGCAGCCCATGTGGGAGCAGAAGAAGATCACGCCCTTGCCGCGCGCGTGCGCCCTCTTCCAGTGCTCGAGGCCTTGCACGCGCGCGACGCGCGGCACGTAGCTCTTCCAGTGGCCCTTGAAAGGGGAGAAGAAATGCATGAACTCGAAGAGGAGCACGCCGTTGTGCTCGTAATTGCCCCGGATCAGGGCGTCGCGCGCGCGATCGTCGAGCCGCGGAAAGCACCGCTTGACGTTCGCTTCGATGACGCGGCGCTTGAAGAGCCGCAGGCGGAACACCCAGCGCCCGAGCGCGCGTCCCAGCCGGACTTCGAGGCGGCGCGGGAGCAGCGTGGCAAACAGCCCGAGGGCGCTGAGCAGCGCTATCAGCGGATAGCACTGCCAAAACGGCAGTTTTCTCTTGGCGATACGGCTTCTCCCAGCCGGACAAGCCGCGCGCGAGGGACGGCGCGAGCCCGCAAGGCTTTCGTGAGGATACCAAAAATCCGGCTGGGCCCGGGCCGCAGTCCTGCTTTTTTTCCACGGGAAACTTCTCAAAGTTATATTGGAAACATGTAGAATGGCGCTGCCGTTGAGACGGGGCCGATCGTCGCATTCTGGAGCACGGAGGCGGGAATGGAGAATCTGTCGAGGAGGACGGCTGGACGCATCGCGGCGTTGGCGGCCGCCGGTTGCTGCGCGGCGCTGCTGGCGGCGGGGCCGGCCTTCGCCTCGTCGCCGGCCAAGAGCCTAAGAGACGCGGCCGACAAAGGAGACGTCGCGGCCGTGCGCGCGGCGCTTCGCAATGGCTCGAAAGTCGACGCGAAGGACCCTTCCACCGGCGACACGGCGCTTTTCGCCGCGGCCGCCGACAATCGGGACGCGCGCGTCGTTTCCGTGCTGATCAAGGCGGGGGCGAACGTGAACGTGAAGGACGCCGGCGGCATGACGGCGCTCATGGTTGCCGGCAAGGCGGACATCGCCAAGGCGCTCATCAAGGCCGGGGCCGACGTCAACGCCGCCGACAACCAGGGGTGGACGCCCCTGATCTACGCCGTCTCGAAGGCGACCATGGACAAGAGCCTCACCCCCGTCGTCGGCGTCCTCGTGAAGGCCGGGGCCAAGATCGAGATGAAGGACAAGGACGGCGACACGGCGGTGTCCCTGGCGAAGAAGGCCAAGGCGACGCGGCTCGTGGCCCTTCTGGCGCGGGCCCGCAAGCCCGCCCGCCGCTAGCGCAAGACGAGCAAGCATGACTCAGGAGGAACCAGCATGAAGAGTTCTTTATTGGCGGCGTTGACGGCGTTGTTCTTGGCGGCCGGCGCATCGGCGGCCGCTCCCCGGATACAGCCGGGGCAGTGGAAGGTGACGTCGACGATGCGGATGCCGCCGGGAGTGCCGTTCACTCCGCCTCCGACGACCCGCGTCATGTGCTATTCGAAAAAGGACATCGATTCCGGGAAAGCGCTGCATAAGATCCCGGGCAAATGCCATGAGGACTCTTACCAAGTGAAGGGCAACACCGTCAGCTGGAAGATCTCGTGCAAGACCAAGGGCCGGGGCGGCCCGCTGACGATGATCGGGAAGCTGACGTCGGCTTCCGGGACTTCCTACGAGGAGACGGTCACCAACGAGCAGGGCGGCCGCGTCGTGGGGGGCATGAAGATCAGCGGCAAGCGCGTCGGCAACTGTCCCTAAGCCGGTCCGCGGCGGGCCTTTCCTGCGCCCTCAGCGCCGCCACCGTCTGCGCCCGCGGCTCCTCTCGCCGTGCAGCGGCCCGTGCGGCTTGGCTTGATCGTGCCGCGCGGGGGCTGGCTGGTGCTGATGCGGCCGGGAGGGCCGGGCGGCCGCCTGGGGCGCGGCGTGCGGCTGGGACCTGCGATAGTCGAACTCCGCCAGCGTCCGGCGCTCGATGGCGCGGCCGAGGCGGCGCTCGATCTGCTTGATCATCGCCGCGTCCTGGTCGGTGACCAGCGTGAAGGCGTCTCCCGTCTTTGCGGCGCGGCCGGTGCGCCCGATGCGGTGCGTGTAGGCTTCCGCCGTGTCCGGGATGTCGAAGTTGATCACGTGCGAGATCTGCGAGACGTCGATGCCGCGCGCGGCGATGTCGGTGGCGACCAGGAAATCGAACCGGCCTTCCCGAAAGCCGTCGAGCGCCTGCTTGCGGCGGTTCTGCGAGAGGTTGCCCTGCAGAGAGGCGGCCGAGAAGCCCGCCTTCTGCAGCCGCTGATCGAGCCTCTTGGCCCGATGCTTTGTGCGCGTGAAGATCAGCACCGAGCCGCCGGCCGTGCGCTTGAGCAGCTCGAGCAGCAATTCGGCCTTGAGATGCTCCGGCACGGGATAGAGGTAGTGGCTGACCGTCGTCACCGGAACCAGCTCGCCGATCTGGACCGTCGCCGGATCGCGCAGCCACTCGTGGGCGAGCTTGCGGATCTCGTCGGGCATGGTGGCCGAGAAGAGCAGCGTCTGCCGGCGGCCGGGAAGCTTCGCCATGATCCGGCGCATGTCGGGCAAAAACCCCATGTCGAGCATGTGGTCGGCCTCGTCGAGGACGACCACCTCGACATGGGAAAGATCGGCCGTGCCTTGGTTGAGGTGGTCGAGCAGCCGCCCCGGACAGGCCACGGCGATCTCGGCATGGCCCTTGAGGGCGTGCTCCTGCGGCCGCATCGAGACGCCGCCGTAGATCGTGGCGCTGCGCAGGCCGGTGGAGCGGCCGAGCCGCGAGAAGGCGACGTGCGTCTGCTCGGCCAGCTCGCGCGTGGGCGCGAGCACCAGAGCCCTGACGCGCGCCCGCGGACCGGGAAGCAGGCGCTGAAGGATCGGCAGCGCGAAAGCGGCGGTTTTGCCGGTGCCGGTCTGCGCCAGGCCGAGCACGTCGCGTCCCTCCAGGACTTTCGGGATGGCCTGCGCTTGGATGGGCGTGGGCGCGAGGAAACCGTGCGCCTGGATGCCGGCGGAGATCTTGGGATCGAAGCGGAATTGCTCGAAGCTCATCAGGCTCCCTTAGGCCCGAGCCCTGGCCGCGGCGGCGCGGTGATGCGAGCAGAGATAGGCCCCGCCGACTCTTTGCAGGCCGTTGCGCTTAAGGCAGCGGTGCGACGGCGCGTAGGTGTTGGCGAGGGTGACGGCTTGGCACTGGCAGACGGATTTCTTCATGGCGGCGCTCTCCCGGACCGATGAGAACAAGCCGCGTAGTGTCAGGACGATGCTTGGATGGACCGGAAATACGATACCAAAAAATAGGTCGAGGATGCCCCCGAATCCTCGCTAGGGGTAGCTTCGCAGCAGATACTCGATGCGTTCCCGCAGAGCGGAGATTTCGAAGGGCTTGCAGATGACGGCGTCGCCTCCGGACTCGAGGGTCTTGAGGAAGGTCGTGTCGTCCTTGCGAATCGTCATGAACAGGACGGGTAGATTCCTCGATTTCGCGTGCATGCGGACTCTGCGGCAGATGTCGTAGCCGTCGCTGCCCGGGAAGTTGATGTCGAGGATGACCAGCCGGGGAGCGTAGATCTCGATCGAGCGCACGACCTGGTCGCCGTTGGAAAAACAGACGACGGAGTAATCCTTCTCGAGCGCGGTCTGCAGCATCGCGCGGATCGCGCTGTCATCGTCGATCACCATGACGCACGGGCGCGGCGACAGGAGCGTCCAGGTCTGCTCAGGCGAGGGCGTCTCGACTTCTGCGGGCTTCTGCGATTCTGTCATGGGATGACGCTCCTGTTCGGGCGGCCTGCGGGATGGTGAAGGCGACGGTGGTTCCGCGTCCGACGGCGCTGGATACGCTGATGGCGCCGCCGTGGGCTTCGACGACGAGACGGCAAAAATAGAGCCCCAGCCCGCTTCCGCGCCGGCTGGTCTGATCGGCGCCCTCCACGCGATAGTATTTTTGGAACAGCCGGCTGATGTGCTCCGGGGCGATCCCGACGCCCGTATCGTTGATCTCGACTTTGAACTCGTTTTCGCCAAAGGCGACCGAGAGGGAGACCACGCCTCTGGGCGGGCTGTATTTGAGCGCGTTGTGGAGGAGGTTGTAGACGGCTCTCGGGAAAAGCTCCGGATCGACCGACACGGTGGGCGGAATATCGTCGGAGATCTCGCTTTTGAGTTCGACGCCCAGGTGCCGCGCCGTCCCGCCGCTGTCCTTGAGGCAGGCGGCGAAGAGAACCCGGGAGTCCAGGACTTGCCTTCGCGCGACGAGCTCCCCGTTCTCGAGCCGGCTGGTGTCCACCAGGGTCTCGAGCAGGCTCATCTGCACCCGGCAGCTGTGAAGAGCGATGGCCAAGAGCTTGGCGCGCTGCTCGGCGCTCATCTCGTCGCCGAGGGCGCAGGACAGGCAGCCCATGACGGCCGCCATCGGGTTCTTCAGGTCGTGGATGATCGCCTCGTTCATGGTCTTGCGCAGGCTGTCGGTCCGTCGGGCCAAGCCTCGCGCATGGCGCATGAGCAGCAGCAAGCCGAGGATGACGAGGGCGACGACGAGGCGTCCCGCGAACAGCGGCGTCAGGACGAGCAGATAATACAAATGCTCGAGCGTCAGCTTGAACGGCATCGGGCCTTCCTCCGGCCGCGCGAGGTATTGGCCAGGCGCGCGGGCGCCCGATTCGCGGCTGATGGAGGAAGGCGATTAGGGGGACGTTTCGCCGCGAATTAATCGTCGCCCCAGTATACTCCCCGGGTGCCGCCGAATACAAGGGCCGGCCAGTTCTCCAAGGCTTCACGAACGTGTTCGGCTCAACGACCAGCATCCGGCACCTGCCGGGAAGCGGCTCGGCGGCGGGCCGCCGCGGGGGTATAATGGAATCATGAACATCGATATGAGCCCGACCGAGCTTCAGTTCCTGCGCCAAGTCCTCACCGAGCGGCTCAGCGCCCTGCGCGAGGAGGTGCAGCACACCGACTCGCGGTCATTCAAGGAAGACCTGAGGCAAAGGGAGCATCTCGCCGAGGCGCTGCTCTCGAAGCTGCCCGGTTAGGCGGCCAAGCCGGGCGTGGCGTCGATTTCCAGCAGGACCAACGCCGGCCCCGGGGGAGTCCCCCGGACGCGGCGGGCGCTGAACTCCAGCTCGCGCTCGCCCACGCGCGCGCGCAGGCGGCTCATTGGATGGCCCTGGGAAGCGACGTGCTCGAGGGCCGAGCGCAGGGCGGGGACGTTCCAGCGTCCGTTCTCGATCTCGAAGAGAGAGCGCCCCAGCTGGCTCTCGGTCAGGCCGAAGGCCTGATACATCGACTTGCTCACGGCCTGGACGCGCATCTCGGCGTCGAGGATGGCCAGCGGCTCGCGGACCAGTTCGAGCGCGGCCTCGAAGGCGGAGGGCTCGTTGACCAGGCTGCTGCCGCGGCGGATCTGGGAGTTGTCGATGAACGTGATGACGGCGCCTTCGATCTTGTTGTCGGCCGTCCGGTATGGACGCACGCGCAGCAGGTAGGGCCGTCCCTCTTGGTCGGCCGTCTCCAGTTCCTTGGCGGCCATGGTTTCGATGACGTCGTGGACGATCTCCTCGATGTTGGGAAGCGCTACCTTGGGCTTGATGTCCTCGAGAGGGCGGCCGATATCGGTGGGGATCAAGTTCATGATCCTTTCGGCGGACGGCGTGAAGCGCCGGATGCGCAGGTCCCCGCTGACCATGACGATCGGGATGTGGACGCTGGAGATGAGGTTGGTGAGGTCGTTGTTGAGCTGGCCGAGCTCCACGTTGCGGCTCTGGAGCTCGTCGTTGAGCGTGCTGAGCTCCTCGTTGGCCGCCTGCAGCTCCTCCTTGGCGATCTCGAGCTCCTCGTTGGTGCTCTGCAATTCCTCGTTGCTTGAGACGATTTCCTCGTTGGCGCTCTTGAGCTCCTCGGTGGCGGCCTCATGCTCCTCGACGATGGTCTGCAGGTAGCCGCGCGCGGAGGCCAGCTCGTTCTTGAGCCGCCTGACCGAGACCGTCTCGCGCACGGGCTCGAAGCGCGCGCCTCGGGCCCCCTTCGGACGACCCTCCGGCGGGGGCTCCTCGAAGAGGACGATGAAGTAGCGCTCGCCCGACAACGGCATCCGGAAGGGGACCACCTCGATGTCCGTCTCCGCGGCGCCGGTTCGGTCGCCGCCGACCTCCAAGCCGTTGGCCCGGCACGGGGCGTCCCGTTTCTTGGCCTTCTGGATGAGGGCCTTGACCGCAGCCGCGGCGTGGGCGGGCAGCATCTTCGTCAGCGTGAGGCTGGCTCGGCCCGCGGCGGGCTCGAGATAGCGGTTGACTCGCCCGCGGAAGTGGAGGATGTTGAGGTCGCCGCTGACGATGACGCCGGCCGGAGCGAAGCGCGCCAGCAGAAGCCGCTCCGCCGTCTTCAGGACGTCCGTCTCCGGCCACTGGCTCGACGCGACGCGTTTGGTCTTGGCCGTGGTCTCCCGCGCGCTGACGGCGGCGGGCTGCGGCAGCGTGAAGCGGGACCCCGGCGAGACCGCGGCTTTTTTGAAGTAGAGCCGGCACCGCTTGTCGGCGGGGCTGAAGAGGTTGGCGAACTCGCCCACGGTCTCGGACTTGCTCAGCAGCAGCCCGCCCGAGGGCCGCAGCGCGTAGTGAAACATCGGCAGGATCCTCTGCTGCGCGGCCGGCGCGAGGTAAATGAGCACGTTGCAGCAGCTGATTAGGTCAAGGTTGGCGAAAGGCGGGTCCCTGGTGAGGTCGTGGCGGGCGAAGACGCAATCGAACCTGTATTCGTTCTTTGCCTTCCTTGGCGATTGAAGACATAGTTAGGTTGCGTGCGATCCTGGCGGCGGCGAAGCGCCCGATACCTTTTTCGCCGGTCACGTTCCGGCCGCTTGGGCTGATTCTCTTCCGCAGCTTTGAAATAGTTGCCGGCTCCATCCATGCGCTGCGGACTGTTTCCATGTCCATCCCATAGCCATCATCATCAATTACGACGGCGCCTTGCCCGGGCCAAAGGGGTTCCTCAAATGTCAGAAGGACTGCCGAAGCATCCGCGTCATATGCGTTCTTGATCAGCTCGACAAGCGCGACCACCTCATTGCGGATTAGCTCCTTGCCGATAGTGTTGACGATGCGGGCCCGTGGCCGCAGTGTGAGCTTTCCGTGGGTCGGCGTCTTTTTAGCCATTGTTTTTCCTTCCGGTGCCGCTATCCGATGAGAGCAGGGTTTTGATGATCGCGGTCATTACAGGCGGGCAGACGGCGTTCCCAAGGAGACCAATCTTGTCTCGGCGAACGCCATGGTTAATCTTAAAATTATTAGGGAAGCCCATCGCAGCCCGTAGTTCCGGGACCTGCAACATGCGCATTTTGTGCCCGCCGTTAATCCGTCTGACAAGAGCAAAGCGATCGAGCGTGGTCACAGTCCGCAACGGCTCGGACAGTCTCTGCCAGCCGCCCGCGCCATCCGTGCCATAGTAGACGATAATGAAGGGGCGCTTGTCGCCCACTTGTTGGACTGCCCGCATTGCATGACGCAAAGTCCGCCTGGCTCGTCCCTTCTTGCGGAGCGTGGAATATTCGTATGCGCCGTTCATGTTGAGCACTTGGCGCACCGGGATACCGGATTTCCGGAATTTAATTTTGATGGGTGGCTCCTTGATCAGGTCTGCCAGAATGAACAGGCGCTTGCGTGCCTGGGGCACTCCGAAATCCGCGGCGTTGAGAACGTGCTCATTTGTCTTATATCCGAGCCCTTGAAGCTGCTTCAGCCATTTGGGATATCTCGCCCATGATTTCATCTGGATTACGTTCTCGACAACGATCCAGCGGGGCTTGAACACCTTGGCAAACCGAAGCACCTCGAAAGCGGTGAGCCTGCTTATTTCGGACCGCCTCTTCGCGCCCTTCGCACAACTGTGATTTGTGCATTCGGGGCTCGCCAGCAAGAGATGGATCGAGCCGACTTTCTGTTTCACTGAGGAGGCGGAGAGTCCCTCTATTCGCCTTCGGAAAAAATGGGCCTTCGGGAAGTTTTCCTTGAAGACCTTCTTCGCCAAGTCTGATAAATCGACTCCGCCGACCATTCGAATGCCAGCTGCACGTGCACCGAGGCTGCTGCCGCCAGCGCCGCAAAAAAGATCGAGCGCTTTTAGCGTTCGTCGCCCCGACTTGGCTATTTCTTTAGCGCGCGGCATATCCTCGCAACGGCGTTTCCCGGTTCCCGTTCAATCGTGTGCTCCCAAAGTCTCACGACCTTCCAGCCCTTCTTCTTGAGATTGCGGTTCGCCCTTCTATCGCGTTGCCTGTTTGCCTTGATCTTGGCTATCCAGTATTCCGCGTTGTTGACGGGTTTCCTGCCCTTGCTGCATGGAGAGCAGCCATGCCAAAAACATCCGTCAGCGAAAACGGCCACTTTTTCAGCGACAAACGAAAAATCAGGCGTGCCGGGGAGCTTCTGGTGGCGTCGCCAGCCAGTGATTCTGTGGTCACGTAGCAGGCCGCATAGCGTGAGTTCTGTCGCCTTATTGCCGCGCCCGCGGATGCGCGACATCACTTGGGACCGTTTCCTTCGAGAGAAGACGTCGGCCATTACTGGCCTCGCTTCTGATGCGGTCCGAGGAAGCGGTCGCCGTTGAAATGGATCATGTGCTCAGGCGACTCGGCCAGCCAGACTTCCGTCTCCCAGCTGATCTCGCCGATCCATTTGGCGAACGTCTTGCGGTCTTTGAAGGCGCTGACGAAGACAATCCCGACCGTGCACTTGGCCGTGAGCTGTTCGAGCTGGTAATGCCGCAGGTGGGAAACCGGGTTGGAGCTGTGGACGGCCTCGATCAGAAAAATCCAGTTGCGCTTCGGATCATAGACCACGACATCCGGCAGCCGGTCATGCGCCAATTCGAAGAAATTCAGCTCTTGCAGGCGCTCCTTCTGGATGTAGACCGTTTTCTGCGCGGAATCGCCGATGTAAAGCACTTCCGCGCCCGGCACGAAGCGCGGCAGGAACTCCTCGACGATGGCCTTCTGAATCTCATTGTGGCTGCCTTCAAGCAGCTCGATTGAGACGCCTCCGGGCAGCGTGACGGGGATCTTCTTCTGCTCGCGCTTTCGCAGGAGCGTCTCGTCCAGACGCGGGTAATCCGCGCGGAAAGAAGCCAGCGCCTTTTGCCAGGCCGGCGTTCCGAACTTCCGAAACAGCTCTTTCGCGCCAGGGTTGATCGCGTAGCCGCGCGTCGGGTCGTTGTGCAAGGCATTCGGCTTCCCCGGGCTTTTGAGGACCAAGCCCGCCGCGACCAGGAATTCGAGATTATCCCGGCGGATATCGTCATAGGAGCCCTTGCTGATATGCTCGCCATAATTCGCATTGAGAAAGTCGATAATGTCCCGGCTGCGCGGGCACCAGGAGTCCGGGCCTTCCCATATGGCGGTTGCCGACCAAGGGGTCTTGGGCGTCAGCTTGCAGACGGCCAGAAGAATGCGGGCGAGGCGTCTTTGGGCGGCGGGCGTCTTGAGCGAAAGGGGGAAGTGGATCGCTTCGAGAATATGCAGCGCTTCATCGACACGCGCTTCCGCCGCTGATTTTCTAGGCATGCTCCAGAAGCGTCAGCTGGCGGCCTGAGCGTTTGGGCGCGGGCCGTTCATCGTCCGCCAGAGCGAGATACCGCATGGCCGCGAGTCCGAGCGCCCGCGCCATGAGAGGGGGGACGGCGTTGCCGACTTGGTTGAACTGACTGCCTTCGGCTCCTTCGAACTTGAACCAATCCGGGAAGCTCTGCAGCCGAGCTCCTTCGCGCACCGTCAGACGCCGCCGCCGGCCGTCGGCCAGCTTCACGCGCAGCATGTCGCCGGTCGCGCCGTTCAGGTTCCGGCAGGTCACGGTCCGGCTGGATTCGTCCAGGTGGAGATCGCGGGGCCGCACGCACTTGGACGCCCGCTCGTATTTGGCGACGTAGGTGTCCATGCTGGCCGTCAGGAACTTCGGATTCTCGGGAAGCGATTTCAGCAGATCGCCGAGGGCGTCCCCGGCCGTGTAGCCGAAGTTCTCGGCCTTCGGGAATTCCCAGCCGCCCTTGTGTGCCGCTACGACCAGGCGCTCCCGACGCTGAGGCGCGCCGTAGTGCACGGCGTTGAGAAGCCGCTCTTCGACGATGTAGCCCAGGCTCTCAAGTCGTCCCACGATCTGCTCGAAATAGGGCCTGTTAGCATAAAGCATGCCGCGCACGTTCTCGAACAGGGCCAATTTCGGCCGATATCGCCGCACCGCATCCAGGAAAACGGGGAAGCCGTCCCGTCGATCTTTCGATCCTTCTTGAAGCCCGCCGACGCTGAACGGCTGGCAGGGGGGGCCGCCGATGATGATATCCGCGCCGTCGGCCAGGTTCAATCCCGGCTCAAGGAAGATTTGGCGGCATTCGCCGTGAAGATTCTTGGCGTAGGTCCGGCTGGCGTCGGCGTCCATTTCGAAGCCGAGCGTTCGGAAGCCGGCGACTTCGAAGCCGAGCGCGAGGCCGCCGCACCCTGCGAACAAGTCCAGCGCGAGCGGCGCGTCCGCGCGCGGCTTGCCCAGTTTCAAGGCCGTGTTGAGGTGAGCGACGTACGGCTTCTTGGCGCCTGCTATCATTGCGATGTCACGGGAAAATGACGGAAATGATTATATCATTTGCCGTTCCTGGCTTCCCGCGCCTCCCTAAGTATATACGAGCGACCCCCTCCGCAGGTTCCCTTGCGCGGCGGCGCTCGTGGGCCCGGTCCGGCTCTCGGGCCTGAGGGTCGCGATCGGCATCGATGGCAGGCCCGGCGCCGGACTCAAGGGGGTGGAGGCGCCGAAGGGGGAGGGAAGCGGCCCGCCCCCTGAATTAGCGACTCAGGGGGCGGGTTCAGTTGGAGCTGAAACTGGCGGGGTCGACGGGATTTGAACCCGCGATCTCTGCCTTGACAGGGCAGCGTGTTAGGCCGCTACACTACGACCCCAGGGCCGAAATTATAGCAAATTGGCGGGCTTTGCCCGCCGCCCTTTGGCGGGCAAGAGGCTGACGGCGACGCCGGCGAAGACGACGAGCATCCCGAGGAAAGTTCCCGCCGACATCGTCTCGTGGCGCACCAGCCACCCGAGGACGACGGCGACGACGGGAAAGATCAGGGTGACCAGGCTCAGGGTCGTCGCGTCCAGTTCCTTTATAAGGCGGTAATAGGACAGAAAGGCCGCCACCGAGCCGATCAGCGCGAGATAGACGATGGCCAGGACGTTGGTCCGGTTCCAGGAAAGCGTCGACCACGACTCCGACAGCGCGCTCAGAGTCAGCAGGCCCGTCGCGCCGATGCCCATGCCGCAGGCGTTGAGCAGGAAGATGTCGCTGTGCTTGGAGTGGCGCTTGACGATGACCAGGTTGACGGCGGCCGCGCCTACGGAAAACAGCGCCACGGCCATGCCCAGCGCCTGCGCGCGGGACACTCCCGCGCCGGGCCAAAACAGGACGAGAGTGCCCGCCATCGCCGTCGCGATGCCGGCGACCTTGCGCGGCGACAGCGTTTCCGACTTGGTCCAGAAGCGGCTGAGCAGCGCCACGCCCAACGGCATCGTGCAGTAGAGCACGGCGGCCAGGCCGCTGGAGATATACTGCTCGGACCAGTAGACGCAGGCGTAGGAGATCATGAAGCTGAGAAGGCCGCACGAGGCGACGGCGATCTTGTCGTCGCGGGAAAGCGACAGGCGCGTGCGGCGCAGCCAGACGAGGGCGAACAGGACGGCCGAGGCCAGGCAAAAGCGCAGCCCGGCGGCGAGAAACGGCGGCACTCCATCCATGCCGAGCTTGATGACCAGCCACGTCGAGCCCCAGATGAGGCAGATCAGGGCGTAGAGGGCCGGGACGAGCATCAGTTGAACCGGGCCCGGGCGATCGGAGCGCTAAAAATCCTCATGTGCTAGAATCCCATTGCGGGCCGTTAGCTCAGCGGTAGAGCAGAGTCCTTACACGACTAAGGTCGGGGGTTCGAATCCCTCACGGCCCACCACTTCCTCAGCGCAGCAGCGCACGCGCGTCGGCCGGCATCAGCTGCGGAGACTGCGAGCGGTTGTCCCGGCGGGCCGCGTCCTCCACCTTCGGCGTCAGATAATCGTAGAGCGCCTGCACGCTCACGTGCCCGTCCTTGTCCTGCGCGGCGCCGTTGAGTCCCTTGAGCAGGTAATAGGTGAAGAGGCCGTGGCTCTGAGCGTCGTCGACGCCGGAGATCTGGTTTCCCGCGCTGGCGCTGAGCGCGATCACGCGGCCTCCCGGGGCGTAGCCCATGTCGATCTTCGTGACCAGCGGCCTGATGCCCTTGGCGAGCACGGAGCGCCCGCCGGCTCCGGAAAAGCAGGAGTCGAGGGCGACGAAGACGCGCTTGGCCTTGAGCGCGGCGAGCTTGGCGTAGAGCGTCTTGACCGGGTAGCCGGTGTCGCGCAGGTACTGCGGGTCGCCGTCGAAGGGGACCAGGTAGGCCTCGCCCGTCGTCGGGTCGGGAGCGCCGTGGCCGGAGTAGTAGAAGAAGACCGTCGAGTCCTTGCGAGCGTGGTTGGAAAGCCAGGTCATGTCCTTGACGATGCTCGCGCGGCTGGCGTCGTCCCCCGTCAGGAGCACGACGTTGCGGGCGGGATAGCCCATGGCGAGGAGATGGGCATACATCGCCTTGGCGTCGTGGAGGGCGAACTGTGCTTCGGGGAGGCTTGCGTATTTCTCGATGCCGACGACCAGGGCGTAATCGTGCGGGTTCTGTGAGTCCGAATAAGTGGGGATATCGACGCTCGATGAGTCCGCGTCCGAATCCGGTTGCCGGATCGTCCGGGCGGCGTCTTGCGCGGGCGCCTGACTCGGCGAACCGTCCGTCCATTCGATGGTGCCGGTGTGCGACGGCGGAGGACCCGCCGGCGGAGGCGGCGGCTGGAAGCTCTCGGGCTGCGGCGGCGCATAGTCATAGGCCGGCGGCGGTTGGTCGCTCGAGTCCTGGGGTTCGGGCGGCTGGAAGCCTTCCGGTTGTGGCGGCGGGTACTGGTAGGACGGGGCCGGCGGATAGCCGTAAGGCCCCGGGTATCCATCTGGCCCGTAGCGCTCGTCCGGTCGGAAATCGCGGCGGTCGCGCCAGGGCCGGGGCCTCTGGTCGTCGTCGTCTCGGCCGGGCCATTGGGCGCGCAGCACGGAGGCTGAGAAGAGGAGTGCCGCGGCGCAGGCCAGAACTCTCGATGCCATTGGAGGCGCAGGTCAGTGTAACCCCGCCCGCCGGGACTGTCAAGGAGACCGCGAGAATTTACAAGAACGTCAAACGGTTCCAACACCGCGGCGGTACACTGAATCGTCGCTCGGACGTCAAATTCACGCTACACGGAGGACGTATGCCGTCTCAACTCACCGGAATAGAGAACTTGATGATCTGCCTGGAGATCCTCCAGGACCTGGGCGCTCAGCTGCTGGGAGACCCGGCTTCGGCGATCGCCGCGATCCGTCGCAGCGGGCAGCTGGCCGCCGCGCCGCGCTTTGCGCCGGCCGGCGCGTCGTTCGAGGAGCGCGAGGCCCTTGCGGGCGCCAAGATCGCGACGGTGCATCGGCGCAAGGCCCAGCGCGACGCCGTTGAAGCCGCCATCGCCGTGATCCAAGAGACCGTCCGGGGACTGAGCAAGTCCAACTCGGTGCCGCGGCGTCTGCCAGCTGGCTCGTAGACCTTACCAAAACGATGTTTCGAAGTTGTTAGTCGTCGATCAACCGGATGTTAAGCCGGCCTTGCGCCGCCGCGGGCCGGTTTGGGACCATGCAGCCAAGTTGATGTCCGGCTCGCCGCGCGAGCCCGCCCCGTCAACGACCTCCCAGGCAAGTCCGCGGGCTTGCGCCCGTAATTTAAAAGGAAGGTTCCTTGATGATGAGAGCGAACAAGACCTGCCGTCTCGCGTTGGCCGCGGCGCTGGCCCTCGGGCCCGCCTCGAGCGCTTCCGCGGCGACGACGGCCTCGGCGGCCGTGGCCATCACCAATCCGACGTACTGCCAGACGATCACCGGCGGCCCGACCATGCTCACGGCGACCGTCGGCGCCGGCGTGACCGGCGTGCAGTGGTGGAACGACGGCGCGCTGCTCGGCACGGCCGCTTCGGCGCCGTTCAGCCTGAAGTGGTGGTCTCAGAACGGCTACAACGGCAACCACACGATCAAGGCCGTGGCCTTGGGGCCCGGCGGGGCCACGCTCGGGACCTCGGCGACGGCGATCGTCCTGACCGGCGGCTCGAGCGGTCCCTCCAGCGTGACGCCGGCCTGCTCGGGCGGCTCCCTCGCTCCAGCACCCGCCCCGGTTCCGGCGCCGGCTCCTGTCCCGGCGCCCGCGCCGGCTCCCGCTCCGGCGCCCGCGCCGGCCCCTGCCCCCGCGCCGGCTTCCTCCGGCGGCGCAAGCTCCGCGGCGGTCGCGATCACCAATCCCGTCTACTGCCAGGACATCACGGGCGGCCCCACGGCTTTGACCGCCGCGGTCGGCTCTAACGTCTCCAGCGTGCAGTGGTGGATCGACGGCACGCGGCTCGGCACGGCCAGCGCGGCTCCCTTCAGCCTGAACTGGTGGTCGCAAAACGGCTATAACGGAAACCACACGATCAAGGCCCTGGCTTTGGATTCCTCCGGCAACACGCTCGGCACGGCCTCCGAGGCGATCGTCCTGACCGGAGGGTCCAGCGGCCCGACCGCCGTGACGCCGACGTGCGGCACCATGGTGCAGGGCTCTACGAGCGGCTCCACGGGCACGTCCACGGGATCGACCTCCACGGGCTCGGCGGGGGGCTCGACTTCGAGCGGCTCTTCGGGCTCGACGGGCGCCTCCGCTGCGACCGGGAGCGTGCCGACCGTCACGACGAGCGGCTCGGCCCCGGCGACTCCTCCGGCGGGCATCAACGCCACGCCCTCGGTGCCCTCGATCAATCCGGGCAACGACTTGATCACCAGCGAGATCTCTCCCGGGCCCGTCGCGACGCCGCAGGGCGGAACGGACAAGTGGGGCATCTCGGAGATCTATCCGACGATGTCGGGCGGCAAGGAGTGGTTCTCCAAGTGGGATAACGGCGTGCCGCGGACGTTTGGCTACTCCACCGACCCGCAGGACCCGTGGTTCGACGCCGCCCATGGAAACGCGACCTACAACGTGGACGGCAAGGGCCTGTTCTACATCTCCGGCTCGACGCCCCGGATGTACATCCACGACCCCAACCAGCCCGACAGCTGGCACAACGTCGAGATGACCGTCTACGCCATGCGCGTGGGCGACGCCGGCACCGACTACGGCGGCATCGAGGGCGTGGCGCGCACCAACCACGCCGCGTATCCCGCCGGCATCAGCGACACGACCAACGAGTGCGACACGCGCGGCAACGACGCGCGCTTCCGCTACGACGGCCATATCGACTTCGAAAAGGAGACCCACCACCCGAATTCCGTGGCTCCCTGGCAGTTCAACAAGCAGATGTGGGCGACGGGCCTGCCGCGCAACCAATGGATCGGCTACAAGCTCGTGGTCTACGACCTGCCCAACGGCGACGTCAAGCTGGAGTCCTACCTGGACGTCACCGGAGGCAAGAGCGGCGGCCAGTGGCAGAAGGTCAATGAGCTCGAGGACACCGGCGCTAACTTCGGAGTCGGCGGCGTGGCGTGCGCCGCCGGCATCGATCCGGCGCTGCGCCTGACCAACAGCAACGCGCGGCCGGGCTCGGAGTCCGGCGAGCCCAACGCCACCGTCTACTGGAGGAGCGACGACGTCGGCGCCAACGGCCTCATCTACAAGGACATGAGCGTGCGCGAGATCAACCCCTCGGGCCTGGCCTCGACCTCCGGCGCCGGCCAGAAATAGCTAGTCGGCGCCCACCGGGCCGGCGATGATGGCGCGCACGCGCGTCATCATCGCCGGGACGTCCCGGCGGGTCAGGCCCGTGGTGTCGATGGTGTCGTGGACATGGACGACGATGCGGGAAGGGCGCAGCAGCCAGCTGTGGCGGTTGTTGAAGGCGAAGGCCCCCTCGATCGTCACGGGAGTGATGGGCGCGCCGAACTCGACGGCCATGCGAAACACGCCGTCCTTGAAGGGCCCGACGCGCCCGGTGCGCGTGCGCGTGCCCTCGGGAAAGACGACCAGGCTCAGGCCGCAGTCCAGGGCGGCTTTGGCCCGCCGCCACATGCGCATGAGGTCGGAGGGCGCCTTGAGCTTGGGGACGGGGACGTTCCCGAAGCGCCGGACGAGGCGTCCGTAGAAGGGGATGCGGAAGTGCGACTCGAGCTCCAGGCCGCGGGTGCGGCCCGGGAGCGCCGGATACAGGACGAACGGGTCGAAGAGGTTGACGTGGTTGGGAACGAAGAATGAGGGCCGCGAGGCGTCGAACCCAGGCGAGACGCGGACCTCGTAGCGCACGCCGGCCAGGCGCACGACGTTGCGGCAGAAGGCGCGCAGCGGGGCCTCCAGGCGCCCGGGCTCCACCAAGAAGCTGAGCAGGATCATGGCCGCCGCGCCGAAGGCGAAATGAAGGACCTCGACGGCCCAAAGAGCGGCGCTGCGCAGCCCGATCAGGAACTTGTTCAAGCGAGCCAGCTTACCAAGGAAGCCTCGGCGCGGTCCAGGTGCTAAAGATCGGCGCGCCGGCCGAAGGCAACGAATCAGCCAGAATGGCTCAGGCGGTGTTTTGCGGCGGCCGCGGGTTCGAAGCGCCGGCCTTGCGCAGCTCCTCGAGCTCTTTCTTGGCGCTGGCTAGGTTGTCTTCGCAGGCGGCCAGGAACTTCTTGGCGTAGACGAGCTGGATATCGCCTTCCTTGTAATAAGGGATCTCGAACTTCTGGTTCTCGATGGTCTGCTCGAGGCCCATGATCAGGCGTTCGAGATAATCCTTGCGGTCCGTTGGTCCCATTAATTATTTAGGTGAAAACCTTAGTTTCATGCTATAATAGCATAACCCCGCAAGGGGCCGCTCGTAAGGGCAAATGTCGCATCGGAAAGAGGATAAGCAATACGAATGCCTACCGGTAAAGTGAAGTGGTTCAACGATCAGAAGGGCTATGGATTTATCACGCCCGACGATGGCTCCAAGGACTTGTTCGTCCATCACACGGCCATCCTCGGCGAGGGATTCAAGAGCCTCGCTGAAAATCAGGCCGTCGAGTTCGACGTGCAGGAGTCCGACAAGGGCCCCCGCGCCGCGAACGTCAAGAAGCTCTAGATCGTAGAGCCAGCGCCTTCCATAGGCGTTCCGTACCAAAGCCCGCCTTCACCGGCGGGCTTTGTTTTTGGGGGGAGGCAGGCCGTCGGGGATGCCGGGGATAATGGGGACGATGCGGTAATCGATTTCCGTGACCTCGTAGCGCGCGCCCAGATTGGCGAGGCTCTCGGCGCGGCGCAGCGCGTGCCGCACCCGGGCGGCGGTCACGGTGGCACCAGGCCTTACGGAAACGACGACGACGCCACGGTCGAAGTCCGCGGAGGCGGCGCTGACGCCCTTGAGGCCGGACAGTTCGGCCTCAAGGGCGCGGGCGCAGGCCCAGCAGAGCATTCCGGAGACGTGCAGCGCGTACTGCCCGCCGGTGAGGTCGCGCAGGCCGTCGGGCGGCGCGCAGAAGGCGGGCGCCGCCGCCAGCAGCAAGGCGAGGGTCGCGGCTTTCACCCCCGTAAATTAGCAAATGCCCCGGCGCTTTTGTTAGACTCAGCGCCGTGTCCGCGATCTGCGCCATCGCCGCGGCGGCCGGCGCCGCGCTCGGAGGCCTGGGCGCCGCTTTCTTTGGCGCTCGCCGCCTGGCGCGCGAGCGCGCCCGCCTGGCCAGCCTCGTGCGAAGCCTGCCCGACGGCGTCGTCGTCACCGACCTGCGCGGAGACGTGCTGGCCTGCAACGACTGCGCGCGCGACATCCTCGGTTCCCAGGAAGGCCCCGACCTGCGCATGCGCGTCCAAGAGATCCTCAAGCGGCGCACGCAAGGCGAGCTGATGGACGTGACCATGCCCGGCGGGCGAGGCCGCTTCCTGACGACGGTCAAGCTGTTCTCCGGCAGCGAAGGCGAAGACCTGGGCGTGCTCGTGGTGATGCGGGCGCAGCCCGAAAAAAGCTAGGATGGATGCCTCAGGAGGAGCGAGATGACCGACGCCGCGCTGCTGAAATACGAAACCATGGTTCCCGCGTCCGAGTGGCCGCTCTCGGCCGCCCTGGTCGTCCTGGCATCGCTGCTCATCGCCCTGTGCGCCCAGATCACCGTGCCCCTCCCGTTCACGCCGGTGCCTCTGACGGGCTCCACCCTGGGCGTGCTCTACGCCGGGGCGCTCCTCGGCCCGCGGCGCGGCGCGGCCTCCGTGGCCCTCTACCTCGCGATGGGCGCCGCGGGGCTGCCGTTCTTCGCGGGCGGCGCCGCGGGCTGGCACTGCTTTTTCGGCGCGACGGGCGGCTATCTCGCGGGCTTCCTGCCCGCCGCCTGGCTGGCCGGCACGCTGGCGCGGCGCGGCTGGGACCGCTCGCCGCTGTCCTGCGCCGGCCTGATGCTGCTCAGCAGCACCCTCATCTTCGTCTTCGGCCTGGCCGTTCTTTCCTTTTATGTGCCCAAAGGGCGCCTGCTCGCCCTCGGCTTCTACCCCTTCTTGATCGGGGACGCGGCCAAGTCGCTGCTCTCGGCGGCGCTGCTTCCCGCCGGCTGGCGCCTGCTGCGCCGCTAGGCGACCCTCAGGGTTGACAGCCCTGGGGCGGTCAGTTACACTAGCGCCAGCGCATGAAGAAGAGTTGGATCTTCGACGCCCTCGTCGGCCTGATCCTGACTTTGGGCGTGGCGGTCTGTTACGCGCTGCCGGGCGTCTTCCCCTATATCGAGGGACTGGAACTCAAGTCCTACGACGCGCGCGCCAAGCTCCGGCAGGCCGTGGACGTCTCGAGGGAGACGGTCATCGTCGCCATCGACGGCGCCTCGATCGCCGAGTTCGGCCGCTGGCCCTGGTCGCGCTCCCGCGTCGCGGCGCTTCTCGATAAGATCGAAGCGGGTCATCCCAAGGTCGTAGGCCTTGAGGTCGTCTACTCGGAGCCGGAGCGCAACACGGGCCTCTCGGCCCTCGACGGCCTGCAAAAGCAGTACGACGAGCTGGTGCGCAAGCGCCGCATTTTCGACCGGCGCAAGCTGTTCGACGCCGCGTTCGAAAACGCGCGCGTCGAGCTGGACGCGGACTCCAAACTTCTCGCTTCCCTGCAGAAAGCGGGCAACGTCGTCTTGCCGATGTTCTTTTCCGACGGGGTCATCGGCGCCAAGCCCCAGCTTCTGCCCGCCGTCTTTTCCAGCTCGACGATCCACGCCGAGCTCGCGCTCGGCGCGCCCCGGCTTGCCGCCCTTCAGGACAAGCAGGCCGTCTTTCCGATCCTCCCCTTCGCCCAGGCCGCCGAGGCGATCGGGGACGTCGACCTGCATCCCGATCGCGACGGCGTCCTGCGGCGGGCCACCCTGGTCGAGCGCTACGGCGACGAATACGTGCCTTCCTTCGATCTGCAGCTGGCCATGGCGTATCTGGGCGTCAAGCCCTCCGACGTCGCGATCGCGCCCGGCCGCGACGTGCGGCTGGGCCGCGCGGAGGTGCCGCTGGTTTCGGGAGCGCGCATGCTCGTCACCTTCAACGGGCCCTACGGGACCTTTCACTATCTCTCCAGCCAGGACGTGATGGGGGACAAGGTCGCTCCGGACCTCTTCAAGGACAAGATCGTCATCGTCGCCCCGACGGCGACGGGGATCTCCACTCTGTCCGTCACGCCCCTTTCCTCGACGCTGCCCGGCGCTGAGGTCGCCGCCAACGTCGTGGAGAACATCCTGCACCGCAAGTTCCTCAAGCGCCCGCCGTGGGCCCGCCGGGCGGAGTTGGGGCTCATCGCCTTCATCGGCCTCTTCATCATGTTCGCCCTGCCGCGGCTCAAGGCCCTGTGGGGGTTCTTCGTCAGCTGCCTTTTGCTGGCGATCCTGTTGGGCGCGGGCACCTATCTGTTCGTCAACGGGCAATGGCTCAAGGTGGCCTACCCCTCGGTGCTGCTGGCGCTGGGCTACCTGGCGGTCGTCTCGAAGAGCTTTCTTGGCAAGGGGCAAGGCAAGGTGCGCGTCGAGGACGAGGACGCCGCGCAGAAGACGGCGGCGCTCAAGCCGGCGGCCGAGGGCGCCGTCCTCATCGCGGCAGGAGCGGCCAAATCCACGTTCGGCCGCTACGAGATCGAGAAGGAGCTCGGGCGCGGCGCCATGGGCATCGTCTATCTCGGGCGGGACCCCAAGATCAACCGCCAAGTGGCGATCAAGACGATGATCCTCGACGAAGGTTCCGACGCGGCGGAGGGCAAGGCGGTCAAGGAGCGGTTCTTCCGCGAGGCCGAATCGGCTGGCACGCTCAACCATCCAAACATCGTCCGCATTTTCGACGCAGGCGAGGAGCAGGACGTGGCTTACATCGCCATGGAGCTGCTCGACGGGCAAGACTTCATGCGCTTCACGAGCAGAGAAGGCCTGCTGCCGGCCGCCAAGGCGATGGAATACGCCGCCGTCGTCGCCGACGCCCTGGATTACGCTCACGGGCAGGGCATCGTCCACCGCGACATAAAGCCCGCCAATCTGATGCTGCTTAAGGACGGCACCGTGCGGGTCGCTGATTTCGGCATCGCCCGCATCACCGCTTCGTCCAAGACGGCCACGGGAACCGTGATGGGCACGCCCTCCTACATGAGCCCGGAGCAGGTCGCCGGCAAGAAGGTGGACGGCCGCTCGGACCTCTTCTCGCTCTGCGTCGTGCTCTTCGAGCTGCTGACCGGCGAAAAGCCCTTTAAAGGAGGGGAAGGCATCGGGACCCTGCTCTTCCAGATCGCCAACGACCCGCATCCGGAGGCGCGGTCGATCAACCCGGCCGTTCCCGCCTGCGCCGCCGCCATCCTCGATAAGGGCCTGGCCAAGGACCCGGATCAGCGCTACGCGCGGGGCCGCGAGCTCGCGGCCGATCTGCGCGCCTGCGCGGCCGGCGCGGGGCGCGCCCCGGCGCCCCTGGAGGCGGCCCAGCCCCCGTCGCCGCCTGCCGTCGCCGATGCCGCCCAGCCGATCCCCGTCGTCCGCGTTCCGGAGCCGGCGCAGGCGACCTTGCGCACGATCGAGATTCCGCTTCCAGAGGCGGAGCCCACGATCCGGCTGACGCCGCCGGAGGCGCCGAAGTGATGGCGCGCTGCGGCCTCGACGTCGCGGCCGCGACGGATCCGGGCCGCGTGCGCGCCAACAACGAGGACAGCTTCGCCGTCGATGGAGAGCTCGGCCTGCTCGTCGTCGCCGACGGGATGGGGGGGCACAATTCGGGGGAGGTGGCGGCGGGCCTGGCCACGCAGACGATCCGCGACTTCGCCCGGCGCATGCGCGCAGGTGGCAAGACGACGGTCCCCGAGGGCGGAGATCCCGCGTTGTCGTTGGAAGCGCGCCAGCTGGAGCATTTCGTCAAGTCCGCCAACACGGTGATCTTCGAGAAGGGACGCGCTTTCCCCAAGGACGCCGGCATGGGGACGACCGTCGTCGCCGCCCTGGCCGACGGCAAGAAGCTGGCCGTGGCCCATGTGGGCGATAGCCGGCTCTACTTGATGCGGCAGGGGCGTCTCGACCAGCTCACCGAGGATCATTCTCTCGTCGGCGACCAAGTCAGGCGGGGCCTCATCAGCGCCGAGGACGCTTCGAAGTCGAGCCTTCAGAACATCTTGACTAGGGCCTTGGGCGCCGAGGAGGACGTGCGGGTCGACGTGGCCGACCACCCGCTCTTGCCCGGGGACGTCGTCGTGCTGGCTTCGGACGGGCTCAACAAGATGCTCTCAGACGACGAGATCGCCCGGGCCATCGCGGGCCAGGAGACGGCCGAAGGCATCGCCTCGGCCTTGGTGCGCCGGGCCTGCGAGGCGGGCGGCGTCGACAACGTGACCGTGGTGGCCGCCAAGGTCCCGGAGAAGGCGTCCGGCGGCGCTTGGGACCGCGTCCTGTCGCGCCTCCTCGGCGGCCCGGCCGGGACGCCGGGAGGCCAGCGGCATGCCTAAGCTCCTGCTCAAGTTCAACGCGGCGGTGATCCAGGAGATCCCGTTCGCCAAGGACAGCCTCGCGGTCGGGCGCAAGGCCGACAACGACGTCGTCATCGACAGCCCGGCGGTCTCGGGCCATCATTGCCGCATCTGCCTCGAAGGGGGCACGTACTACGTCGAGGACCTCGATTCCACCAACGGCACCTTCGTCAACGAGAAGCGCATCAAGAAATCCGGCCTCCATCACAACGACGTAGTCGGCGTGGCCAAGCACGTCTTGGTCTTTCTCGACGAGACTCAGGCCCCTCGGGATGCCCCCGCCGAGGATTCGACGCTGGTCATTTCCTCGCAGCAGCCGCCCGAGCCTGTCGCCGCCGCGCGGAAAGACGGCGCGGCCAAGATCGGCTGGCTGCGGGTGCTCAAAGGCGGCGCCGGGCCGCAGGCGGAATACGAGCTCAAGGGCCTGTCCACCTACATCGGCAAATCGGACCGGGTCCAGGTCCTTATCAAGGGAACGGGCCTCTTCGGCTCGGCGCCCGAGGTGGCCGCGTCGATCCACCGAAAGCCCGAGGGCTACGTTCTGGTCGCCGTCGCCCGGGGCTATCCCGTCGTCAACGGGGCCAAGGTGACGGGGCAGGTCGTCCTCAAGGACGGCGACATGGTGGATTGCGGAGCCACCACCATGCAGTTCGTCCTGCGCGACGCGGCCTAGAGCCGCGCCGATTGACGAAAATCATGCCCCGGAAGGGCGGACGAGCGCCGCCTCGCGACCAATATGATATACTCGATTGACCGTTCCTCAACATGTTCGTCAAGACGAAGGCCCTCAGCGAGACTCTCTCCCAACTCGCGCGCGAGAAGCCGGTGTCGGTCCAGGAAGACGCGTCGCTAGCCGACTGCCTCAGCGCCCTGCGCGGCGCCCGCGCGTCCTGCCTTATGGTCTGCCGGGGGCGGCGCCTTTCCGGGATCTTCACGGAACGCGATTTCCTCCTCAAGGCCGCCGGCAAAGCCGGCCCTAATGACCCTATCCACCGCTTCATGACCCGCGACCCTCTTTGCGTGCGCCTGGAGCAGACCGTCGGCGAGGCGGCGGAGATGATGAACGAGCGCGGCGTTCGCCATTTGCCGCTGCTCGACGCGGACGGCGCCCCGGCCGGCGTCGTGACGGTCTCCGCGATCATCCAGTATCTGGCGGAACACTTCCCGAAGGCGGTCGTCAATCGGCCGCCCCAGCCGAATTTGAAGGCAGATCAGGCCGATGGAGCCTGAAATCAGGACGGAGCATAATCTTATGAGCGATACCCAGACGCAGTCAGCCAAGGCGGCGCCGCGCCGGCCGCAGCCGGCACAGGAGGTGGAATCGGTCACCATCCGCTTCGCCGGAGACTCCGGCGACGGCATCCAGTTGACCGGCATGCAGTTCACGACCTCGACGGCTCTGGCCGGCAACGACCTGAGCACCCTGCCGGACTATCCCGCCGAGATTCGCGCCCCCGTCGGCACGCTGCCGGGCGTCTCCGGCTATCAGATTCATTTCAGCTCCCGGGAGGTCCTCACGCCCGGCGACGCCCCGGACGTGCTGGTGGCGATGAATCCGGCCGCCCTCAAAGCCAACATCAAGGATCTCAAGAAGGGCGGCATCCTCATCGTCAACACGGACGCCTTCACGGCGGCCAATCTCACGAAGGTCCAATACGCCAAGAGCCCTCTCGAGGACGGCTCGCTGTCCGACTTCCGGGTCATTTCCGTCGAGCTTTCGCGCATGACGGGCAACGCGCTGGCCGGCTTGGCCCTGACTAAGGTCCAGGTCGAGCGCTGCAAGAACTTCTTCGCCCTGGGCATGATGTACTGGCTCTACGACCGCCCCATGGAAGCCACCTTGAATTGGATCGAGAAGAAGTTCAAGAAGACTGCGCTGCTCGTCGAGGCGAACCAAAAGGCCCTTCACGCCGGCAACGCCTACGCCGAGACGGCCGAGATCTTCGGAGCCCATTACTCCGTGCGCAAGGCGCCCATCGCGCCCGGCGTCTATCGAAACATCACGGGCAACGAGGCGACCGCGCTCGGCATGATCGCGGCCTCGCAAAAGAGCGGGCTCGACCTGTGGCTGGGCACTTATCCGATCACGCCGGCCTCCGACATCCTGCACGAGCTCTGCAAGCACAAGGAGTTCGGGGTCAAGACGTTCCAGGCTGAGGACGAGATCGCCGCCATCGGCTCCGCCATCGGCGCCTCCTTCGCCGGACACCTCGCCGCCACCAGCACCAGCGGTCCCGGCGTGGCCTTGAAGTCCGAGGCCATCGGCTTGGCCGTCATGACGGAGCTGCCGCTGGTCATCATCGACGTCCAGCGCGGCGGTCCCTCCACCGGCCTTCCCACAAAGACCGAGCAGGCGGACCTGCTGCAGGCGATGTATGGCCGCAACGGCGAATGTCCGGTGCCGATCCTCGCGCCCGCGACGCCGGCCGAGTGCTTCAGCATGGCCTACGAGGCCAGCCGGCTGGCGATCAAATACATGACGCCCGTCTTCCTCCTTTCCGACGGGTATCTGGCCAACGGCTCCGAGCCCTGGCTCATCCCCGACGCGGACAAGCTCGCCGCCTTTGAGTTTCCGACCCTTCCCGAAGCCGACAAGTACAAGCCGTATCTTCGCGACGAGCGGACCCTGGCGCGGCCCTGGGCGGCCCCCGGGCTGTCCGGCTACGAGCACCGCCTGGGCGGCCTGGAAAAGCAGGACGTCACCGGCAACGTCAGCTACGATCCCGACAACCACGAGCGCATGGTCCGCCTGCGCGCCGCCAAGGTCAACAAGATCGCCCAGGATATTCCGGCGACGCAGATCCTCGGCGCCAAGAAGGGCAAGGTCCTGGTCATCGGCTGGGGCTCGACCTACGGCGCCATCACGGCGGCCGCGCGCAACGCCCAGGCCCGCGGGCAATCGGTGTCCTCGATCCACCTGCGGCACTTGAACCCCTTGCCGCCGGATCTCGGCGACATCATCAGCCAGTTCGAGCACGTCCTCATCCCGGAGATGAACATGGGCCAGCTGCTCAAGATCATCCGGGCGAAGTTCGCGATCAACGCCGTGGGCCTCAACAAGATCAAGGGCCAGCCCTTCAAGATCGCCGAGGTCGAGACCGGCATCGACGCCCTCGCGGGCGGCGGGAGGAACTGAGATGGAAAACAAAGAAGAACTCACGGCTCTGCCGGCCCACGGGCCCATGCTCACCCGCAAGGACTTCGTGTCGGACCAGATGGTGCGCTGGTGCCCCGGGTGCGGCGACTTCGCGATCCTGGCCACCGTTCAGAAGCTCCTGCCGAGCCTCGGCATCCCGCGCGAGAAATACGTCTTCGTCTCGGGCATCGGCTGCTCGTCGCGCTTTCCGTACTACATGAACACCTACGGCTTCCATTCGATCCACGGACGCGCGCCGACGCTGGCCACCGGGCTCAAGTGCGCGCGCCCCGACCTGCAGGTCTGGGTGATCACGGGAGACGGCGACGGCCTCTCCATCGGCGGAAACCACCTCATCCACGCCCTGCGCAAGAACGTCGATCTCAAGATCCTGCTGTTCAACAACCGGATCTACGGCCTGACCAAGGGCCAGCTCTCGCCCACGTCGGAGTTCGGCAAGAAGACCAAGTCCACGCCCTACGGGTCCACCGATCAGCCGATCAACCCGATCGCCCTGGCGCTGGCCTCCGAAGCCACCTTCGTCGGGCGCGTCATCGACACCGACCTGGCGCGCTTCGCGCAGGTGCTCGAGCGGGCGGCCAAGCACAAGGGCTCGGCCCTCATCGAGATTTTCCAGAACTGCATCGTCTTCAACGACGGCGCCTGGAACGAAGTCTCGGACAAGGCGACGCGCGACGAGAACAACGTCGACCTCATCCACGGCCAGCCGCTGATCTTCGGCAAGAACCGCGACAAGGGCATCCGGCTCAACGGATTCAAGCCGGAAGTGGTCACCTTCGCTCCCGGCCAGCCGCCGAAGGACCTGCTCGTCCACGACGAGACCTCGGCGCCGCTGGCGTACATGCTGGCGCACATGGAGCGGCCGGACTTCCCGACGCCGCAGGGGGTGTTTCGCAGCGTCCAGCGGCCGGCCCTGCACGAGCTCATCGACGGGCAGATCGCGCAGGCCCGAAAGGCTTCTGGCGCCGAGCCGGACCTGCAGGCACTGCTGCGGGGCTCCGAGACCTGGACGGTGGCGGCGTAAGGGTGAAGTGCCCGAGCTGCGGCGCCGATAACCTGGAAGGCGCCGACGAGTGCGACGGCTGCCGCACCCCGTTGACCGAGGCGCCCGCGCCTCCCGCCGGCGGCCTCGAGAAGCGGATCTTGGGCGCGACGATCGCCGATCTTGGGCCGAAGCCGGCCAAGACCATCCCCGCCGCGGCAACGATCCTGCAGGCCGTGGAGGCGATGCGCCAAGGCAAGATCGGCTGCCTGCTCGCCTTGGAGGGCGCGGCCTTGGCCGGGATCGTCTCGGAGCGCGAGCTCGCGCTCGGGCTGCCTGAGGGGGGCGACCTTTCGCGGGCGCGCGTCAAGGACTTCCTGCGCGAAGAGCCCGACGTCTTGAGCGACCAGGATGCCCTGGCCGACGCTTTTCACCGCATGGCCTTGAGCGGCCATTGGCATCTGCCCGTCCGGCTGCGCGCGGGCGGCTACGGAGTCGTCTCGGCGCGCGACCTGCTGCGCTATCTCTGTCTTTGAGGGGAATCCATGAAACTCGTTGAGTTCGAATCGAAGGACCTCTTCGCTTCCAAGGGCTTGCCGGTGCCGCCGCGGGGCGGGATCCTGCGCGACTTGAAGCAGCTTCCTTCCGCGCTCAAGCGCGCCAAGGCGCCCTGGGTCATCAAGGCGCAGGTGCTCGCCGGCGGCCGCGGCAAAGCCGGCGGCGTCAAGCTCGCGAAGAATCCGAAGCAGGCCCGCGAGGCCGCCAAGGCGATTCTCGGCATGACCCTGGTCACGCCGCAGACCGGAGAGAATGGCCTCAAGGTCCGGGAGATTTCCGTCGAGCACGCCGCCAGGATCGAGCGGGAGATGTATCTCTCCGTCGTCTTGGACCGCAAGGCCGCGTCTCCCGTCGTCATCGCTTCAGCGGAGGGCGGCATGGAGATCGAGCGCCTGGCTCACGAGAGGCCCGAGGCGATCATCAAGCAGGCCGTCGACCCGAACCTGGGGCTTCGGGATTTCGAGGCTCGCCGGATCGCTTTCGCTCTCGGGCTGCCGCCCGAGAGCGTCGGCGAGTTCGTCAAGATCGCCAAGGGCCTGGTCCGCGTTTTCCTGGACTATGACTGCAGCCTCGTCGAGGTCAATCCCCTGGCCCTGACTCCGAAGGGCCTGGTCTGCCTGGACGGCAAGGTGATCACCGATGATAACGCGCTGTTTCGCCAGCCCGTTCTTCGCGCGCTTCCCGATCGCGAGTCGAGCCCGCTCGAAAAGGAAGCCAAGAAGCACGACATCTCCTACATCGGCCTCGACGGCAGCATCGGCTGCATGGTCAACGGCGCGGGGCTGGCCATGGGCACGATGGATACGATCGCGCTGGCCGGCGGCATGCCGGCGAATTTCCTCGACGTCGGCGGCGGGGCCAACGAGGAGCGCGTCACCCAGGCCTTTCAGATCATCTTGAAGGACCCGAAGGTCAAGGCCGTGCTCGTCAACATCTTCGGCGGCATCGTCAAGTGCGACATGATCGCCGCGGGGATCCTAGCCGCGCTCAAGAAGGTCAAGCTCAAGGTCCCCCTCGTCGTGCGGCTCCAAGGCACCAACGTCGAGAAGGGCCGCGAGCTCCTCAACAACTCGGGCGTCAAGATCATCACGGCCGACCACCTTTGGGAGGCCGCCCAAAAGGCCGTGGACGCGGCGCGCGGCTCGCGATAACAAGGGGAATCAACATGTCCATTCTTCTGAGCAAGGATTCGAAGGTCATCGTTCAAGGCTTCACCGGCTCGGCGGGCAGCTTCCACGCCAAGCAATGCATCGACTACGGCAGCCCGATCGTGGGCGGGGTCACTCCCGGCCGCGGGGGCACCACGCACCTCGAACGCCCGGTCTTCAGCACCGTCAGCGACGCCGTGCGCGCGACGGGAGCGGACACGTCCTTGATCTTCGTGCCGGCGCCCTTCGCCGCCGACGGCATCCTCGAGGCCGTCGACGCCGGGATCTCCCTTATCATCACGATCACCGAGGGCATCCCCGTCCTCGACATGGCGCGCGTCAAAAAGGCGATCGAATCCGCCAACCGCTGCGGCCGCCAGGTGCGCATGGTCGGCCCCAACTGCCCCGGCGTCATCACGCCGGGCGAGTGCAAGGCCGGCATCATGCCGGGCTACATCCACAAGCCGGGGCCGATCGGCATCGTCTCCCGTTCCGGCACGCTGACCTACGAGGCCGTGCATCAGCTGACGCAAGCCGGTCTCGGCCAATCCACGGTCGTGGGCATCGGCGGCGACCCGATCGCGGGCTCCTCGCACGCCGAGATCCTGGCTCTCTTCGAAAAGGACCCTCAGACCACCGCCGTCGTCATGATCGGCGAGATCGGAGGGGCGGGGGAGGAAGAGGCCGCGCGCTACGCCCGCGACCACATGACGAAGCCCGTCTTCGGCTTCGTCGCCGGGCGCACGGCGCCCCCGGGACGGCGGATGGGCCATGCCGGCGCGATCGTCGAAGGCGGTTCTGGAACCCATGCCGGCAAGATCAAGGCGCTCAAGGATTGCGGCGTCACCGTGGTCGACAACCTCAGCGAGATCGGATCGACGGTCGCGGCCTTCCTCAAGAAGAACGCCAAGGAGGTCGCCGCCTAATGGCCATCGCCACCGTTTCCAAGGGACTCGAAGGCGTCGTCGCCACCCAGACCAAGCTCAGCATGGTCGACGGGCAGGCGGGAGAACTGATCATCGGCGGCTACGACATCGGCGAAATCGCCGGCAAGGCGTCGTTCGAGGAGGCGGCCACGATGCTGTGGCGCGGAAGCCTTCCCGCCAAGGAGGAAGTTCCGGGCATCAAGAAGGAACTGGCCGGCTACCGCGCGCTGCGTCCCGAGACTCTCGAGATCATCAAGACCGCCCGCAACGCCCCGCCGATCGACGCCCTGCGCATGGCTTGCGCCACGCTCTCTTTGGACGTCTCCAATCCCAACGACATCTCGCCGGCGGGAGACTTGGCCATGGCCAAGCGCCTGGCCGCGCGCTTCCCGACCGTCGTCGCCGCGCACGCGCGCCTGAGACAGGGCCTGGAGCCCATCGCTCCGCGCGCCGATCTCGGCCTGGCGGCGAACTTTCTCTACATGGTCTTCGGCGAAGAACCGCACCCCGCGGCGGCCAGGGCCTTGGACACCTACTGGGTCACCGTCATCGACCACGGCATGAACGCGTCGACGTTCACGGCGCGCGTGATCGCCAGCACCCGCTCCGACATGGTCAGCGCCGTCACCGGCGCGGTGGGCGCGCTCAAGGGGCCTCTCCACGGCGGCGCCCCGGGGCCGGTCCTCGACATGCTCGTCGACATCAAGTCGGAGGACCGCGCCGAGGCCTGGCTCAAGAAGGAACTCGAGGCCGGCCGGCGCGTCATGGGTTTCGGCCACCGCGTCTACAAGGTTCGCGACCCGCGCGCCGAGGTCCTGGCGCGCACCGCCGAGGAAATGGCGGGCGCCGACCTTCACAACCGCAAGCTCTACGAGCTCGCGCGCGCCGTCGAAAAGACCGCCCTGCGGGTGCTCGAGGAGCACAAGCCCGGACGCAACCTCAAGACGAACGTCGAGTTCTATACCGCCCTCGTGCTCCAGTCAGTGGGCCTGCTGCCCGACCAGTTCGTGGCGATGTTCGCTTGCGGGCGCGTGGGGGGCTGGTGCGCTCACGTCATGGAGCAGCACGCCCAGGATCGGCTCATCCGGCCGCAGTCCGAGTACATCGGGCCGCGGGGGCTCAAGGTCCCCAAGCGCTAGCGCTGCGACGCTCGTTCGGCGGCGAAAGCGGCGGCCAGGAACGATAGGCCGAGAGCGCTCTCGACGCCTCCTCCGAAGAGCTCCGCTTGCGCCTCGATCGCGAGCGGGGAGCGCTCCACCCTGCGGCGCCGCTCCATCGAAAGGCCTCCGGCGGCGCCGAGGTAGATCAAGCCGCAGACGGCCCAGAGCCTGTGGGCGCTGCGAAACGAGAGCCGGCGGCCCAGGAAAAAGATCGCCGCGCCCGCCAGGAGGGCCGCGACGTCGGCCGGATCGGCTTGCCAGGGCCCGCGTAAGAGCTGCGCTGGAGCCAGCATGGAGGCATGATAACCGCGGCGGCGGCGGCAACCCATAGCGGGCCCTTGGAGCCGCGGTAACTTAATGGTGTCAGACTTTCACTTTTTCTTGGACAGGCGAAAAGTGAAAGTCTGACACCATCGGCCTCATCCGGTACCAGGCGGCTAGCGCTGGGTGGACTGCGCGCTGCCGACGGCCTGCTGGATGAGGGCGTTGACGTCGGGCGGCGCGGCGCCGACGGGGGCCTGCGGCTGCGCCGCGCCGGCCGGCTGTCCCGAGCCCGAGAACCAGCTGCGGACCTGCCCGAACCCCTGCGCCGGCTTGAGCTGCGGCATCGCGAGGGTCTTGGGCGCGGCCGCGGGCCTGGGCGCGGGGATGGCGCGCGGCGGGGCCGGGGCGGCCGCGGCGGCGGGCGCCGGCGGGGGTTGGGGAGCGGGAGCCGGCGAGGCGGACTTGCCCGGGAAGTAGTCTTCTCCGCCCCGGATCATGCTCAGCCCGCTTTCCTGCGGGGGCGAGGTCGCCGGGACGGAGGAGACGGCCGGCGGCGCGGCTGGCATCGCCAACGGCTGCGGCGCGGCCGCGCCGGCGGCGGGCTGCAGGCGCACCGCGGCGCCCTCCCGGTGCGCGAAGATGTCGTCGGCCCGCACGCTGGCCGGGGGCGCCGTCGTGTCGGTCATCTTAAGATAGAGCACCCCGCCCAGGGGCAGGAGGAGGGAAACGGTGCCGCCCGCGATCAGATACAGCGTGTGGCGTCTGCGGCGCGCCAACTCTTCTTCGGAGGGCATGCGCGATGAGTGTAACACGGGCCGTGTTCCGCCGCAAGGCCGCTGGGCCTTCCCTAGGCCTTGACAAAGCTAGGGGGCCTGTTATACTGGCGGGGACGCATCCCGTCTTGAGGTCATGCCGGTAGGATCAAGGGGTTGCTGGTCCTGGGCCCGGCATGGTCGCACCTTGAGATGGGCGATAAAGGCAAACCTGCCGCAAGGCAGGGGCGCAAAGCCGTGACACTGCCCTAGGGTAGTGCGTCAGGCTACCGAACTAATGGCCCGAACTAAGACTTGGGGCTTGTCCCCCAGGCGTTTGACGCCTGTTGCGGCCGTCCTGGCCGTGATGGGACTTCTATGCGCGAGCGCGCGCCCGGCCTGGGCGCTCTCCGCGCCCCAGACTGGCGGCCAACCCGGAGAGTTCCTCCAGTTCGGCGTCGGCGCGCGCGCTTTGGCCATGGCCGGCGCCTTCTACGCCATCTCCGACGACGCCACGGCCGCCTACTGGAACCCGGCCGGCCTGGCTCAACTTCAGCGCAAGCAGTTCACCACGATGCAGGCCTCGCTCTTCGAGCAGACGAAGATGCAGTATTTCGCCTACGCCCAGCCGCTCAAGGGCGGTAGCACTTTCGCCGCTTCGATGACGCAGTTGGCCTCCACGGGCTTCCAGACCGTCAACGCCACCTTCGACCCCAACACCCAGGAGCCTACGAGCATCCAGACCGCCGGCAATTTCGCCGATCAGGAGACGGCCTACGGCCTGTCCTGGGGCAAGAGCATCACCCAGACCGTGGCCTTCGGCGCCACGCTCCAAGATATCTCCCGCAAGCTTGCCGGCTCGGCCGACAGCTTCAGGACCTTGAACCTGGGCGTGCTCAAGACGATGGGCCCCTACCGGCTCGGCCTGGGCATGCAAAACGCTTTCTCCCAGCGCACCGGGGACACGCAGGACAGCCTGCCCGTGACGATCAAGATCGGCAACGCCGTCAACCTGTTCAAGAACCGCATGACCCTGGCCCTGGATGCCGACAAGTATCTCAACGCCGGCATGGACCTGCGCTTCGGCGGCGAGTATTGGATTTCCCACTGGTTCGCGTTCCGCTTCGGCCTCATGGGCATCCCTTCGATCCAGGAGACGGATTTCGGCTTCGGCCTCAACTTCCACAGCATGTCCATCGACGTGGCGCAGGGCATCCACGATCTCGGCAACAGCACGCGCATCTCGGCGACGTTCCGCTTCGGCGAGTCCAAGGGCGACCGCTCCACCGCCGAGGTCAAGCTCGCCATCAAGCTCGGTTTCGAGGCTTTCCAGGAGGGCAATTTCGCCCTGGCGCAGCAGAAGTTCAATCAGGCTCTCGACGCCCAGCCCGACAACAAGCAGGTCCAGGCCATGGTCGCGCGCCTAGCCAACGTCACCTCCTTCATCCCGCAGGCGGCCGGCGGCGAGGAATACCAGACCTTCGTGCGCAAGGGCGTCATCGCCTACGTCGACGGGCGCGACATGCGCTCGGCGGTCAACGCCCTGCGCTACGCCTACAACAAGAACCCGAAGGACGATCACCTGCTCGGCCTGCTGAATATGGTCGAGAAGGAGGCGGGCGTCGCCGAGATCACCCGCCGCATGGAGGGCCCGGAGCAGTTCACGTGGGTCGACCAGAAGATCTACGCCGCCCGGCAGTCGGTCTACGACGGCCACTACGACGATGCCGTGCGCCGCGCCCAGGACGTTCTGGATCTCGAGCCCAACAACGTCACCGCTCTCGAGATCATGGGCTCGGCGTTCTACATGATGGACCAGAAGCAGAAGGCCGTGGCGGTCTGGCGCCGGGTGCTCGAGCTCGATCCCAGCAACGCCTCGGTCAAGCAGTTCCTGCAGCAGATGAAGTAAGGGCCCTGCGGCCCGCGCGTCCGGCTAGCGACGGCTGGGCGCGCGTACCGCAGGGCCTGGGGCGACCGCCTGCCGCGACTTGAAAATTTAACAGGCGGGGCCTACACTCATGGCGACGCTATATGGATAGGCGAATTGGGATGCTCCTGATCCTCCTGCTGGCCGCGGGCTCGCGGCCGGGCTTGTGCGCGATCGTCGCCCCGAACATCGACCTCCTAAAGGAGGAAAACCGCATCAAGAACGAGTCCGAGGCGATGATCCAAAACGACATCTTGGACCCCATCCTCGGCAAGGGCGAGGCCGTGCCCTTCGTCGACGTGGAGATGGAGATCAAGGTCGAGAGCGAGGATTCGACCCGGGCCGGCATGGGTCTGGCCGAGAAATACCGCGAGAAGCTGGCCGCGGAGAGCATGGCGGCGATGCCCACCATCGACGTCATGCCGGGCATCCCAAAGCCCAAGACGATCACCGGCAACGGCCCGCAAAAGCCCGAGGCGGCCTCGGCGCAGCAGGCGCAGCAGACCAAGGGCATCCAGGAGGAGCGCTACGCCGTCAATCCCGTCTTCAAGAAGCTCGGCGTCACGATCATCCACGACGAGGGCGTTCTCAAGGACAAGGCGCAAGTCGAGCTGGTCCGCAGCCGCATCGTCGACGCCATGGCCCAGTACGGGCTCCAGCCCGATCAGGTCTATTTCCGCCCGACGAAGTTCAAACACATCCAGATCGACTGGCACGACGACCTCAAGAAGCCGCAGGTCTACCTGCCCCTGCTCTACGCGCTGCTGTTTTTGCTGCTCCTGTCCTTCCTGTTCGGTCCGCTGTGGCGCTTCTTCCGCGATTACGTCAAGGCGCTGCGCGAAAAGCCCGCCGCCGAGGTCAACGTCGAGTCCAAGATCGAGCAACCCGACGACGAAGGCAAGGGAGAAGAGGACGGCAGCATGCTGCAGGAAGGCAAGCTGGATTTGACCGTGCAGAACAAGCCCGACGAGCCGCCGCCGCCGCCGCTTCTGCTGGAGGACGACGAGATGAAGAAATTCGAGCCCTTTTCCTACATCACCGAGGAGAACGTCAAGCGCCTGGCCTACATGTTCATCCTGCGCAAGGAGGAGCCTTGGATCGTCGCCGTCGTCGCCAGCTATCTCAAGCCGGAGCTGGCGCGCGCGATGATCGCGTCCTTGCCCGTCGAGATGCAGTCCAAGGTGGCGCTGGAGGCCCTGACGCTGCGGCAGGTCACGCGCGAGCAGGTCATCGCCATAGACGCCGACGTCAAGGAGAACGTGGATTTCGTCGTCGGAGGCATGGAGCGCTTGACCCACATGCTCGACGAGGCCGACACGACGACGCGCAACAACATCCTCAACTACCTCCGGAACGAGAAGCCCATGATCTACGAGGCCGTGCGCCGCCACGTCCTCGTCTTCGACGACATCACCGGCTTCCCCGACCGCGAGATGCAGACCGTCGTGCGCGAGCTCAAGGCCGAGAACATGGCCCGCGCGCTGCACGGCGCTTCTCCGGAGCTGCTCAACAAGTTCTTGAGCAACATGTCGGCGGGCGCCGCGTCCCTGCTCAAGGAGTCCATCGAATACATCGTCAACATCAACCAAGCCCAGGTCGACGAGGAGCGCGCCAAGATCATGGACGTGGTCAAGGCGCTCGAGAAGGAGGGCAAAATCGCCGTGCGCCAGACCCAGGACGGCAGCTACGACGTCGTCGAGGGCATGCAGGAGGAGCTCTCGGCCCAGGAGCGGCGAGAGCAGCGCTTCGTCAAGGCGCGGGGCGGCCAGCCGGCGCCGGCCCCGCAGCCCGCCCACGATCCAGTCCAGGCCCAACAGTACCTCGACGCCGCCGTTCAATACTACAACGCCGGCCAAGCCGAGGCCAGCATCCCCTACTTCGAGACGGCGCTCGGCCTCAATCCGGGACTGTGGCAGGCGCATCAATATCTCGGCGGCCTGTTCTACCAGCAGGGGAAGGTCGAGGACGCCGTGGCCCATTTCGAGAAGGTCCTCAAGCTGCACCCGGACCCGCAGATCCAACAGTGGCTGGAAAGCCTCAAGGCGCAGGCGGGAATCAGCTAAATAGGAGCCAGACATCATGCCCGACGACAACCAGGAGCCTCCGAAGCGGCCGCCTCTGCCGCCGATGACCCCTAGAGCGGGGGCGCCGCCGCCGCTGCCGGGACTGCCTTCGGGGCTGGGGGGGCCGAAGCCGCCCTTGCCGAGCTTTCTCGGCGGCGCAGGCGCGGCCAAGCCTCCGCTGTTCGGGGCCGGCGGGTTGCCGCCCCTGCCCGGCGCGGCTGGAGGCCATCCGCCCGTGCCGCCGCTGCCGGGCTTTCCCGGGACTCCCGGCCTGGCTTTCGCGCCCGTGATGCCTTTGCCGGCGGCTGCCGCGGCGCCGGCGGCTTCCGAGCCCCCAAAAAAGGACGTCGAAAAGGAGCTGATGGAGAAGAAGCTTTCCGAGCTCGAGAAGCGCCTGCAGGAGGAACGCGAGAAAATCCTCATCGCCAACGTCAAGGCGCAGGAAGAGGCCGCCAACGCGGCGAGGGTGGAGTCCTCGATCAAGGACCTGCAGGAAAAGCTGCGGCGCGACCGCCGCGACCAGGAGCAGGAGGAGTCGCGGCTCAAGCTCGAGACCAAGCTGCAGGAGATGGAGGCTCGCCTGGCGCAGGAGCGGGAAACCTGGGTGGTCACCCTTCGCAACCAGATGCAGTCGCGCGAGACCCAGGACAAGGAGATCGAGGCCCATTTCAGCTTGCGGCTCCAGGAAACGGAGCGCAAGTGGCTCGAGGAAAAGGCCCAGTGGCAGAAGCTCGCGCTGGCCAAGGACGAGGAGATCCGCAACCTCCGGACGCTGGCTGAGAAGCTAAAGGGCGCCGACGTGGAGCTATCCAAGGTCGCCAGCGAGCGCAAGTGGCTGCAGGATAAGGTCAACGAGCTGACCGCCGAGCGCGCCGAGGCGATGGCGCGCGCTCAGCTGGCCGTCGAGAAAGAGAAGGAGAACATCCAGCTGCGCGCCGACGTGGCGCTTTCGCGGCAGGCGGCGGCGGGCGTGCAGGAGCGCCTGGAGCGCGAGGTCCAGGCCCTGCGCATCAGCGCCAAGGAGCGCGAGGAGCGCCTGATGGCCGACGTCGAGCGGCTCCAGCGCGACATCGCCTCGCTGCCGGAAAAGCTCAAGGTCGAGCACGAGGCGGACGAGCGCCGGCTGAAGCTCGAGCACGAGGCGGAGCTTAGGCAATATAGGGAAGCCGCCGATCGCCACATGGGCGACTTGCAGAAGCTGCGCGGGGTCGCCGGCGCGATGGAGCGGCAACTCGCCGCGGCGCGGGCGCAGAACGCAGAGCTCGCCAAGACTCAAGAGCGCTATAAGGCGGAGTTCGTCGTCCTGCAGCGCAAGTGGGTCGAGCGCGAGAAGGAAATCCGCAACGAGGCCCAATCCCAGGCCCTGCAGATGATCGAGGCCGAGAAGGTCAAGCTCAAGATCCTGGCCCAGGACGAGGTCAACCAGCGGGCCGCCAAGATCGCCGAGCAGCTGGCCAAGGAGCGCGACGCCGAGGTCAAGAAGGCCCAGGCCGTATGGCTGGCCGAGCGCCAGAGCCAGGAATCCGAGCGCGTAAGGCGCCTGCAGGGCGACTGGGATAACGCGCGCAAGGAGCTGGAGGCCGAGATCGACCGCCTTCACAAGGAGATCTTCAAGCGCGACGCCGAATGGTCCCAGCGAGTCATGGCCAAGGACGCGGAGATGCACGCGCAGGCCTCCAAGCTCGACGAGGCTTCGACGGGCTACAGCCGCGAGGCTCAGACTCGCCAGGCGCTGGAACGCCGGGCCCTCGAGCTGGAAAAAGCCGTGCAGGAGTCGCGCGAGAGCGCGGGAAGCCTGCAGCAGCGGGCCGGCGGCGCGGAAGAAGCGCTGCGGCGCCTCGAAGACGAGAAGCGCGAACTGGCCGGCCGCGGCGAGGAGTTGGAGAGGCTGTGCAGCGCCCAGGCGGCGCAGGTGCAGAATCTTCAGGAGGCGATGGAAAACCTGCGCGGGCAGCTCGCGCGCGAAACGCATCTGGGCCGGATGTATTTGCGGGAGAAGGAAGAGCTCGAGCGCAAGCTCAAGGGCGGCGCGTGATTACACTGCACAAACTCAACGGGACGGCGTTCGTCATCAACGCCGAGCTCATCGAGACCTTGGAGCAGGGCCAGGAGACGGTCATCTCCCTGGCCACGGGCAATCGCTTCCTGGTCAAGGAGACGGCGCAGCAGGTCACGGAGCTGGTCATCGAGTATCGCAGGAAGGTCAACGCCTCGGGAAAGGCCGTCAATCCGATCCAGGGGTTCGAGCGCAAGAATCCGTAGAGAGTAATGGTGTCAGACTTTCACTTTTCACTTATCAGGGATAAGTGAAAAGTGAAAGTCTGACACCGCAACGAGGAGCAACTAATGGATATCGCAACCGTCATGGGCATACTGGCCTTCTTCGGGATGGCCGTGGCCACCATCTATATCTCGGAGGGGGTGGCGGGCTTCAAGCCCTTCGCCAACCTGGAGGCCCTGCTCATGGTCATGGGCGGAACCTTCTGCGCCACCCTGGTCAATTATCCCATCGGCCAGGTCGTGGGCCTGGGTCGCGTGGTGCGCAAGGTTCTCTTCTCCTCGGGCGACGACTCCACCGACATCGTCGGCACATTCGTGGCACTGTCCCAAAAGGCCAAGAAAGAGGGCTTTCTCGCCTTGCAGGCCGACGTCAAGAACATCCAGAACGACTTTTTGCGCCGCGGCATCCAACTCGTCGTCGATGGCGCCGACCAAGAGTTCATCCGCAACATGCTTGAAACGGAGCTCGGCTTCATCCGGGAACGCCACAAGGTCGGCCAGGAAATCTTCAATGCCATGGGCACCTACTCGCCCGCTTTCGGCATGATCGGCACGGTGCTCGGCATGATCCTGATGCTCTCCAACATCAGCGACGTCTCCCAGGTGCCGCGCCGCATGGCCCTCGCGCTCGCCGCCGCCTTTTTCGGCCTCGGGTCGGGCTACCTCATCTTCCTGCCCATGGGCGGCAAGCTGCGCCGCCGCTCCGAGGAGGAGCTGCTCGTCAAGGAGATCATCATTCGGGGCGTGCTGCTGCTGCAAAGCGGCGCCACGCCCAGCGTCGTGGAGGCGAACCTGAAGGCGTACTTGGAGCCGTCCAAGCGCCTGGTGGTCAAGGCCCCGGCCGCCGCGCCGGCGCCCGGACAGCCCACGACCCCGGCCTGATATGCCGCTGCGCGCGCCGAAGGGCTTCATCGACGAGAGCGACCCGAAGGTCTGCCAGATCGGCCACCCCGCGCCTCCCTGGCTGGTCAATTACGCCGACTTGATGACGGAACTGGTCTGCTTCTTCGTCATCCTCTACGCTCTTTCGGCGGCGCTCAACAAGAACGTGCAGAACGCCGCGGCTCAGGTCAAGAAAATGATGGATAAGGGCCAGATGCACGGCGAGGTCAAGATCGACAAGGAGGGCCTCAAGATCTCGCTCGAGGAGCAGGGCACGGCCTCCTTCTTCGCCAGCGGCTCGGCCGACACCACGTCGGAGATCGACGCCCAGCTCCAGAAGCTGGCGCCGATCCTTCGCAAGCTTTCCAAGGATCACGACATCATCGTCGAGGGCCACACCGACAACCAGGGCATCCGCAACGAGTACTACGATTCCAACTGGGAGCTCTCCACGGCGCGCGCCACCAGCGTGGCGCGGCTGCTCATCGACAAATACGGGATACCGCCCAGCCGCATCGGCGCCATCGGCTACGGCCAATATCGCCCGATCGCCTCCAACGCCACGCCCGAGGGGCGGGCCAAGAACCGGCGGGTCGTTTTCCTGATCAAGAACGGCGAGACCACGCCCCCGCCGCAGACCGCGGACGCCGTCCCCTCGGCGGCCGCGCCGCCGGCCGCCGAGGCGTCCCCGCAGCCCCAGCCCGTAGCGGGAGCGGGGGTCCAGGCGACTCCATAAATGATAAAATCGCTCGGCGTGAAAAGTAAGCTCCTGCCAGCCGCCGCGGCCGCCGCGTCTTTTCTGGCCGCCTGCGGTCCCGCCAACAAGAAGATCGTGGTCCAGGACTTCGCCGAAGGCCGGGTCGTCGACCTGTCGATCACGGAAAAGCTGACGGGCAATCAGGACTTCCTGTTCGTCTCCATTCCCAAAAAGACGCAGTTCCTGGAAGGCTACATCCAGGGCATCATCACCGACTACGCGGACAATCCCGTCCAGGGCGTGGTCGTGCGGGCCGTCGTCTCCGCCGATACCCAGCTCGAGGATAACGGCCTGATCAACGAGAACATGCCCGTCAGCTCCTTCGACCCGGGCGTCAGCGATACCAACGGCTTTTACCGCATCCGGTTCACCCTGCCGATCATCGACGGCATCGTCGACGTCCGCGGCAAGCTCCTCTATAATCCCGGCTGGGAGCAGGAGCGCGAGATGCTGGGCAAGGCTTACGAGCCCCAGACCAAGGAGAGCCAGTTCCATCTCTATTACGAGCGCAAGCGCGGCCGCATCATCTTCGTCGAGGGCATTCGCAAGACCATCGTGGCGCCCGTCGTGGGCCGCCGGGCGACGGCGGCGATTCCCGGGGCCAAGCCGCCTCAAGGACAGCCGGCGGCGGCGAGCAAGCCGGCCGCCGACGCGTCGAGCAAGCAGGACGACGACCTCTTCAAGGGCTTTGGTTTCGGACCGTGACGCCGCGCGACCTCGCCTATCTCGATCATAACGCCACCACTCCGGTGCGCCCGGAGGTCCTCGAGGCCATGCTGCCTTTTCTTAAGGGCCAGTACGGCAATCCCGGCAGCCCCTATTGGCTGGGCCAGCAGGCGCGGCGGGCCGTCGAGGAAGCGCGCGCCCGAGTCGCCTCCTTTCTCGGCGCCGCCGATCCCCAGGAGATCGTCTTTACCTCCTGCGGCTCCGAGTCGGATGTGATGGCCATCGCCGGGGCCTATTGGCAGGCCCAGGACGAGGCAGGGGGCCGCCGGCGCAAGGTCGTCACCAGCGCGATCGAGCACGACGCCGTGCGCGGCGTCGTCGAAGCGCTGCGGCGCCGCGGAGCCTCGGTCGAGACCTTGGGCGTCGACGCCCAAGGTCTCGTTGACGCCGAAGCCGCCGCTGGGAAGATTTCATCCGACGCGGCCATCGTGAGCGTCATGCACGCCAACAACGAGGTCGGCACGATCCAGCCCGTGGAGACCCTGGCCGAGGCCTGCCGCTCCAAGGGAGCGCTTTTCCACACCGACGCCGTGCAATCGGCGGGCAAGCTCCCTCTCGACGCGCGCAAGCTCGGCGCGGACCTGCTCTCGATCTCCGGGCACAAGATCAACGCGCCCAAAGGCGTCGGCGCGCTCTACGTGCGCAAGGGCGTGCGGCTTGCTCAAACCATCACGGGCCATCAGGAGAAGAACCGCCGGGGCGGCACCGAGAACGTCGCCGGCATCGTGGGGCTTGGCGCGGCCTGCGAGCTCGCCGCGCGGGAGGCCGCTCACGCTGGCCGCCTCCGGGCCTTCCGGGGAAAACTCGAAGAGGGGGTCTTGAAGATACCCGGCTCGCGCCTCAACGGCCATCCGACCCGGCGCCTGCCCAACTGCGCTCACTTCAGCTTCGAGGGGCTCGACGGCCATAATCTGGTGGTTGCCCTCGATTTGGAGGGTATCTGCGTGTCGAGCGGCCCCGCTTGCTCCTCGGGGGCCTCGACGCCCTCCCACGTCCTGGTCGCCATGGGCGCGGACGAGCGGCTGGCGACGGGCTCCTTGCGCGTATCTTTCGGCTACGGCACGACGCAGGCGCACGTCGACCGGCTGCTGAAGGCTCTGCCCGGGGCGGTGGAGAAGCTGCGGCACGTGGGGGCCGCGCTCTAATGGCGGGGAGGGCCGTCGTCGCCATGAGCGGCGGCGTGGACAGTTCCGTGGCCGCGGCCTTGATGGCGCAGGCGGGCTTCGACTGCGTCGGCGTGACGCTCAAGCTCCTGCCTCGGGCCGACTCGGGCTTCGGCTGCTGCGGTTCCCCGGTGGATATCGACGACGCCCGGAGAGTGTGCGAACGTCTCGGGATCCCGCACTACGTCCTCAATTTGTCGGACCTCTTCGAAGACAAGGTCGTCCGGCCCTTCATCGACGCTTACGTCTCGGCGCGCACGCCTAACCCCTGCGTCGAGTGCAACCGCTCGGTCAAATTCGGCCACCTGCTGGGCCTGGCGCGGGCCTGGGGCGCCGAGTGCGTGGCCACCGGGCATTACGCCCGCGTGCAGGGCGCTCGGCTCTATGCGGCCAAGGACGAGCGCAAGGACCAGACTTATTTCCTTTACAGTTTGACGGCTCGGGAATTGTCCGGCGTGCGGTTTCCCGTGGGAGACCTGGCCAAAGACGAGGTGCGCGCGCGCGCCCGGGAGCTCGGCCTCAAGACCGCGGACAAGCCGGAAAGCCAGGAGATATGCTTCGTCCCCGGCCGCGATTACCGCGCCTTCCTCGAAGGCCGGCTGGGCCCGGTCCCGTCCTTGGAGCCGGGCCCGATCCAGGACACCGACGGGCGCACCGTCGGGCGCCATGACGGAGTGGCCTCCTACACCGTCGGTCAGCGCAAAGGCCTGGGCGGCGGCGCCGGCGGCGCGCGCTACGTCGTGCGTCTGGAGGCCGGCTCGAACACGGTCGTCGTCGGACGAGACGAGGAGACTTTCGCTGCGGCGCTGTCCGTCTCCGGCGTGAGCTGGACCGGCCGCGCAGCCGAAGAGCCCTTCATCGCCCGCGTGCGCATCCGCCACCGGCATTCGCCGGCGCCGGCGCGCGTGACGCCTCAGAGCGACGGAGGGGCGTTGGTGGAATTCGACAGCCCCCAGCGGGCCGCCACGCAGGGACAGGCGGCCGTCTTCTATGACGGGCAAGAGGTCTTGGGCGGCGGCACGATCGCTCGGGTGCTGCGCCCGGCCGGGAGGGCTTCATGAAGCGACGGATGCTGGCGTTGGCGGTCCTGGCCGCGACGGCGTTGGCCTGCTCGGGTCCGCGCCGGGAAACGGTGGACGACACGGCGCGGCGGCTGGATCTGCAAGTCTCGGAAAGCCACACCCGATCCTCGTTGGCCAGCATCGAGGAGGCCCTGAGCTCCTATATCCGCGAGAACGGCCGCATCCCCGCGACCTTGGACCTCCTCGTGCCCAAGTATTTGGCGGCGATCCCCACGGTCCAGACCGCGGTCCATGGCGAGACCAACAAGGTCAAGGTCTATGCGCCCGCCATCCTGCGCGACGGCCAGATCGACGGCACCCAGCTCAAGGACACCGGTCGTTGGGGCTACGTCTACAACGACCGCCGGGTCGTCGTCTTCGTCGACTGCACTCACCGCAACAGCAGGGGCAAGGCCTGGTTTTTGGAGCGCGGCGTTACTGAGCCGCTGCGCTGAGCCCGTAATAGGCGCGCAGCGCCAGATGCCTGACGTAGGCCGCGGCCAGATAGGAAAGCGCGTGCCATTCCCGAAGCCGCGGGTGCCGACGCAGGAACTTCTTGACGGCGCGCGACGGCTGCGGCGGCGGGACCTGCGGGTCGAGCGGCTCGCCGGATAGCGTCTCGAGATGGGTGCGGCAGTCCGCCGAGACCCCCAGGCGCGCGCAGGCGGCATCGGCGGCGGCCTCTCCCATCACGCGGAAGTCCGACATCTTGCCGCCGCCGATCGTCACGAGCCCTGCGATGCCGTCGCGCGAGAGGTGGTCGAAGACCTCGTATTCGCGCGACAGCAGCTTCTCGTCGCCGGCCTGCCCCAGAATCGGCCTGGCTCCGACGATGGTCGCGTCGAAGCGCTCGGGGAAATCGGGAAGATAGCGCCTCACCGAGGACAGCAGGTAGGAGACCTCCTCGGGCGCCGTCTCGACGCGGTCGGGATCGTTGCCGCCGGCGAGATCGGTCGGCCCGACGAGGGTGCCTTGCGGCGAGGGCACCACGAACACGTAGCGCCGATCCGCCGTCTCCAAAAGCAGCCCCACGGGCACGTGCCGCGCGCCGTAGACCAAGTGCGTCCCCTTGCGCAAGCGCAGCGGGATTCGGGCTCCCGCCATGCGAGCCACCCGGTCCACCCAGGGCCCGGCCGCGTTGATGACGATTTTGCTCCGCAGCTCTTGGCCGGCGCAGCGCACGCCCGCGGCCGTCTCGCCTTCCATGATCAGCCCGTCGACCGGCGCGCCGGCGCGGACCTCGGCGCCGTGTCGGCGCGCGCTGTCGAGATTGGCCCCGACGAGGGCGGCCGGGTCGACCCACCATTCGTCGAAAGAGACGGCCCCGAGGAGGCCTTCTCGCCTGAGCCCGGGGACCAGGCGCAGCGTGTCCTCGGCCGTCAGCCGCAAGTGCCGCAGTCCCCCTTTCATGGCCGAGAAGCGGTCGTAGACCTCCATGAGGGTCTCGACCGTCTCGATGCCGTGCGCGTGGTCCTTATAGACGGGCCACAGGATCGGCAGGCGCGTCAGCAGGGAGCCGGCGATGCGCACGATGTGTCCGGAGTCCCAGCAGGTCGTGTGGGTCGTGAGCCGGTCGTAGAGCAGATAGCGCAGGCCGCCGTGGATGAGATGGGTCGAGGTGATCGTCGTGCCCATCGCGGGCTGTCCGCGCTCGAGGAGCAGGGTCTTGAGGCCGCGCATGGCGCAGTCGCGCGCCGTGCCCGCGCCCGTGATGCCGCCGCCGACGATGATGACGTCCCAGCTCACTACGCTATCCTATCAAACTGCGACGCGCACCCCGGGCTCGATCACGCATGAAAAGATATAATGGCGCCATGCCGCGCAAGCTGTTCTATACCGTCGTCTTCGCCCTGGCCGCGTTGGTGGTGGGCGGATCGTGGACGCTGCGCCGGCTGCTCGTCGGCCTGCCGGACATCCAGACCCTGGAGGACTACACGCCGCCGTTGTCGTCGCGGGTCTTCGACGCCAACGGCGACGAGGTCGCGGAGTTCTCCATCGAGCGGCGCGCGCTGCTGCCCCTGTCGAAGATCCCCGTCGACCTCCAAGACGCCGTCATTTCCACGGAGGACGACCAGTTCTTCAATCACTGGGGCATCTCGCCCAAGGGCATCCTGCGCTCGGCGCTCGTCAACCTGTTCCACCGGCGCGTCGTGCAGGGCGCGTCCACGATCACGCAGCAGCTGGCCAAGCAGGTCTTTCTCAAGCCGCAGCGCACTTTCGCGCGCAAGATCCGCGAGGTGCTCCTCGCCGTGCAGATCGAGCGCAACTTCTCCAAGCAGGAGATCCTTCAGCTTTACCTCAATCAGGTCTACTTCGGGGAAGGAGCCTACGGCGTGCAGGCCGCCGCCCGCGTCTATTTCGGCAAGGACCTCTCGGACCTGGACCTGGCCGAGTGCGCGATGCTGGCCGGCCTCATCCGCGCGCCCCACGGCTACTCGCCGTTCCAGCACCCCAATCAGGCGCGCAAGCGCCGCTCCGTCGTGCTGCAGCGCATGGTCGAGGGCGGAAAGATCACGCCCGCAGAGCGCGATCTGGCCAACGCCGAGCCGATCCCGACGGTGCGGCCCGTGGGGCTGGGCACGCAGGCGCCCTACTTCGTCGAATACATCCGCCGAAAGCTCGAGGCCAAGTACGGCTACGACGCGGTGTGGCGGGGCGGCCTGAAGATCTATACCACGCTGGACCTCGGCATGCAGAAGTCGGCCGAACAGATCATGGAAAAGAGCCTGTCCGACTTCGACGCCCAGGCCCTGGCCGAGTGGCAAAGGAAGCTCAAGGACAATCCGGAAGGCATCGGGCCCGACGGCGTCGAGATATCCACGGCCCCGCCGTCCAAGATCCAGGGCGCCTTCGTGCTGCTCGACGTCAAGACCGGGGCCGTGCGCGCGATGATCGGCGGCCGGGACTCCATCTTCAATCGCGCCGTGCAGGCGCGCCGGCAGCCGGGCTCGACGTTCAAGCCCTTCGTCTGGTCGGCCGCGATCCAGTCGGGCATGACGGCGGCCTCCCTGGTCGAGGACCGGCCTCTGGCGTACTACTACGACGGCCGCGATTGGCGGCTCCTGGAGGGCGCCACCGACCAGTATTCCATCAATCTGGCCACCCAGCCCTTCGCGGATAATCCCGACTTCAAGATCTGGGTCCCCAACAATTTCGACGGGAAATTCCTCGGCACGATCACCCTGCGCAAGGCCCTGGCCGAGTCGCGCAATATCTGCTCGATCAACCTGATCAACAAGATCGGCCCGCCGGTGGTCGTCGAAATGGCGCACCGCCTGGGCATTCGATCTCCTCTGGATCCCGTCCCGTCGCTGGGCCTGGGCTCCTCGGTGGTGAGCCCGCTGGAGATGGCCAACGCCTTCGAGACGTTCGCCAACGGCGGCATCTACGTCCAGCCCTACACCATCACCCGCGTCGAGGATCACGACGGCAAGATCCTCGAGACGCACGTGCCGCGCGAGCACGAGGCCATCTCGCCCCAGCTGGCCTATATCATGACCAACCTCTTGCGGGGCGTGGTCCAAAACGGGACCGGCCGCTACGCCCGGCGCCTCGGCTCCAACGTGGGCGGCAAGACGGGCACGACCAACGACAACAAGGACATGTGGTTCGTCGGTTTTACGCCCGACTTCGCGGCCAGCGCCTGGATGGGCTACGACGACTTCCACACGCTGGGCCGCAAGGACTGGACCGGAGGCTCGACCGTGGTGCCCTGGTGGACCCAGATCATGGCGGCGGTCATCAAGGACCGGCCGCGCGACGACTTCTCCGTGCCCAACGGCATCATCTTCGCAGACATCGACGCCAACACCGGCATGCTCGCGGGCTCCAATTGCCCCAGGCGCAGCATCATCCGGGAAGCGTTCATCGATGGGACCCAGCCCCGGCAGGTCTGCAATATCGACCACACCAAGCCGATCGGGCCGCAGCTCGCCGCCCTGGCCGCCGCCGGGCCGTCCGCGGATCAGGGATTGGGCGCGGCGCCTCCGTCGACGGCCGCCGCCGCGGCGTCGGCCCTGCCTGCCTTGCCGACGGACCAGCAGCTCGAGTCAAACGGCGCCGGGGGCAGCCCCGACGGCTCGGACGGCTCCGATGGCTCGGACGGCTCCGACGGCGGCCAGCCCCTGGTCCATTAGGCCCTAGGTCCCACGACGGCGCCGGGCCCTTTGCCGCGCGCCGCGCGGCCGCAGGCCTCTTCGTCGGCGGGCCCCAAAAAAATAGAATCCTCGCATGAGAAAATGGCTCGCGGCCGCGGCGGCGGCCTCCCTGCTCGCACCCAGTCCGCTTTTGGCTCAAGACGCGCGTGCTCCTCTGGCCGACGTCGGCGCCCCTATCGCTCTTCCTCAATTAGAGTCGCCCGCCGCGGGGCCGGCCGCCTTCTCCGCCGCTTGGGCCGCCCCGGCCGCCGTCTCGGTCCAGCCTCCGGCGGCGGCCGCCTCGCCGCAGCCGGTCGCGGCCTGCGCCGCGACGGCCCTTCCGTCCGCGCGAGCCCAGGCCGCGGGCCTCGGCCGCGCGCTGGCCGCGCCAAGCGCCGCTCCCTCGGCGGCCTTGGGCCGCGTCTTCGACGCCTCCGCTTTCGGCCGCGACGCGGCCGCGCCCGTGGCCGGCCGCGCGGGCCTGCGCCGGGCGTTCCTCGCGGCGGCCGTGCCCGCCGCGGCGGCCGCCCGCGCCGTGCCGGTCCTGGTCAAGGCCGCGCCCGTGGCCGCCCACGCCGCCCGCTCCCCGTGGGCCAGCGGCCTCATCCCCGTCCTTTTGATGGCCGTGCCCCCGATTCTGGCCTTGATCTTCATCGCCCGCTGGCAGGTCCACAAGATGCGGGAACTGAACGGCGTAGAAAAGCCGTCGGCGCGCAAACCGGACGCGCGGGAATCGGCCGATCCGGCGGACAAGGTCACGTTCGACGACGTGGCCGGACAGGAGGAGGCCAAGGGCGAACTGCAGCGCGTCGTGCGTTTCCTCAAGGATCCGCAGCGCTACACGAAGATCAACCCCAGGGCCAAGCCCTTCAAGGGCATCCTGTTCTTCGGACCTCCGGGTACGGGCAAGACGCTCCTGGCGCGGGCGCTGGCCAACGAGGCCGGAGCGGCCTTCGTCACGCGCAAGGGCTCCGATTTCGTCAACATGTACGTCGGCAAAGGCGCCGCCAACATCCGCGAGGCCTTCGAGGAGGTGCGCAAGAATGCCGACGGCGGCCCGGGCATCCTGTTCATCGACGAGATCGACGCCGTCGGCCACAAGCGCAGCGAGGGCGACGCGGCGCGCGACAACGCGGAGGACGACAAGGCGATCACGGCGCTGCTTGCCGAGATGGACGGCTTCGAGAAGGACAATATCATCGTGATCGCGGCCACCAACCGCCCGGACAAGCTCGACCCCGCGCTTTTGCGCGGAGGCCGCTTCGGCCTCAAGGTCCCGGTCGGCCTGCCCGACGCCCTCGGCCGCGAGGCGATCCTCAAGGTTCACGCGAAGGAGATGCTTTTGGCTCCGGACGTGGATCTGAAGGCCGTCGCCAAGCAGACGCCGGGCCTCGCCGGCGCCGACCTGGAGCACGTGGTCCAGCGCGCCGGCATCCTCGCCGGCGACGAAGGCGCCGACGCGGCTTACATGCGGCACTTCGCCGCCGCCATCGACGAGATGACGATCGGCCAGCAGCGCAAGCTGGTGATGAGCGCGGAAGAAAAACGCGTGGTGGCCTACCACGAGGCCGGTCACGCGCTGGTCTCTCATCTGCTGGCCAACGCCGATCCCGTGCGCAAGGTGACGATCATTCCCCACGGCTTGAACGCCCTGGGCCTGATGCAGGCCATGCCCGAGGAGGAGAAGAACATTCAGAGCCGCGCCTGGCTGCTCGACCGCATGGCCGTGGCCATGGGCGGGCGGGCGGGCGAGGAACTGGGGACCGGGCAGATATATTCCGGCGCCTCCAACGACTTCGAGCAGGCGACGCGCATCGCCCGCTACATGGTCACCAAGTTCGGCATGTCCCAGCTCGGCTTTGCCGCCTACGACCTCGAGCAGGCCAAGGCCCTGGAGCTTTCCGAGGACTACAAGCGCCGCGTCGAGGCCGAGGTCGGCAGGCTTCTGGCCGAGGCCCAGGAGCGCGCCCGCAAGGTCCTCTGCGACAACCGCGCCGTGCATGAGGCGATGGCGGCTCGCCTGCTCGAGAAGGAGACGCTGGACCACGACGAGATGGAGGCCCTGGTCCCGTCCGCAAAGAGGCGAGAACGCTCCGGCCCCGAGCAACTGGCCTTCGACTGGCTGGCGAAAGGCTTGACGTTTCTTGGGCTTTTGCCCGCCAAGCGCCGCTAAGACGCCTTGAATTAGCTGACGGGGCCTGTTATCCTAGCCGCGCATGGGCGCGCGGCGGAGCTTCGCCGTCTCGGCCGTCCTGACGCTGGCGCTGGTCGCCGGCGCCTCCGCCGATTCCTCGAAAAGCGACGGCTCCTTCTTCGACGGCGGCTCCGGGCCGGTCCCCCAGGCCAAGTTCAGGTTCCGCGCGACGGCCCCGGCCGCCGCGGCGGCCGATGCGGCGGCGGTCCCGCTGGCTCTTCGGCCCATGGGGCCGCGGCAATACCATCTCGGCCAGATCGTCGTGCCGTGCGCCTTTGACGGCAACGCCGGGCAATGCCTGCTCGATACGGGCGCGGGCGTAAACGTGTTATACAAGGGACCGCCTTGGGCGGACCGGCTGCCGGCCAACGGATCCACCTGGGACCTCACCGGCGCCTGCGACCGCAAGCCGGTGACCGCCGATGGGGTGGATGTGGCCGACTTTCGATTGGGACAGGCGTCTTTCGGGCCGGCCGAATTCGAGCGCATGGAGAGCGATCCGGCCAATCACGGCCGCTACGCCGGGGTGGTCGGCATGCAGATCCTTTCGAAGGCCTCGCGTTTCTCCCTGCGCCTGATGCGTTCTCCCGCCCTGGTCCTCGATCCCCCGCAGTCCGGCGGCGGCGCTCCCTTTTCCATAACCTCCGAGAAGCAGATCATCCTGTCCGTGCCGGTCGGCGGAGTCCCGTTGGCCGCCGTCTTCGACACCGGCTCAAACGCCACGATCGTCGACGTCAATTTCGCCAAGGATCCGCGCAACGGCTTCGTTCTCGTGCCCGGCAGCGACAAGAGCTATGCCGGCTGCTCTACGGGCTCCAAGCGCGAGGTGGCCCTGTATCGGGCGGCCGGGCTGCAGATCGGAAACGTCTCTCTCGCAGGCCGTGACTTCGTCGCCTTCGACTTGTCGGACTTGCGCAAGAATCTCGGCAACGACCAAGTCGAGATGATTCTTGGATACGATGTCATCAGCCGGTTCGACTGGACCTTCGATTGGAAGTCCAGGACCTGGGCGGCGGACTCGGGCGTCAGAATCCAGTCGGCCGAGAACCGTCCGCCTCCGGGCGACGATTATTTCTCGCTGGTCCAGCCGGGCCTGGCGCGATAGCGAAGGCTAGCGGTAGATCCGGGGCAGGTGGGCGCCGGCGGCCGTTCGGCGCACGGGCAAGGTCACGGCGTCGCCGACCTTGGCGGAGGGGACGTCGGTGACGTCGACGAGGACGTGGGAGATGCCGCAGCGGCCCACGAACGGAGTCCTGGCGCCGCGCAGAATGCCCCAGTATTGGAAGCCGGAGCCAAAGCCGATGAGCCTCTCGGCGGGCTCCATGGTGACGCCGTCCGAGTAGCCGGCCGCCAACGTCGCGACTTTCATGCGGCGGGGCGCGACGTACTCGCTGGCGTAGCCGATCGAGCGGCCGCGGCCGACGTCCCTGATGGCGATGATGCGCGCGTAGAACTTCCAGGGCTTGCGCAGCGGCGCCGTCTTAGAGGCCGCGGCGTTGACGCCGTAGAGCAAATTGCCGACCCGGACCATGTCGAGCCGCCAGTGCGGGAAGTCCAGGAGCACGGAGCTGTTGGCGGCGTGGCCCAGCAGGCCGGGACAAGTCCTCTTGAGCCGCTGCAGGATCCTCGAGAAAGCCGAGAGCTTCTCCTCGGCCTCGACGGAGTTCTTGCCGGGAACGTAGTCGATGTGGGTCGAGAGACCCTCCAGCCGCAGGCGAGGCAGGCGGGAAAACCCGCGCAGGAAGGCGTCCACGTCCTTGGGCGCCAAGCCCCAGCGGCCGAGCCCGAAATCCAAATCGAGATGGACGCCGAGGCCTTTGGCCGGGGCCCGGGCGCTCAGCGCCCTGGCCTGGGAAACATGGTCGACGGTCGGGATCGTCTTGAGCCTGACGGCCAGCGCGGCCTGCTCGGGCACGACGGGGGCGAGAAGATGGATCGGGGCGTTGACGCCCGCTTCGCGAAGCTCTGCGGCCTCGGCGGCCGTCAGCACGCCGAGGCTGTCGGCCCCTCCGCGCAGCGCGGCCTTGGCCGCGGCCGCGGCGCCGTGTCCGTAGCCGCCGGCCTTGACCACGGCCATCAGGCGCGTCCGCTCTCCCAGTTGGGAGGCGACCCACCGCGCGTTGTGCTCGATGGCGGAGAGATCGACCTC
>DAIDHI010000068.1 GCA_027452025.1 Elusimicrobiota bacterium | reverse complement strand
GGCGCGCCTGGCGCGGCTGCGCGGCGGGGCCGGCGGCCCGCCCCCGTCCCCGCCGCGCAGCCCTTCATGGCTTTCCCGCTTCTCCGACGGCTTCGACGACTTCGTGCTCCTCGACGTCGCGCCCTGCGTCGATTTCGACAGGACGCTCGGCGACTCGCTGGCCGCGCAGGGCACGGTCCAAGCCCTCAACGGCCGGGTGGCCCAGCTGCTGGCCGAGCGCAAGGTCGCCTTGGCCTCGGGCCGGCCGTTCGCTCGCGAGCGCGAGCTGCGCTGTCTGGTGCGCCGCCTGCCCGCCGCCGACGCCTGACGCCGAGCGCGGCGGGCTTGGAATGAGGCACAATGAGCGGGTGAAGCTGCGCCGGTGGCTGTTCCTGTCCGTCTTCGCCCTGCTCGTCCTCTATACCGGCTACCAGGCCTACCGCCTATTCCCGGCCGATCCCCTCGGCGATTGGCTGGCCGTCGTGGCCTTTCTGCTCGGCTCCATCGCCACCCTGCGCCGCCGGCGCTGGGCCTGGGCCGGCGCCACGGCCCTCGGCTTCTGGGCCGCCTTCGTGCTCCTGAGCCTTCCGTTGGAGCTGTTCTACCGCGTGCCCGCTTCCGTCCGCATCCTGGGCGCGCTGGGCGCCGCCGGCGCGATCGCGGCGGCGGGCCTCCGGCAGGCGCTGCGCGGCCCGGCGCTGCGCGAGGTCCACGTCCCGATCGCGGGCTTGCCCGAGGCTTTGGAAGGGCTGCGCATCGCGCAGATCAGCGACCTGCACGTCGGCCCGACCATCGGCCGCGCCTACGTCGAGCGGGTGGCGCGGCGCGTGCGAGAGCTGTCGCCCGATCTCATCGCCGTGACGGGGGACCTCGTGGACGGGAAGGTAGCAGACCTCGCGGCGGACCTGGAGCCGCTGAGGGGACTTTCCGCGCCTTTGGGCGTTTATTACGTGACCGGCAACCACGAATACTATTGGGGCGCGCTGCCGTGGCTGGCCAAGGTCCGGGAACTGGGCCTGCGGCCGCTCGTCGACGAGGGCGTCGCCGTCGAGGCCGGGGGGGCGAAGGTCTTCGTCGCGGGCGTGCCCGACGTGCAGGCCTCGTGGTTCGTGCCCGCGCACCGCAGCGACCCGGCCGCGGCGGCCGCGGGCGCGGGCGGCTGCGCGCTCAAACTGCTGCTGGCCCACCGGCCCGAGAGCTGCGAGGAGGCGGAGAAGGCGGGCTTCGACCTGCAGCTCAGCGGCCACACCCACGGCGGGCAGTTCTTCCCGTTCCGGCTGCTGCTGCCTCTGGCCAGCCGCTACGTGCGCGGCCTCCACCGGCACGGGCGGATGTGGGTCTACGTCAGCTGCGGCACGGGTTACTGGGGGCCGCCCAACCGCTTCACGGTGCCCGCGGAGTTGACTTTGCTGACCTTGAAGCGGGCTTGACGCGGCGGCGGCGCCATCTCCAGCGCCAGCGCTTTCGGCGCGGCTGAACCCGAGGCTGCGGCGGCGGCGCGGCCGGATTGTAGGTCGGCACGGCGCCCGGCCAGCCCATCATCCCGGCCGGAGCCAGGCCTCCCTGATATTGCGGGACCGAGGCCGGTCCCAGCACTCCGCCCGGCGCAAGCCCTCCTTGGTAGCGCGGCACCGATGCCGGACCGAGCGTCCCGCCCGGCGCGAGGCCTCCCTGATATTGCGGCACCGAAGCGGGGCCGAGGATGCCGCCGGGGGCAAGGCCTCCCTGAATTTGCGGCACCGATGCGGGGCCGAGAATGCCGCCGGGGGCGAGGCCTCCCTGATATTGCGGCACGGACGCGGGGCCGAGGATGCCGCCGGGGGCAAGCCCTCCCTGGAATTGCGGCACGGCCGCCGGCCCGAGCATCCCGCCCGGCGGCGAGCCGGACATAACGCCCGCCGGCGCGCCGCCCATCACGCCGGCCGGGGAGCCTCCCACCGCGACGGACGGCACGCCCGCCGGGGCGCCGCCGTCGAAATCCCCGTAGCCCCGCGCCTGGGCGCCGGTCGCGGCGGCGAGCGCGAGTCCGGCGAAAAGCCAAGCCTTCATATCTTGAGTTTAGCTCCCGCTTGCCCGACGAGCAAGGGGCCGGCCCGGGTCACGGCAGCCCGGGGTTCTGGTTGAAGGTCGCGCCCGGATTCTGGCTCCCGCCGCCGCGAGGATCGCCGCCGCAAGGGAAAATCGCTTCATAAAGCCTCCTATCCGGATTATACCGCCGGCCTTCGAGGCGGGGTACAATGCGGTGAGGAGGCCTTATGCGCAAACCAACGAGGCAGGGCAGCGACGCCGGCCACAAGAAGGACTACCTCACGCGCCGCATCGAGCGCAGCTTGGCGAGCGATCCCGGAGGGTTGCCGCTTTCTGGAGGAGTCCAGACCGGCGCAGAGCCCGACGAGTCGCCGGGCTGGATCGGAGGCCATTACGGCGCGGGGCCGGGCGCCCGCGGCCTGCGCCGGCGCGGGGTCAAGCGTTCGGCCCGCAAGGGCATGCGGCGCGCCGGCCACGCGCGCGTGGGCTTTCTCGCTCGCGGAGGGGACGACCGCTACGAGCACTCGCGCTAGAGCGGCTTGACGAGTTCGACGAACTCCAGGCCGGCCGTCTTCGGCAGGCCGAAGCGGGGATCGCGCTCGGGGAAGGGCTCTCGCCGGCCCGTGCGGATGTAGCCGCGGCGCTCGTAGTAGGCGATGAGCTCCGCGCGCAGGCTGATGACGGTCATGCGCATGCGGCGGCAGCCCCAGCCGCCGGCCGCCTCCTCGCCGCGCTCGAGCAGCCGCCGTCCCACGCCCGCGGCTTGGCGCTCGGGATCGACGGCGAGCATCCCGAGGTAGCAGCCGCCGTCCTCCTCGCGGCGCAGATGCACGCAGCCGCGAAGCTCCCCGTCCTCGAGGGCCAGCTCGACGCGGGAGCCCGGGGCGCGGATCATCTCGAGCACCTTTCCCTCGTCCGTGCGTTGGCCGCCGAGCAAGTCGGCCTCGGTCGTCCAGCCGCGACGCGAGCTGTCGCCGCGATACGCCGCGTTGACGAGGCTCACGACGGCCGCGGCGTCGCCGTCTTGCGCCGCCCGAAACGAGAGCACGCTCAGCGCGGGAAGCTCTTTGGGGCCGCGGCCGCGACCTTGTCGCCGTTCAACGCGCCGAGAAACGCGACGAGCTGACGCTTTTCTCGCGCCGTGAGCCCCAGGGGATGGATATCGGAGCTCAGCCACGGGTTTTTCTCGCCGCCCTTGTCGTAAAAGTCCACGACCTCGGCCAAGGTCTTGACCGAGCCGTCGTGCATGTAGGGGAAGGTGTCGGCGAGGTTGCGCAGCGTGGGCGTCTTGAAGGCGCCGCGGTCGCGCTCGAGCTTGGTCTGCTCGTAGCGTCCGAGATCGGGGCGCTTGGCCGCCATGCCCACGCCGATGTTGTGGAAATCTCCGTCGGTGAAGTTCGGCCCCGTGTGGCAGACCGAGCAGTTGGCCTTTCCGAAGAACAGGGCCATGCCGGCCTGCTGGTCGGCCGAAAGCGCCGTCCGGTCGCCGGCTTCATAGCGATCGTAAGGCGAGTCGCCCGTGATGGCCGTGCGCTCGAAGCTGGCGATGGCCTTGACCACGCGTTCGAGCGTCACCTTTTTATCGCCGAAGGCCGCGGCGAAAAGCGGGCGGTAGCCCTCGATCTTGGACAGGCGCGCCTCCACGCCCCTGGCGTTGAAGCCCATCTCGACGGGATTGCCGATGGGGCCCGCGGCCTGCTCCTCCAGGCTCGCCGCGCGGCCGTCCCAGAACTGATAGTCGGAGTAGGCGGCGTTGAGGACGGTGGGGGCGTTGCGCGTGCCGTGCTGGCCGCGGATGCCGGTGGACACCGGCGCTTGGTCGGTCCAGCCCTTGTTCGGGTCGTGGCAGGTGGCGCAGGAGACGGTCGCGTCCTTGGAAAGCCGCTTGTCGAAATAGAGGAGGCGTCCGAGGGCGACTTTGGCGGGCGTCATCGGATTGTCGGCGGGCTGGGGCGGCGCCGCCATCGGCTTGGGCAGGCGAAAGAGCGACTCGTCCTTGGCCTGGGCGAAGGCGAGGACGGCGAGGACGGCGGCGCAGGCGAGCATCAGCGATCGCTTCATGACGGACCCCCTGTCGAAAATTCGTCGCAACGATTCTACCCGTTTGACGCGCGCCGTTCTACGGGTAGCGCAGGCAGACCACGGCCGCGGAGGCCTCGCCCTCGGGGCCCGCCCAGCGCACGCGGTCGCCGGGCTTGGCGCCCATGAGCGCCAGGGCCAGGGGCGAGCTCCAGCTCAGCCTTCCGCAGGCTGGATCGGCCTCGTCCTCTCCGACGATGCGGTAGCGCCGCCGCCCGCCGTCGCCGTCGAGCTCCACCTCGGCGCCGAAGCGCACGTCCTCGGGCTTGTCCTTGGAGCGGTCCACGAGGATCGCGGAGTCGACGCGGGCCTCGAAGTAGCGCAAGTCGCGCTCGACGAGCTTGAGCTGCGGGTCCTCTCGAGTCCGGACCTTGGAGAGCTCGGCGCGGCGGGCGGAAAGCTCGTCTCGCGCGCGCCGCAGGGCCGCGAGTCCTTCCGGGGTGACGTAGTTGGGGCGCTCTCCGAGCGGGCGCTCGGGCAGGTCGTCGGATTGGTCGCCTTCCTTGACGAAAGCCTGGCTCATGGCCCCTATAAAACACGAAACCCGCCTTTCTCTCGGCGGGTCGGTCCCGACATTTCTAGTTACGGGTTCGAAATCGTTCTTTGACTACTATACCGCCTCGAGCCTTTCTTTGTCAAGGATAAAATGGCCCGCTTGAGGCCCAGGGCCGCCAGGCGGCCGAGGCCGAAACCGATGACGGCGCCGCCGAGGACGTCGGCCGGGAAGTGGGCGCCGACGTAGACGCGGCTGTAGGCGATGGCGCCGGCCAGCGCGAAGAGGGGCCAGGAGAGCCGGGGATAGAAGGAGGAGACGAACGCCGCCGCGGCGAAAGCGTTGGCGGAGTGGTTGGAGGGAAATCCGTAGCGGCCGTGGCGGCCGGCGCGCAGGATCACGCCGGACAGGACGTACTCCGGCCTCAGGCGGCGGACGAGGGGCTTGACGAGCCGGAAGCAGAGCAGGTCGGAGGCGCCGACGGTCAGGCCGAGGGCCGCAATGACCAGCGCCGCGCGGGCGCGATCGCGGTAGAGCCATAAGGCGGCGACGCCGGCCAGGCCGGCCCAGAACCACGGAGAGCGATTGGCGTCGGTCAGCGCGGGCAGGAGGAGGTCCAGCGCCCGGCACGTCCAGACCGAATTGATCTTGACGAAGAGGAGGCGGTCGGCCCCTCGGACGGCGGAAAGCATTTCAACCACCTCCGCGATTCTACCCGAAAGGGGGCCCAGTCGTCACCTCTCCTCTATCGGGACGCCATGGCCGGTGTTCTAAACTGGCCGTGTGATCGCCGTCACCGGCGCCGGCGGCCCCCTGGGCCTCGCCGTGGCGCGGCGGCTGCTCGAGCGGCTGCCGCCGCAGCAGCTCGCGTTCCTCACCCGCGTCCCCGACCGCATCCTGGGCCTGACGCGCGGGGGAGCGGCCGCGCGCCTGGCCGATTTCGACCGGCCGGACGTCCTGGAGGCGGCCTTCTCCGGCGTCGAGCGGCTGCTGCTGGTGCCGACCTCCGATCTGCGCCCCGGAGCCCGCCGGCGGCAGCACGAGGCCGCCCTGCGCGCGGCCGTCAAAGCCGGAGTCGGGCACGTGGTCTACGCCTCGGCGGTCGGCGCGCGGCTGGGCCCCGCGGCCCTGGAGGACCACCTGCGCACCGAGCTCGGACTGCTGACCTCCCCGCTGAAGTGGACGGTCCTGCGCCTCAACCGCCGCGCCGAGGACCTGCTCGGGCCCCTGGCGCTGGCCGTGCGCGCCGGGGTCTACGAGGCGCCGGCGACGGCGCCCGTGGCCTTTATCGCGCTCGAAGACGCGGCGGCCGCCGCGGCGGCGGTGCTGGCCGGGCCCGGCCACGAGGGCCGGACGCACTTCTTCTGCGGCCCGCGCGCGGTGACG